>NZ_JARAUO010000049.1:0-68881 GCF_033792105.1 Streptomyces sp. WI03-4A
CCCCGGCTCCGGCCCCCGTGGCCGCCGCTCCCGCTCCGGCCGCTCCGGCGCCCGCCCCGGCTCCGGTCACCCCGGCGGCCGCGCCCACCGCGCCGACCGCCACCCAGGCGACCGACGAGGGCGCCTACGTGACCCCGCTGGTGCGCAAGCTCGCCGCCGAGAACGGCGTCGACCTGGCCGGCGTCAAGGGCACCGGCGTCGGCGGCCGTATCCGCAAGCAGGACGTCCTCGCGGCCGCCGAGGCCGCGAAGGCCGCCGCGGCCCCGGCTCCGGCCGCTGCCGCCGCCCCGGCCGCCAAGAAGGCGGCGCCCGCGCTGGAGGTCTCCTCGCTGCGCGGCCAGACCGTGAAGATGCCGCGGATCCGCAAGGTCATCGGCGACAACATGGTCAAGGCGCTGCACGAGCAGGCCCAGCTGTCGTCGGTCGTCGAGGTGGACGTCACGCGCCTGATGCGCCTGCGCGCCCAGGCCAAGGACTCCTTCGCCGCGCGCGAGGGCGTCAAGCTCTCCCCGATGCCGTTCTTCGTGAAGGCGGCGGCCCAGGCGCTGAAGGCCCACGCGGTCGTCAACGCCAAGATCAACGAGGCCGAGGGCACGATCACCTACTTCGACACCGAGAACGTCGGTATCGCGGTGGACTCCGAGAAGGGCCTGATGACCCCGGTCATCAAGCACGCCGGCGACCTCAACATCGCGGGCATCGCCAAGGCCACGGCGGAGCTGGCCGGCAAGGTCCGCGCCAACAAGATCACCCCGGACGAGCTGTCCGGCGCGACCTTCACCATCTCCAACACCGGTTCGCGCGGCGCGCTGTTCGACACGATCATCGTGCCGCCGGGCCAGGTCGCGATCCTCGGCATCGGTGCCACGGTCAAGCGTCCGGCCGTCATCGAGACCGAGGAGGGCACGGTCATCGGCGTCCGCGACATGACCTACCTGACGCTCTCCTACGACCACCGCCTGGTCGACGGCGCCGACGCGGCCCGTTACCTGACGGCCGTCAAGGCGATCCTGGAGGCGGGCGAGTTCGAGGTCGAGCTGGGCCTCTGATCGCTCATCAGGACGTACGACGCCCCGCCCGGGACTTCCCGGGCGGGGCGTCGCCTTTGTGACGAGGGCGGCCGGAACCTCCCGGGGAGCCGGGCGCCGAGCCCCCGCTCACGCCGTGTAAGTCTCGTCTCACCTGCGCCAAAGCGCCCCCGCACGCCCTACCCGCGGAGCGAACCCGCCGTATTGTCTAAACGTCAGCCCTTCCCGAAGGAGCCCTCATGACCGCGCCCGTCGTCCACTCGCTGCGCGAACAGATCCGCGAGCACATCGTGGAGGGAATCGTCAGCGGGCGCTGGCAGCCGGGCGAGCGGATCGTGGAGCGGCGGATCGCCACCGAGCTGGAGGTCAGTCAGACCCCGGTGCGCGAGGCGCTGCGCGAGCTGGAGTCGCTGCGGCTGATCGAGTCGGCCCCCAACAAGGGCGTCCGGGTGCGGAACCTGACCGCGGCCGACCTGGAGGAGAGCTACCCGGTCCGGGCGGGCCTCGAGGCCATCGCGGCGGAGCTGGCGGCGGAACGCCTCGCCGAGGACTGCTCGGCCCTGGAGCCGCACGTCCTGGCCCTCTACGAGGCCGACCGCGCCGCCGACGGCACCGGCCAGGTGCGCCACACGGTGGGGTTCCACCGCGAGCTGGTGCGCGCGGCGGACAACTCGGTGCTCCTGCACACCTGGGAGGGCCTGGGCATCGAGGTCTTCACGGCCCTGTCCATCCGCTGGCTGGGCACGGTCCAGCAGTCGTACGCGGAGGAGCACGAGGAGCTGGTGCAGGCCTTCAAGCGCCGAGACCCCCGCATCCCGGAGCTGGTGAAGGCCCACGTACTGGGCTGCGCCCCGCGCCCCTGACCCACCCGGGCACCCCCTCGAACGCAGCCGAGCACACCCGCGCTCACCTGCGAAAACCCTGATCGAACACGGCACCGGGTGCCCATGCCGAAGGCACCCGGTGCCGACTTTCTCGGAATCAAGAGGTTTTCGACCTCAACCCTTTGATCGATCATCGATCAGGGGGTTACAGTCGCCGACGGACTTCCACCGAAGTCTCCCTGCCCTGTCCTGCCAAAGACCTAGGGCAACCCCGAACCCTTGACGATGAGGGAACCCCCTTCGACTGAGGAAGGCGGCGACATGACCGACCCCCACGCCATCCAGCCGAGCGCGCTCGACCAGCTCCCGGACCGCGACCCGGAGGAGACCGCCGAATGGCAGGCCTCCCTGGACGCCGTCGCGCGGGAGGCCGGGCCGCACCGCGCCGCGTACCTGATGCGGCGCACGCTGGAACGCGCCGAGGCGGGCGGCATCGCGCTGCCGAAGCTCCTCGAGACCGACTACGTCAACACCATCCCCACCTCCGCGGAGCCGGGCCTGCCCGGTGACCCGGAGATGGAGGCCCGGATCACCGCCTGGAACCGCTGGAACGCGGCCGCCATGGTGACCCGCGGCGCCAAGCACGGCGTCGGCGGCCACATCGCCACCTTCGCCTCCGCCGCCTGGCTGTACGAGACCGGCTTCAACCACTTCTTCAAGGGCAAGGAGGGCGACGGCTCCGGCGACCAGCTGTACATCCAGGGCCACGCCTCCCCCGGCATCTACGCCCGCGCCTTCCTCGACGGCCGTCTGAACGAGGCGCACCTGGACAACTTCCGCCAGGAGGCCGGCGGCAACGGCCTGCCGTCGTACCCGCACCCGCGCCGGCTGCCCTGGCTCTGGGAGTTCCCGACCGTCTCCATGGGGCTCGGCCCGCTGTCGGCGATCTACCAGGCGCGCTTCAACCGCTACCTCACCAGCCGCGGCATCAAGGACGTCTCCGCCTCGCACGTGTGGGCCTTCCTCGGCGACGGCGAGATGGACGAGCCGGAGTCGACGGCGGCCATCGCGCTCGCCGCGCGTGAGGAGCTGGACAACCTCACCTTCGTCATCAACTGCAACCTGCAGCGCCTCGACGGCCCGGTCCGCGCCAACTTCAAGATCGTGCAGGAGCTGGAGGCCCAGTTCCGCGGCGCCGGCTGGAACGTCGTCAAGACGCTGTGGGGCACCGCCTGGGACGAGCTGTTCCAGCTCGACACCACCGGCGCGCTCGTACGCCGGCTGCGCGAGGTACCGGACGCCCAGGTCCAGACGTACCAGACCCGCGGCGCCGCCTACATCCGCGAGGACTTCTTCGGCAAGGACCCGGCGCTCGCCGAGATGGCGAAGCTGCTGAGCGACGACAAGATCCTCGAGTGCTTCCACCTCTCGCGCGGCGGTCACGAGGCCCGCAAGGTCTTCGCCGCGTACAAGGCCGCCGTCGAGCACAAGGGCGCGCCTACCGTGATCCTGGCCCAGACGGTCAAGGGCCACACCCTCGGCGAGGGCTTCGCGTCGAAGAACGCCAACCACCAGATGAAGAAGCTCTCGGTGGACGAGTTCAAGACGATGCGCGACCTGCTCGGCCTGCCGATCAAGGACAGCGACTTCGCCGACGGCGTGGTGCCCTACGGTCACCCGGGCGCCGACTCCCCCGAGGTCCGCTACCTCCAGGAGCGCCGCGCGGCCCTCGGCGGCCCGGCCCCGGCCCGCCGCACGCACGCGCTGGCCCCGCTGCCCGCCCCCGCGGAGAAGGCGTTCGCCTCCTTCGACAAGGGCTCCGGCGCGCAGAACGTGGCCACCACCATGGCCTTCGTCCGCCTGGTCAAGGACCTGGTCCGCGACAAGGAGACGGGCCGGCGCTGGGTGCCGATCGTCCCCGACGAGGCGCGCACCTTCGGCATGGAGAGCCTCTTCCCGTCCCTGGGCATCTACTCCCCCAAGGGCCAGACGTACGAGCCGGTCGACCGCGACCAGCTGATGTACTACAAGGAGGCCAAGAACGGCCAGATCCTCAACGAGGGGATCACCGAGGCCGGTTCCATGGCCGACTTCATCGCCGCGTCCACCGCGTACGCGACGCACGGCGAGGCGATGATCCCGTTCTACATCTTCTACTCGATGTTCGGCTGGCAGCGCACGGCCGACCAGATGTGGCAGCTCGGCGACCAGCTCGGCCGCGGCTTCCTCGTCGGCGCGACGGCCGGCCGCACGACCCTGACGGGCGAGGGCCTCCAGCACGCCGACGGCCACTCCCCGGTGATCGCGGCCACCAACCCGGCGGCGCTGTCGTACGACCCGGCGTTCGCCTACGAGATCGCGGTGATCGTCCGTGAGGGTCTGCGCCGGATGTATGGCGAGGCCAAGCCGGGCGAGGACCAGAACGTCTTCTACTACCTGACGGTCTACAACGAGCCGGTGCCGCAGCCCGCGAAGCCGCAGGGCCTCGGCATCGACGAGGGCATCGTCAAGGGCCTGTACCGCTTCAACACGGCGGAGTCCGCGGGCGTGACCGTCCCGGCCAACGCCCCGCGCCTCCAGCTGCTGGGCTCCGGCACGGCGATCCACTGGACCCTCGAGGCGCAGCGGATGCTCGCCGACGAGTGGGGCGTGGCCGCCGACGTCTGGTCGGCGACCTCCTGGACGGAGCTGCGCCGTGACGCGCTCGAGGCCGACGCGGCCCTGCTGCGCGGCGAGGAGCGGCTGCCGTACGTCCGCCAGGCGCTGCAGGGCGCCGAGGGCCCGGTCCTCGCGGTCTCCGACTACATGCGCCAGGTCCCGGACCAGATCGCGCAGTGGGTCGAGCAGGACTGGTCCTCGCTGGGCGCCGACGGCTTCGGTCTGTCGGACACCCGTGAGGCCGCCCGCCGCCACTTCGGCGTCGACGCCCCGTCGATCGTCGTCGCGGCCCTGGCCCAGCTCGCCAAGCGCGGCGAGGTCAAGGCGACGGCGGTGAAGGAAGCCCGCGAGATGTACGGGCTGTAGTCACACCGAGTTCGACAGAAGGGGTACGGCCGATGCCGTACCCCTTCTACTGTTCCCTTCTGCTGTCCCCCGTCCGCTGTCGGTGGCCCCCGGCATCATGAGGGCATGCGTGCCGCCCGGCTCATCAAGATGGTGCTCCTGCTCCAGTCCCGGCCCTCCATGACCGCCGCCGAGCTGGCGCGGGAGCTGGAGGTGTCGGAGCGCACGGTGACCCGGGACGCGCAGGCGCTGTCGGAGGCGGGCGTGCCGGTCTACGCCGACCGGGGGCGGGCCGGCGGGTACCGGCTGGTCGGCGGGTACCGGACCCGGCTGACCGGGCTGGCCCGGAGCGAGGCGGAGGCGCTGTTCCTGAGCGGGGTGCCGGGGGCGCTGCGGGAGATGGGCCTGGAGGACGCGGCCTCGGCGGCCCGGCTCAAGGTCGCCGCCGCCCTGCTGCCGTCCCTGCGGGACGCCCCGGACAGCGCCGCCCAGCGGTTCCACCTGGACGCGCCCGCCTGGTTCCGGGAGCCGAGGACGCCCGGGCCGCTGCCGGTGATCGCCGAGGCCGTCTGGGCGGACCGGCGGATCACCGCCGCCTACCGGCGCGGGGAGACCACCGTCGAGCGGGAGCTGGAGCCGTACGGGCTCGTGCTGAAGGCGGGCGTCTGGTACCTGTGCGCGCGGGTGCCCGAGGGCGGTGCCTTCCGCACGTACCGCATGGACCGCTTCGGCGCCGTCGAGGTCCACGAGGAGCGCTTCGCCCGTGACCCGGACTTCGACCTGCCCGCGCACTGGGCGGCGCAGGCCGAGCGGTTCGCGCGGTCGATCCTGCGCGCCGAGGCCGTCGTACGGCTGTCCCCGGCCGGGGCGCGCGGGCTGCCGCGGGTGGTCGATCCGCTCTCCGCGCGGGAGGCGCTGGCCGGCGCGGGCGAGCCGGACGGGGACGGGTGGGTCACGGTGACCCTGCCGGTGGAGTCGGAGGAGGTGGCGCACGACCAGCTCACGGCCCTCGGGCCCGAGGCCGAGGTGCTCGCGCCGCGCGGTCTGCGGGAGCGGTTCGCGCGGGACGCCGTACGGCTCGCCGCGCTGTACGGGACATAACGATCCGCCGCACTCCACGTGCGCCCCACCGGCTCAGGCCCGATGCTGGTGGCGTGATGGACGAGACGGAGTTCTGGGAGCTGATCGACGCCACCCGCGAGGCCGCCGAGGGCGACCCGGAGGAGCAGGCCGACCTGCTCCTGGACCGGCTGCTCCAGCTCGACCCGGACATGGTCCTGGACTTCGCCCGTCACTTCGAGGCCCGGTACAACCGCGCCTACCGCTGGGACCTGTGGGGTGCCGCCTGGGTGCTGCTGGACGGGGCGAGCGACGACGCGTTCGACTACTTCCGGTGCTGGCTGATCGGCCAGGGCCGGGAGGTCTTCGAGGGCGGGCTGCACGCCCCCGACACCCTGGCCGACCTGCTCGGCGACTTCGACGAGGAGATCGACGGCGACGGCGAGGAGCTGGGCTACGCGGCGGACGAGGCGTACGAGCAGCTCACCGGCACCGTCGCCCCGGACCTGGGGATCGAGCCGGCGCCCGCGGAGCCGGAGGGCACACCGGTCGACTTCGAGCGCGAGGACGCCCTCGCCGAGCTGTACCCGAAGCTGTGGGACCGCTTCAGGGGCTGACGGTTCCCTGGTGCGTCCCGCGCTGCGGGGCGTGCAGGAGCGGCGCGGCGTTGGCCCGGTCGAGCGCGGACGCGGTCGCCGCGGCCGGTCCGAGCACGACGGCCGCCACGACGCAGGCGACCGTCCAGGGGCGGCGCGCCGCCCGCGTCCACGACGGGTCCGCAGGCGCCCGCCGCCGCGACCGCTCCGGCTGTTCCGACCGCCCCGACCACTCCGGCCGCTCGTCCTGCCGTTCCGTTCGACCGCTCATCGTCTCCCCGCCTCCCGTCGGCGCGCCCCGGGGGCGCGGTGCTCGATGCCCCGACGGTAGGGCGGCGGCCTCAGGGGGACCGGTGAGCCGCCTGTTGCGTGGCTGTGGACGTCCGGCCCTGGAGGCGCGCGGCCGTGTCCCGGATCTGCGGGAGCCGGGCGCTCAGGGCGGCGCCGGGGCAGCTGGTCGGGTAGCCGTCGGTGTGGCCGGACACGGCGGGCAGGACGACGGTGCTGCCCGCCCGGTAGCGGCTCAGGCCGCTGCTGGAGACCAGGTGGACGTGGTCGCGCGGGTCGATGCCGGCGAGACCGAGCTTCCAGGCCGCGAGGGCGGCGATCGCGTCCGTCATGGCCTTGGGCACGGAGGCACCCGCGGTGAAGGTGCCGAGGGCGGCGATGCCGGCGGTGCGGTGGTTGAAGCCCTGGGTGTGGGCGCCGGTGACGGGCCGGTCGACACCTCCGGCGCGGCCCTCGTAGATGGTGCCGCAGCGGTCGACGAGGAAGTTGTAGCCGATGTCGTCCCAGCGGCGGTGGCCGGTCTGGCCGGCGTACAGGCCGCGGATGATCCGGGGCGCGTCGGCGCAGTCGTACCGGCTGGGCGAGTCGGTGTGGTGGACGAAGACGGCCACGACCCGGTCGTCGTAGCGCGGGGGCGGCGGGGTGCGCGGCGCGGTGGTGCGGTCCAGCCAGGCGGAGCGCGGCACGATGAGCGGCCGGCCGGCGGTGTGGTCCGCGGCGGGCTGTACCCCGGCCGGTCCCAGGGGGACCGCGACGGGACGCTCGACGCCGCGGGCGCTCAGGGTCAGGGCGAGCACGGCGGTCAGGCCGGGCAGGAGTCCCAGGGCGACCAGGGCGCCGCCGGGGATCCGCCCGGCCCGCCGCTCCTGTGGCGCCCGCGCTCTTCGGAAGGCACGCATGGTGTCACTGTCGGGCCGCCCGGGGGCCGCTCGCGATGTGCGCTCTGCCACCTGGCGGAACCATCGTCCCGGTGCGGGACGTTTCTGGGGGTATACCCGAACGTGGCCGGTTCGCCGTCCGGGGTCGTGCACGCGCTCGCGTGACTGATCACCGGGCCCGTCCTGCCCGTATTAGGGGGTCCGAGAGAAAGGCGGCTCCGTGGACCTGCTCGACCTGGTGCTCGTGCTGGTGGTCGTCGGCTACGCGGCCTCCGGTTACCGGCGTGGGCTGGTGGCCGGATGTGTGTCGCTGGCCGGGTTCGTGGGCGGTGCGGTCGTCGGTGTGTGGGCGCTGCCGTGGGTGACCGGTCTGGTGGCGCGCGGGTCGGCCGAGGCGACCGTGCTCGCGGTGCTGACGGTGCTGCTGCCGGGCATGGTGGGGCACGAGCTGGCGGGCCGGCTGGCGCTGCGGCTGCGCCGGGAGCTGGCCCGGGAGGGCCGGGGTCCGCTGCGGGTGGCGGACGGTATAGGGGGCGCGGCGGCCAACTCGGTGGCCGTGCTGATCGTGGCGTGGGTCGCGGCGAGTGTGCTGGGCGCGTCCTCGTCGCAGACGCTGACGACGGCGATCCGGGGTTCGACGCTGCTGGGCGCGGTGCAGCAGACGATGCCGGCGACCACGCCGGTGTGGTTCTCGCGGGCCACCTCGGCGCTGACGGAGGCGGGTTTCCCGCAGGTCTTCAACCCGTTCGAGAACGAATCGACGGCCCGGGTGGCGCGGCCCAGCGGCGACAACGTCACGCCCGCCGCGACCGAGGCGGCCCGGCGGAGCACGGTGAAGATCGAGGGCGCCTCCGGCACCGAGGGGCGGGAGGGCAGCGGCTTCGTCTACACGCCGCGGCACGTGATGACGAACGCGCACGTGGTGGCGGGCATCGACCGGCCGAGCGTGCGGGTGGGCGGGGTCGGTCCCGCGTACGCGGCCCGGGTGGTGCTCTTCGACCCGGACCGGGACGTGGCGGTGCTGTACGTGCCGGCGCTGCGCGCCCCGGTGCTGCGGTTCGACCGGGGCGCGGCGCACGGCGACTCGGCGGTGGTCGCGGGCTATCCGCAGGACGGCAGCCTGGACCTGCAGGCGGCGACGGTGGCGAACCGGATCCGGGCGACGGGCCGGAACATCTACGGCGACAGCACGGTCACCCGGGAGATCTACTCGATCCGCTCGACGGTGCTGCCGGGCAACTCCGGCGGCCCGCTGCTGACCACGGACGGCCGGGTGTTCGGGGTGGTCTTCGCCCGCTCCACCTCGGACACGGAGACGGGCTACGTCCTGACGGCGGACGAGGTGGCGGGCGACGCCGGCCGGGCGGGCTCGGCGACGGTCCCGGTCGACACGGGCCGGCTGATCACGTCGTAGGACCGGTCTCGGCGCGCCGTGGGGCTCGGCGGAGCCGTGGGGCTCAGAGGAAGCGGCCCATGGCCACGTCGTCGACGTACTCGCCGTCGAGCAGGAACTCCTCCGGCTGCACGCCCTCGACCACGAAGCCCTCGGACTCGTACAGCGCCCGCGCGGGGGCGTTGTGCCCGAGCACGCGCAGGGTGAGGCGGCGTGCGCCGCGCCGGCGCGCCTCCTCGATCGCGGCCCGGACCAGCGCCCGGCCCACGCCCATGCCCCGGACCTCGTCGGAGACCACCAGGCCCTGGATCTGGCGCACGTGGGCGTTGGCGGCCAACGCGGTGGCGCGCACGAGGCGGACGTAGCCGACGATCCGCCGGTCGTGTTCGGCGACCAGGTAGTCGTGCGGCCGGTGGCGCTCGTCGAAGAAGGGCGGGTACGGCGGCAGCGGCGCGGGCTGCACGGAGTGCAGGACGGACCAGGCGGTCCGGTCGAGCACGGCGAGCTGCTCCTCGTCGGCGGGCAGGGCGAGACGTATGGACGGTGCGGACATGACGGCCACCTTAGGGGCGCACGGGGTAAGGATGACCTCATGGAACCTTCGCGAATCGCGGTGGCCGGCGCGTCCGGTCTCATCGGCAGCGCCCTGGTGCGGTCCCTGACCGCGGACGGGCACGAGGTGGTGCGCCTGGTGCGCCGCGCGCCCCGGGGGGCGGACGAGGTCCGCTGGGACCCGGAACGGCAGCAGGTGGACGCGGCGGGGCTGGTCGGCTGCGACGCGGTGGTCAATCTCGCCGGGGCGGGCATCGGGGACCGGCGCTGGACGCCCGAGTACAAGCGGCTGGTCCGGGACAGCCGGGTGCTCGGCACGGCCGCCCTGGCGGAGGCGGTGGCCTCGCTGGACACACCGCCGCGGGTCTTCGTGAACGGCAGCGCGATGGGCGTCTACGGCGACACCGGCGACCGGGCCGTGGACGAGGACGCGCCGCCGGGGGACGGTTTTCTGCCGTCGCTCTGCGTGGAGTGGGAGGAGGCGACGGCGCCGGTGCAGGAGGCGGGCGTGCGGACGGTGCTGCTGCGCACGGGGCTGGTCGTGGCCCGGGACGGCGGGGCCTGGGCCAAGCTGTTCCCGCTGTTCAGGGCGGGGCTCGGGGGCCGGATGGGCGACGGGCGGCAGTACTGGTCGTACATCGCGCTGCACGACGAGGTCGCCGCGATCCGGCATCTGATCGACCACGACACGCTGTCCGGGCCGTTCAACCTGACGGCGCCCCGGCCGCTGACGAACCGTGAGGTCACCGAGGCGATGGGGCGGGTGCTGCGGCGGCCGACGCTGTTCGCCGTCCCGGCGCCCGTCCTGCGGTCGGTGCTGGGCGAGATGGCCGGGGAGGTGCTGGGCAGTGCGCGGGTGGTGCCCAAGCGGCTGCTGGAGTCGGGGTTCGCGTTCGCGTTCCCTGAGGTCGACGACGCGATCCGCGCTGCCTTGTGACCGTATGCGACCGTCGTGCGACCGTGCTCTGTCGATGCGCGACTGTTCCTGACCGAGAGCGAACCTACCCTCGACCCGAACTCGGGTATTCCCGAGGCCTGTTGGGGGCATGACGTCTCCACCGGCCGCGCAACCACAGGAGGGGCCTCGTGCTTGAGCCCGCGTACCAGGTGGACGTCGTCATCGTGGGAGCCGGGATCGCCGGACTCTCGGCGGCTCACCGGCTCACCAGCGCAGGAGTATCGACCGCAGTCCTGGAGGCCGCCCCCTGGGTGGGCGGCCGCATGTCGACCGAGAAGGTGGACGGCTTCCGCCTCGACCGCATCGGGCAGCTGCTGTCCACGTCCAGTCCCGAACTGCGCCTCACCCCGGGGCTCGGTTCGCTCGCCCTGCGCCGCTTCGCGCCGGGCGTCCTGCTCCACCGCGACGGGCGCACCCACCGGGCCGGCGCACCGGCGACCACGGGGAGCGCGAGGGGCGCACTTCATGTGGTGCGCGCCCTGGCGAGCGCCCCCAGGGGATCGTCGGCCGTGCCGGGCCGGGCCGGTGCGCCGGTGGGCGGCGCCGTCGACCAGGCCCGCCTCGGCACCGCCCTGGGCCGGATCGCCGCCACACCGGTCGAGCGCCTGCTGGCCCGCCCCGAACTGCCCGCCGCGCAGGCCCTCGCGGCCCGCGGGGTGCCCGCGCGGACCGTCGACGGCTTCCTGCGCCCGCTGCTGGCCGCCCTCCTGTGCGATCCGGACCTGACCACCTCCAGCAGGTGCGCCGACCTCGCGCTGCACTCCTTCGCGAGCGGGCGGCTGTGCGTGCCGGAGGGCGGTGCGGAGGCGGTGCCGGAGCTGCTGGCCCGGACGCTGCCGCCGGGCACCGTGCACACCGGGGTGCGGGTCACCTCCGTGTCCACGACGGCGGTGACCACGGCCGAGCACGGGGTGATCCGCTGCCGCGCGGTGCTGCTGGCGACCGACGCGCGGGCCGCGGCCGACCTGCTGCCGGGGCTGCGGGTGCCGGACTTCCACCCGGTGACGGTCGTCCACCACACCACGGACGACCCGGCGGCGGTGCTCGCGACGGGCACCTCGCTGCTGCTGGACGCCGACCGCGGCGGGCCGGTGGCGCACACGGCGGTGCTCAGCAGCGTCGACCCGAGCCGGGCGCCGGCCGGCCGGGTGCTGATCTCGTCGACGGTGCTGGGCACACCGCCCGACGCGGTCGACACCGCCGTCCGCATCCATCTGACCCGGCTCTACGGCACGCCGACCCGCCGCTGGGAGACGCTGGCGGTGCATCACACCCCGGAAGCGGTACCGGCGATGCGCCCGCCGCACGACCTGCGCCGCCCGGTGCGCCTGCTGGCCGGCCTGTACGTCTGCGGCGACCACCGCGACACCAGCACCGTCCAGGGCGCCCTGCACTCCGCCCACCGGGCCGCGTCGGCGATCCTGACGGACCTGGGCGCAGCGGGCTCCCTGCACCGGGCGGACCCGACAGCCACCCTGCCCCGCGCGGCGTGACCCGGCCGAACCTCAACCGGGCACGACTCCGGCCGCTCGGCCCAGCACCGCCGCCGGCCGCTCAGCCCAGTGCCGCGACCCGTTCCCGGTAACCCCGGGCCGGTGGGGCGTCCCTGTAGGGCTCCAGGCGGCGTTCGAAGTCCCTGACGTACTCGATCGCGCGGGCGGAGCGCATTTCCGCCGCCTGGCCGGCGGCCTCGGCGGCCAGGGCGCAGGCCTGGTCGAGTTCGCCGAGGCCGAGCCGGGCGGTGGCGAGGACGACGCGGCAGAAGAGGCGGCTGCGGGCGTAGGAGGGCGCGCGCAGCTGCAGGGAGCGTTCGGCGTGCTGCGCGGCCGCCCGGAACTGGTGGAGGTCGCGGTGGCAGTGCCCGAACTCGTCGGCGAGCTGCGCCTCGTCGAAGAACCGGGCCCAGTGCGGCACCTCGTCCCCGGGCCGGGCCGCCTCCAGGGCGCGCTCGGCCCGCACCAGCGCGCCGGTGCACGCCCGCACCTCCCCCAGCACCCCGTGCGCGCGGGCCTCGGAGGCGTGCAGCAGCGCCTGTACGGCCGGGGGCGCGCCGGTGCCCACGCCCTGCTGGGCCACCCGGGCGAGCTGCACCGCCTCCCGGCCGTGCCCGAGGTAGACGGCCTGGCGGCTCATGGTGACCAGGACGTAGGAGCCGTAGGACCGGTCACCGGCCGCTTGGGCGAGCCGCAGGGCCTGGACGAAGTAGCGCTGGGCGAGCCCGTGCGCCGCGATGTCGTACGACGTCCAGCCCGCGAGCCGGGTGAGGTCGGCCGCCGCGGCGAACAGCCGGCGGCCGGTCTGCTCGTCGTAACTGCCGCGCAGCATCGGCTCGCACTCGTGCTCCAGGTACCGCACGAGGGCCTGCCGGGCGTGCCCGCCGCCGTAGGCGTCGTCGAGGGTGCGGAACAGCTCGCCGACCGAGCGCAGCGCGGCGATGTCGCCGCCGGAGACCTTGTGCCCGGGGACACGGGCGGTCGTTCCGCGCGGCCGGGGCGGGGCCGGCACGGTCTCCGGGCGGTCCTTGAGCGCGCCGGGACGGGCCTGGGCGGGTACCCGGAGCGCCGGCTCGCGGGCCACCCGGTCGTCGGCCTTGCCGATCAGCCAGTCCCGGCTGGGCACGACGAGCCCGGCCGGAGTGAAGGCGATCTTGCGCAGCTCGGCGTGGCTGCCCGAGTCCTTGCGCCACAGCCCGCTGACGATGTCGACGGCCTCCTCGGGGGTGGCCGCGAACTCCAGCCCGGCGTACACCGGGGCGCAGGCGTCCAGGCCGAGGTCCTGGGCGCTGAGCCGGCGCCCGAGCCGGCGCGTGAACACCTCGGCGATGAGGGCCGGCGTCGTGCCCCGGGGCTGCTGCCCACGCAGCCAGCGGGTGACGGACGTCTTGTCGTATCTGAGGTCCAGCCCGTGCTCCAGACCGAGCTGGTCGACGCGTCGGGCCAGACCCGCGTTGGAGAACCCCGCCTCTGCGATGAGCGCGGCGAGCTGGCGGTTGGGGGTGCGCTGCGCGGGTCGGTCCGTCATCTGCGGTGCGGTCTCCTGCCTTCCGGACTTCTCTGAAGTGCCGGGATTGCCTGTGAGCAGCCGATTTGGCCTCTCGAACGGCGCGAATGTAGCGGAGAGTGAGCAGCTGATCGCACGCTTCCCCAGGCATTCATCCGATCGTGTGAGGATTGGCCCCAGGGCTGACGCGTGACGGGCGGACGTACAGTGGCGTGGGCGCGTTACAGGCCTGACACACCGGTCCGCTGAGGGAGGCGCTTGCCGTGAGTGAGTTGCGGTTCGTCCGCATGGGGTTCGGCGCGGATGCCGTCGATTACCAGGAGGCGTGGGACGAGCAGCGCCGGGTGCACGCGGCCCGGTTCGCCGACGAGATCCCGGACACCGTGCTGCTGCTGGAGCACCCCCCGGTGTACACGGCCGGCCGGCGCACCGACGACAGCGAGCGCCCGCTGGACGGCACCCCCGTCATCGACGTGGACCGCGGCGGCAAGATCACCTGGCACGGCCCCGGCCAGCTCGTGGGCTACCCGATCCAGAAGCTCCCGCGCCCGGTGGACGTGGTCGCGCACGTGCGGCGCCTGGAGGAGGCCCTGATCCGCACCTGCGCCGAGTACGGCGTGGAGACCACCCGGGTCGAGGGCCGCAGCGGGGTGTGGGTGCTCGGCGACCCGGTCGAGCAGCGGCCCGCGCTCGGCGGCCTCTCCCTCGACTTCGACCCGCGGATCGCCGACGAGGAGTTCGACCCGCGGCTGAACGGCCCGGAGTACGCGCCCTCCAACGCCGGCCAGCGCCGCGAGGACCGCAAGATCGCCGCGATCGGCATCCGGGTCGCCAAGGGTGTCACCATGCACGGGTTCTCGTTCAACGTGAACCCCGACAACCGGTGGTTCGACCGCATCATCCCGTGCGGCATCCGGGACGCGGGGGTGGCCTCGCTGGCGGCCGAGCTGGGCCGCGACATCACGATCGAGGAGGTGCTGCCGGTGGTGGAGCGCCACCTGCGCGACATCCTGGAGAACGCGGAGCTCAAGCCGCGGGTGATCGAGAAGGCGTCCGCCTGATCGAGGGAATGCACCCTGCGGCCGTGAGGTTGGCCTCACCGGCAGGGCCCAATCAGTACGGGCGTACCCTGGTGTACGCCGACGAATCGAAGCTACAGGGAGCCGACGTGTCCGCAGTCGCACCCGACGGACGCAAGATGCTGCGCCTGGAGGTCCGCAACAGCCAGACCCCCATCGAGCGCAAGCCCGAGTGGATCAAGACCCGGGCGAAAATGGGTCCCGAGTACACGAAGATGCAGAACCTCGTGAAGAGCGAGGGCCTGCACACGGTCTGCCAGGAAGCCGGCTGCCCGAACATCTACGAGTGCTGGGAGGACCGCGAGGCGACCTTCCTCATCGGCGGCGACCAGTGCACCCGGCGCTGCGACTTCTGCCAGATCGACACCGGCAAGCCCGAGGCGCTCGACCGGGACGAGCCCCGCCGTGTGGGCGAGTCCGTGGTCACCATGGACCTGAACTACGCCACCATCACCGGCGTCGCCCGCGACGACCTGGAGGACGGCGGCGCCTGGCTGTACGCCGAGACCGTGCGCCAGATCCACGCGCAGACGGCGGACCGCGAGGCCGGCCGGACCAAGGTCGAGCTGCTGGCCCCCGATTTCAACGCGGTCCCCGAGCAGCTCGCGGAGGTCTTCTCCGCCCGCCCCGAGGTGTTCGCGCACAACGTCGAGACGGTCCCGCGGATCTTCAAGCGGATCCGCCCCGGCTTCCGCTACGAGCGCTCGCTGAAGGTCATCACCGACGCCCGCGACTTCGGCCTGGTGACCAAGTCGAACCTGATCCTCGGCATGGGCGAGACGCGCGAGGAGGTCAGCGAGGCGCTGCGGCAGCTGCACGAGGCCGGCTGTGAGCTGATCACCATCACCCAGTACCTGCGCCCCTCCGTCCGGCACCACCCGGTGGAGCGCTGGGTCAAGCCGCACGAGTTCGTCGAGCTGAAGGAGGAGGCCGAGCAGATCGGCTTCTCCGGTGTGATGTCCGGTCCCCTGGTCCGTTCCTCGTACCGCGCCGGCCGTCTCTACCAGATGGCCGTCGAGAAGCGCGGCTCCTACGTCGCCACCCAGGCGGTGTGAGCCGAGCGTGTGAACTCGCGCACAAGTACTTACTGGCCAGTAATGGCCGAGTCGACGCGGTCCTGAACGTCCTCGCTGATGAGGGCGGCCGTCAGGGCCGCGTCGGCGTTCCGGGGGTCCGCATCGAGGCTTCATCAGCGTTTGACCGGTCGGTCACGCCCTGGTAACACCAAACAGTGACTCTGGTATCACACCCCGTACACTCGATCCGAGGGGGGACCTCGATCATGCAGGCCGCGCCCGTCCGCGCCACCGCCATCCCGTCCTTCACCGACGCCCTGCGCGCCGTGGAGTCCCTGCTCATGAGCAGCGGCCAGCGCACCGCCCGCCGCAACGCCTGGACCTCCGTGCTGGAGGACCGCCGGCGTGCCAAGGACCGTGTGGAGGCCCAGCGCTTCCTGGAGCAGGCCACCGGCCGCCCCTGACCCTCCCGGCCCCCTGCCCCGTCCCCGCCGTACGGCACCGGACACTGCCGTCGTGGGCACTCCCGGAGCCACGTAGACTTCGTGGCATGGCGAGGAAGGAAACCGCGGCGGACGCCGCGAACGCAGGGCGACTGAAGCAGATCGCCCTCACGTACAAGATGACCCGCAAGGCCGACAAGACGATCGGACTTGTACTCGCGGCCGTCGGTCTCGGCACCCTCGGTGTGTTCCTCGCGATCGGCTTCCTGATCGGCCACCCGGTCTATCTCGGCATCCTGGGCCTGCTGCTCGGCGTCCTCGCGACGGCGATCGTCTTCGGCCGCCGGGCCGAGCGGGCCGCCTTCGGGCAGATGGAGGGCCAGCCGGGCGCTGCCGCCGCCGTGCTGGACAACATCGGCCGCGGCTGGACGACCACTCCGGCGGTGGCGATGAACCGCAGCCAGGACGTCGTGCACCGCGCGGTGGGCAAGGCCGGCATCGTGCTGGTCGCCGAGGGCAACCCGAACCGGGTGAAGAGCCTGCTGGCCGCCGAGAAGAAGAAGATGAACCGCATCGTGGCGGACGTGCCGGTGCACGACGTGATCGTCGGCAACGGCGAGGGCCAGGTCGCGCTGAAGAAGCTGCGCACGACCATGCTGAAGTACCCGCGGGTGCTGACCGGCCCCCAGGTGACCGCCACCAACGACCGGCTGCGCGCCATGGGCGACCTCATGAGCAACATGCCGCTGCCGAAGGGCCCGATGCCCAAGGGCATGCGGATGCCCAGGGGCGGCCCGAAGGCCCGCTAGTCCCCCTCGTCGAGAAAGGGGCCGCCCGGAGTGATCCGGGCGGCCCCTTCGTCGTACGCGGTGCGGGCTAGATGCGGACCTCGACCGTCTGCGCGAGCCGGTCGTGCAGCCCACGGCCGTCGCGGTCCCAGATCAGCGCGGGGATCGCGAGACACAGCAGGACCGTGCGCAGCAGGGAACGCCCCGGGTTGACCGTGCCGGTCCGCAGGGCCACGACCCGGATGCCGAAGAGGCGCTTGCCCGGGGTGGAGCCGAGGGTGCCGACCGTCAGGGCGCTCATCGCGAAGAAGACGAGCAGGGCCCAGTTGCTGGTCGCGGGGGTGTAGCCGTGGGTGATGAGACCGTATGCGATCAACACGCACAGTCCCCAGTCGACGGCCAGGGCCCCCAGGCGCCTGCCGGGCCGTGCGATCGAGTTCGGCCCCTCCTCGGGCAGGCCGAGCTGCTCGCCCCGGTAGCCGAAGTCGGCCCCGGCGTCCTCCATGGCCGCGCGCGGCCCGGAGAGCCAGGATCCCATTGCTTGCCTGTTGTCCACCCGAACACGGTACTGCGCCCGGTTCCGGCCGGAGCGCCCAGGGTGCGTCGGGGCTACGGTGGTAGGGGGCTGGTTAACTTCTGCGAAACAAATGGGTCACGCCCGAGAAATCACCGGTCCCTAGGGTCGAGACCAGCGTGTGCCACCGCACTGGCCGCACGAACGATCTACCACCCCGGCGCGGACGGTCGGGAGTAGGAGGAGCTGGATGTTCCAGAACGCCGACGAGGCCAAGAAGTACATCGCGGACGAGGACGTCAAGTTCGTCGACGTCCGCTTCTGCGACCTGCCGGGTGTCATGCAGCACTTCACGTTGCCCGCGGAGGCGTTCGACCCCGACGACGAGCAGGCCTTCGACGGGTCGTCGATCCGTGGTTTCCAGGCCATCCACGAGTCGGACATGGCCCTGCGACCCGACCTGTCCACCGCGCGCATCGACCCGTTCCGCCGGGACAAGACGCTCAACATCAACTTCTTCATCCACGACCCGATCACGGGCGAGCAGTACTCCCGTGACCCGCGCAACGTGGCGAAGAAGGCGGAGGCGTACCTGGCGTCGACGGGCATCGCCGACACCGCGTACTTCGGTCCCGAGGCCGAGTTCTACGTCTTCGACTCGGTCCGCTTCTCGACGGGCGCGAACGAGTCCTTCTACCACATCGACTCCGAGGCGGGTGCCTGGAACACCGGCGCCCTGGAGAACAACCGTGGTTACAAGGTCCGTTACAAGGGCGGCTACTTCCCGGTCCCGCCGGTCGACCACTTCGCCGACCTGCGCGCCGAGATCTCCCTGGAGCTGAACCGTCAGGGCCTGAAGGTCGAGCGCCAGCACCACGAGGTGGGCACCGCCGGCCAGGCGGAGATCAACTACAAGTTCAACACGCTGCTCGCCGCCGCCGACGACCTCCAGCTCTTCAAGTACATCGTGAAGAACGTGGCCTGGCGCAACGGCAAGACCGCGACCTTCATGCCGAAGCCGATCTTCGGTGACAACGGCTCGGGCATGCACGTGCACCAGTCGCTGTGGAGCAACGGCGACCCGCTGTTCTACGACGAGGCCGGTTACGCGGGCCTGTCGGACACCGCCCGCTACTACATCGGCGGCATCCTCAAGCACGCCCCGTCGCTGCTGGCCTTCACCAACCCGACGGTGAACTCGTACCACCGTCTGGTGCCGGGCTTCGAGGCGCCGATCAACCTGGTGTACTCGCAGCGCAACCGCTCCGCGGCCATGCGTATCCCGATCACCGGCTCGAACCCGAAGGCCAAGCGCGTCGAGTTCCGCGCCCCGGACTCCTCCGGCAACCCGTACCTGGCCTTCTCCGCGCTGCTCCTCGCGGGCCTGGACGGCATCAAGAACAAGATCGAGCCGGCCGAGCCGATCGACAAGGACCTGTACGAGCTGGCTCCCGAGGAGCACGCGAACGTCGCCCAGGTCCCGACCTCCCTCGGCGCGGTCCTCGACCGCCTCGAGGCCGACCACGAGTTCCTCCTCCAGGGCGACGTCTTCACGCCCGACCTGATCGAGACGTGGATCGACTACAAGCGCGCGAACGAGATCGCCCCGCTGCAGCTGCGTCCGCACCCGCACGAGTTCGAGCTCTACTTCGACGTGTGACATCGCCCCGGGCGAGAGCAGGTGACCGCTCCCCCGGGCCGTCTCTGGGCCGTCGGCCGTGTCCTTCCCTGCCGGAAGGACACGGCCGACGGTCGTTTCGGGCCACGCCACCCCGTCCGGGGAACGCTGAACAGGTGAAGGCGCCCTACTTCGTCACGCCGGCCCCGGACCGCCCGGCACGCTTTCACCTGCCCGGCGGTCCGGCTAGGCGATCACGGGGCTGCGTCGTTCGATCAGGACGACGTCGCGCCACACCCCGTGGTGCCGGCCGATGCGTTCGCGGGTGCCGATGACGCGGAAGCCCGCCTTGCGGTGGAGGGCGAGGCTGCCGGTGTTCTCGGGGAAGACACCGGACTGGACGGTCCAGATGCCCGCCGCCTCGGTCGAGGCGATCAGCGCGCGCAGCAGGACCAGGCCGATCCCCCGGCCGCGGGCGTCGGGGTGGACGTACACCGAGTGTTCGACCACCCCGGCGTAGGCACACCGGTCGGACACCGGCACGGCCGCGACCCAGCCCAGCACCCTGTCCGTCTCGTCGACGGCGACGTACCGGTGTTCCGGCAGCTTGGCGGCGTCGAACTGCTCCCAGCTCGGCGCCGCCGTCTCGAACGTGGCGTCACCCTCGTCGATCCCGAGCCGGTAGACCGCGAGGACCTCGGCGGCGTGGCGGCCCTCCATGGGCACGACGCGCACTCCGGCCGCCTCGCGCCCTCCCGGCCCACTCACGCCCGCCTCGCTCACACCTGGCTCCCGGGGGTGATCTCGGCGAGCAGTGCGCGGACGCGCCGGGCGATCTCGTCGCGGATGGGGCGGACGGCGGCGACCCCCTGGCCGGCCGGATCGGGGAGCGCCCAGTCGAGGTAGCGCTTGCCCGGGAAGACCGGGCAGGTGTCGCCGCAGCCCATGGTGATGACCACGTCGGACGCCTGGACCGCTTCCACGGTGAGGATCTTGGGCACCTCGGCGGAGATGTCGACGCCCGCCTCCGCCATCGCTTCGACGACGGCCGGGTTGACCGTGCTCGCGGGCGCGGACCCGGCGGAGCGCACCTGGACGCGGTCGCCCGCGAGATGGGTGAGGAACGCCGCGGCCATCTGGGAACGCCCGGCGTTGTGGACGCAGACGAACAGCACGGACGGACGCTCGGCAGGGGGGTTCATCGCGGGTGTCCTTCTCGGGAACCGGGGGTGGGAAAGGGGAACGGGGAGCGGCCTGGTCAGGGGAGTGCGGGGGCGGCGAGTTCGGGTTCGTCCCGAAGCGGCGCGGTGCCGGCGGGTGCGGGTGCCGGGCGCCCGAACACCGCGAGGACCAGCCCCAGTCCGAGCGCGGCGCCGACCAGTTGGGCCGCGACGAACGGGCCGAGGGAGGTGGGGGCGATACCGGCGAAGGTGTCCGTGAAGGCGCGTCCGACGGTGACGGCCGGATTGGCGAACGAGGTGGAGGACGTGAACCAGTAGGCGGCGCCGATGTAGGACGCCACCGCCACGGGACCGAGGTGGGCCCGTCCCGTACGGGTCAGTCCGAAGATCAGCAGGACGAGTCCGGCCGTCGCGACCACCTCGCCCAGCCACAGGTGACCGGCGGACCGGTCGTGGGTGGACCAGTGCACGAGCGGCTTGCCGAACATGGCGTCGGCCAGGACGGCACCGGCGACGGCGCCCGCGGTCTGGGCCGGGAGGTAGGCGGCGACGTCCCGCGCGGTCGGCCCGTCCCCGCCACCGCGGCCGGTGAGCCAGGCCGCGAGGGTGACGACCGGGTTGAAGTGCGCGCCCGAGACCGGCCCGAGCAGGACGATGAGCACGCCCAGGCCGAAGACGGTGGCCAGCGAGTTGGCCAGCAGTTGCACGCCGACGTCCCTCGACAGCTCGGTGGCCTGGATGCCGGAGCCGACGACCACCGCGACCAGGGCGGCCGACCCCACGGCCTCGGCCAGGGCACGGCGTCCCAGCGGGGCGGTCACGCGCTCACCCCGGCGGTCCGCGCCGTCTTCAGGAAGGCGGCGAGCCGGTCGAGAGTGGCGGGCAGCGCCCAGTAGTGGACCCACGTGCCCCTGCGCTCGCAGTCGATCAGACCGGCCTGACGCAGCAGCTTGAGGTGGTGCGAGATCGTCGGCTGCGACAGGTCGAAGGCCGGGGTCAGGTCGCAGACGCAGACCTCGCCGCCCGCCCGCGAGGCGATCATCGACAGCAGGCGCAGCCGGACGGGGTCGCCCAGCGCCTTGAACAGCTTCGCCAGCTCCGCCGCCCGGTCCTCGTCCAGCGGTGCGGTGACCGTCCCGGGACAGCACGCGCCGTCCCCGCCGTCCTGCCCGAGCACCACGAGTTCTTGCTTCGACATGCGTCTATGTTGACATCTGTCGATCCAAGGCACAACCTTGCATCGACAGACATCAATGCAAGCCGATGGGAGCCCTGCCATGTCCCGTGCCCAGCTCGCCCTGCGCGTCAGCGACCTGGAAGCGTCGATCACCTTCTACGCGAAGCTGTTCGGCACCGAACCGGCCAAGCGGCGCGAGGGCTACGCCAACTTCGCCATCGCCGAGCCCCCGCTCAAGCTCGTGCTCATCGAGGGCGAGCCCGGCGAGGAGACCCGCCTGGACCACCTCGGCGTCGAGGTCGACTCCACCGAGCAGGTCGGCGCCGCCGCCGGCCGGCTGAAGGACGCGGGACTGGCCACCTTCGAGGAGAACGACACCTCCTGCTGCTACGCCCTCCAGGACAAGGTCTGGGTGCACGGACCCGGCAGGGAGCCCTGGGAGGTGTACGTGGTCAAGGCCGACGCCGACACCCTCGGCAAGAGCGCCGACGCGGGAGCCGCCCGCGGCTGCTGCGGCGGAGACTGATGCCGGCAACGCCGAGGGCCGCCACCCGGGAGCGAATTTCCGGGTGACGGCCCTCCGTCGTGCGCGGTACCGGCCGGGGTCAGGACACCACGACCACCACGACGGGCACGTTGTTGAAGCCGTTGTTGAAGCCGTTGAAGTTGTTGCGGAAGAAGTCGTTGCGGTTGAAGCAGTTGCCGCCCCACCAGTTGTTGTAGTAGCAGCCCCCGCCCGTGTGCACCTGGGTCGGGGTCGCCGCCGACGCGGCACCTGCCGTACCGATCGCGGCTCCGCCGGCCATCAGGACGCCGACGGCGGACAGCGCGGCCAGACGCTTCGCGCGGTGTGCATTCATGGATCCACCTTCCTTCCACCCCTCGTGCGGCTTTCCGGGCACGAGACGGATGGCCGCGACCTCGGAGTGAAGAGTCCGGCGCGGTCGTAGGGGTGCCGCACGAGTGTGAGAAGCAGGGCAGACGACTTCGGGCACCCTGCGGTGCGGCTCTCACTCGTAAACGATAACCGTCGGGCCACCCCCCAGCATCTCGGGCGACCAGCGCCGCTTCCCAGGCTTCCTACTCTCGGGGGATCATCCTCTTGGCTCCGCCGGACGAGAGAGGTTGAACGGGGATGACTGAACAGGACGACTGGGAGCGCGAGTTCGACCACAGGTGGGCGAACTCCGCAGAGCACAAGGAGCCCTCAGCCCGGGCCCGGATGCTCGCCGCCCGCTGGAAGGAGAACCCGCCGGACCCGGCGCCGTTCCGGGCCGACCCGGACCCGGTGCGGACGCGGCGGTCGTCGTGGGTGTCCACGGCCGTCGTCCTCGGCTGCGTGGCCGCGGTGATAGTCCTGCTGGGCTACGCCCAGCTGCACTCGCCCTACTGAGCTCTTACCGAGCCCTTCCCGCCCACCCGCTCAGGAGACCCCCCGGGCCGCCGCACCCGCCGGTGCCGTGCGGCGGCGCGGGCCGCTCACCGGGAGCTTTTGCCGCTCCTAGGGCCGCTCGGGACCACCTCATGGCATGCGGCAGGTGCACACTGGAGTCGGGACGAGTGCCTGACTGCGGGGTGATGCAAGATGCAGAGCCGCTTCCGGAGCGATCGGCGCCTGACCGTGCGGATGACGGTCACGCTGTTCCTGCTCGGGCTTCTGTACGTGGCCTTCGTCGCCGCGTTGATCGTGCTGCTGAAGTCCTGGCTGCTGGTCGTGGTGCTGGTCGGGGCGATGTTCGTGGCCCAGTTCTGGTACTCCGACCGGATCGCCATGTTCGCCATGCGCGGGCGGGTCGTGGAGCGCGAGGAGTATCCCGAGCTGCACGCGGTGGTCGACCGGCTGTGCGCGATCGCCGACATGCCCAAGCCGGTGGTCGCCGTGTCCGACATGGGCATGCCCAACGCGTTCGCGACCGGGCGCAATCCCGACCACGCCGTGGTCTGCGTGACCACGGGCCTGCTGCGCCGCCTCGAGCCCGCCGAGCTGGAGGGTGTGCTCGCCCACGAGCTGTCGCACGTGGCGCACAAGGACGTCGCCGTGATCACCATCGCCTCGTTCCTCGGCGTGATCGCGGGCCTGATCGTACGGTTCGCCTTCTACTCGCAGCTGTTCGGCGGCGGTCGCAGGGACCAGAACACCGCCGTCGTCTTCGTCACCGTCATCGGTGTCTCCGCGGCCGTGTACGCGATCAGCTTCCTGCTGATCCGCGCCCTGTCCCGGTACCGGGAGCTGGCGGCGGACCGGGCGGCCGCGCACCTGACCGGCCGGCCCTCGGCGCTGGCGTCGGCGCTCACCAAGGTCTCCGGGGACATCGCCCGGATCCCGACCGAGGACCTGCGCACCGCCCAGGCGTTCAACGCCTTCTACTTCACCCCGGCGACCGGCAAGGAGCCCGGCATCGAGCGCTTCTTCTCCACCCACCCCACCCTGGAGCAGCGGCTCGACCAGCTCGGGCGGATCTCCGCCGAGCTGGGCGAGGCGGCCGCGCCCGGGAAGGCGGGCTGAGGATGGGGCTGCTGGACATCCTCCTCGGCCGTACCAAACCGGTCGCGCCGGATCTGGACCAGTTGTTCGCACTGCCCTCGGCGGCGGTGACCCTGGAGGCGGCGGCCGGGTTCACCCCGACCGGGGTGGGCGCGGTGTGCTTCGCCACGGTCGAGGGCGCGGCCTTCGAGCAGACCCACCGGGAGGTGCAGGCCCTGCTCGACGCGGACGCCGACCGCACCGGCCCCCCGGTGGAACTGACCCAGGACGGCTACGGCTACTCCTGGCTGGTCTCCCGCCGCTCCCCCGGCCAGCTTCCGCAGCTCGTCAACGACCTGCACGCGGTGAACAGCTCGATGGAGATCAACGGCTTCGGGCCGCAGCTCCTCTGCTCCCTCGTCGCCTTCGAGGACGGGCGCGGACGCCGCCTGGGCCTGGTCTACCTGTACAAGCGCGGCACGTTCTACCCGTTCGCGCCCCTGCCCGGCACCGCCGAGCGCCGGGACAGCGCCCTGGAACTCCAGGTGAAGGCGGCCCTCGCGAGCGACCTCAGGACCGAGCAGGACCTGAGCCGCTGGTTCCCGGTGTGGGGCGCCCCCGGCCTGTGACGCGGCACCCGGTCCGGCGCCCGGTCCGGCGGCTGTGGGTGAATGGGCGCATGAGCGAACTCCCGTACCCCCCGAAGGAATTCATCCACGCCCACGACGGTGAGCGGCTCAGCGCGGTGAGCGCGGGGGCCGCCGGGCGGGCGACCGTCGTCCTGCTGCACGGCGCGGGCGACGGCTGCAAGGAGCGGCTGCTGCCGCTGCTCGCCGACGTCGCGGCGCACGGCGGCCACGGGCTGGCCTTCGACTTCTCGGGGCACGGCGAAAGCACCGGCGCGCTCGCGGAGCTGAGTCTGCGGCGGCGCTTCGAGCAGGCGGTGGCGGTGGTCGACGCGCACGCGCCGGCCCCCGGCCCGCTGGTGCTGGTGGGGTTCAGCATGAGCGGGCAGACGGTCGCGGACCTGGTACGCCACTACGGGCGCCGGGTGACGGCCGTCGGCCTGTGCGCACCGGCCGTGTACGCGTCCGACGCCTGGGCGGAGCCCTTCGGGACGGGCGACGGGCGGTTCAGCGAGATCATCCGCATCCCGGGCGGCTGGCGGGACTCGCCCGCGCTGACGGCCCTGCGGTCGTACGAGGGCCGGGCGGTGCTGGCGGTGCCGGGCACGGACGCCGTCATCCCGCCGGAGGTGACGGACGCGGTGCGGGACGCGCTCGCGGCCCGCGCCCGGTTCACCCGCCTGGAGTTCCCGGACGCCGGGCACCGGCTCGGCCAGTGGTTCCACGACCACCCGGAGGACCGGCGCGCGTTCGTCACCGCCCTGCTCGGCGGAGCGGCACCCGACGCGGCCGCCTAGGCCCGCGCTCCGTCCGGGCGGTGCGGGGTCACGCGCCGGGCTCCGCCGTCACCACGCCCGCCGCGACGGCCGCGCCCAGGTCGGCGTGGTCGGCGGCGGTCAGGTCGGCGTAGGTCAGGGCGAACTCGGCCACGGCGCGGTCGAACCCGCCGGAGCCGCCGAGGTAGGCGGCGATGGCGATGCGGTCGCCGGAGCGGGCGTGGGCCCGGGCCAGAACGGTGCCGCACAGCCGGGCGTAGCCGAGCAGAGCGGCCGGCCCGAGGCCCGCGACCTCGGCGCAGTCCTTCGTGTCGCGCAGCCGGCGCCAGTAGAAGGCGCGGCCCTGCGGCCCGCTCACCCAGCCGAGGAAGAGGTCGGGGGCCGCCTGCAGCAGCCGCTGCCCGGAGACCACCCGGTGCCCGGGGTGGACGTACGGCCCGTTCGGCAGGTGCGCCTCGAGGACCGAGGTCCGCGCCTCCTTGAGCTGCAGGAAGAGCGGGTCGTCGGCGTCCCGCCCGGCGAGCAGGACCACGAAGCAGCGCATGCCGACACCGCCGACCCCGACGACCTTGCGGGCGGCGTCCACGAAGCGGTAGCGGTCGAGGAGGTGGCGGCGCTCCTCGGTGAGCGTGGAGCGGTAGTCGCTGAAGGCCTTGCGCAGGGTGGCCATGTCCGCGGGTCCCGCGGGTTCCAGCAGCGGCGGGTCGTGGACGATGCGCAGCCGCCCGTCGACCACCTCCGTCAGCTTGCCCAGCGCCTGGAGGCTGGTCCGGCGGCGGGCCCGGGTGAGGCTGGAACCCATGCCGCGCCGGCGGCCGGCGGAGCGGACCAGGGGCAGCAGGCTGTCCGCGTCGACCCGCTCGTACCAGACGGCCAGTTCCCCGAGCCCGGCCAGCCGGCGCATGGTGGTGCGGTAGCCGGTGACGGCCGCCCGGGCCGCCTCACGGGCCCTCGCGCGGGCGTGCCCGTTCTCCAGGGCGGCCACGGCGACACTGGCCGCGAGCCGCTTGACGTCCCACTCGAAGGGGCCGGGGAAGGTCTCGTCGAAGTCGCGGAGGTCGAGCAGGAGCGCGCGTTCCGGGGAGGTGTGCCGGCCGAAGTTGAGCAGGTGCGCGTCGCCGCACAGCTGCACGTGGAGCCCCGTGTGCGGCTGGACGGCCAGATCGGCGGCCATCACGGCGGCGGCGCCGCGCAGGAAGGACAGCGGCGAGGCGGCCATCCGCCCGTACCTGACCGGCCGCAGCTCCGGCAGCCGGTCCCGGTCCTGCCGCTCCAGCGTGGCGACAGGGTCGGGCCGGTCGGCGGAGGGCAGCCAGAGGGCGTGTGCGGAGCGGGGCACGTCCTTGCGGGCCGCCCGGCCGTGCCGGGCGCGGTCCTCGGGCGTGCCGCGCCGGGCGCGGTCCGTGGGGGTGCTCATGGGGCGCTGCTCATGGGGCGGCCTCTCTCTACGGATCCGCGGTGCCGCGGTTCCGCCGTTCCCGCGGCTCTCCGCGTCTGCCGTCACCTCCTGCTGGTCCTGCTGGCAGTGAAGTCCGGTGGGGCGGGCCGCCGCACCCGGAGTACGGCGAACGGGTGACGGGGCGGGCTGTCGGTGGTGTCTGCGATGCTGCGCGGTGGGCATGGTGAGCGACGGAGGTCGGCATGGCGGACGGACGGCGGCACATCGGTGTGGCGGAGCGGCGGGCCCGGCTGGCCCTGCGCCACCGCCTCGCACCCTCGGCGTGGGCGGCGGCCCCGGAGGAGGTCGCGGACTCGCTGGTGGCCCTGCACGGCACGGACCCGGCGACGGTGTACCTGGCGGTGGCCGCCCGGCTGGCCGACCCGGCGAAGGCGGTGGCCGGGACGGAGCGGGCGCTGTACGAGGACCGCACGCTGGTCCGGATGCACGGCATGCGGCACACGGTGTTCGTGTTCCCCACCGGGCTCACGGCCGTCGTGCACGCCTCGACGGGCCTCGCGGTGGCCGCCCGGGAACGCGCCTCGCTGCTCAAGGACATGGCCGGGGCCGGCGCGCCGGACGCGGCCTGGCTCGCGGAGGTCGAGGCGGCCACCCTGGCCGCGCTGGCCCGGCGCGGCCAGGCGACGGCGGCGGAGCTGACGGCGGACGAACCGCGGCTGCGCGAGCGGTTCGTGTACGCGCCGGGCAAGAGCTACGAGGGCGTCCACACGGTCTCCTCCCGGCTGCTGCGCGTGCTCGGCGTCGAGGGGAAGGTGGTACGCGGCCGCCCGCTCGGCTCCTGGACGTCGAGCCAGTTCCGCTGGGCGCCCGCCCCCGAGCATCCGGAACTCGACGTGGCCGGGGCGCAGTCGGCCCTGCTGGAGCGGTGGCTGCGGGCCTGCGGGCCGGCGACCGAGGCCGACCTGAAGTGGTGGACCGGCTGGCGGGTGACGGAGGTCCGCCGGGCGCTGTCGGCGATCGGGGCGCGGGAGGTGTCCCTCGACGAGGGCACGGGTCATGTCGCCGCCGGTGACGAGGGTCCGGTCGAGTCGCCCGGGGAGCCGTGGGCCGCCCTGCTGCCCGGTCTGGATCCGACGGCGATGGCCTGGCAGGGGCGCGACTGGTACCTGGCCCCGGAGCTGCGCCCGCTGCTGTACGACCGCAGCGGCAACGTGGGCCCGACGGTGTGGTGGGACGGCCGGGTGGTGGGCGGCTGGGCGCAGCGGCCGGACGGCGAGATCGTCTGGCGGATCCCCGGGGCCGGCGTGGGCCGGGAGGCGGAGGCCGCGGTGGCGGCGCAGGCCGAACGGCTGCGGGCGTGGCTGGGGACGACGAGGGTGACACCCCGGTTCCGCACACCGCTGGAGCGCACGCTGTCCGCGTGAGGGACGCCGGCGTACGGACCCGGGTGCCCCGCACCGGCACGGGGCACCCGGGTCCCCCGGTTCAGCGGGAGTAGCGCATGAACGCCCGCACCATGTGGCACGTCGTGGCCGACGGCGGGTGTATGCCGAGCCGCTCCGCCGTGCTGCGGATCGTCTCGTCGCGGGCCTGGGCCGGCAGGTAGACACCGGAGTCGAGCAGGGCGATGGCGAGGCGCATGGCCTTCAGGCGCCGGTTGTGCGTCACGTACCACTCACGCGGCCGGCCGGCCGGCAGCGGGGACTTCTCCGCCGGCGCGTAGGGCGAGTCGAGCCGGACGGGACGCTTGGCGGTGGACTGGGTCGGCAGCAGCTTGGTCGTCAGGGCGGCAGCGGGCACGGGCATCCTCCTGTCGCGGTCAGGGCACCCACCGGAAGGCTCCGGCGATGTCCTCGAACACTGCTTCTATTCTACGACCCACCACTGACAAAAGCCCCTGGCCACAAGGGCTTTCGGGGCTGTCGTGACGCACGTGCAGAACGGGTTTCGCGTACCGTGTGCGGCATGGAGATCTGGATCAACCCGGCCTGCTCGAAGTGCCGCAGCGCACTCACCCTGCTCGACGCCGAGGGGGCGGACTACACCGTGCGCCGCTACCTGGAGGACGTGCCGAGCGAGGACGAGATCAGGGCCGTGCTCGACCGGCTCGGGCTCGAGCCGTGGGACATCACCCGCACCCAGGAGGCCGCCGCCAAGGAGCTGGGCCTGGGGGACTGGGCGCGCGACGAGAGCGCGCGGGACCGCTGGATCACGGCGCTCGCCGAGCACCCGGGGCTCATCCAGCGGCCCATCATCACGGCCGACGACGGCACCGCGCTGGTGGCCAGGACCGACGAGGCCGTCCAGGACGCGCTCTCCCGGGGCAAGAACTGAGCAGAGCTCAACTCCCCTTGTGACGCAGGTTACTTCGATCACCCCCCCGACCGCTGAGTAACAGCGTTCGGGATCTCGTACATAGCGGCGTACGCTCCCCTACCTCTTCAGGAGGCGCGCATGTCGCGCAGGAGAACTCTCGGCACGAAGAAGAAGATCGCGCTGCTCGTCAGTGCCGCGGCGGTGGCGGGCGGCGGGGCCTTCGCACTGGCGTCGACCTCGAACGCCGCGCAGCCGCAGAACGCCCGGACCCTGTCCGCCGGGGACTCGACCGTCTGCCAGGGACTGGCCACGGCGCACGGCAACAACGACCGGTTCATCGCGGACCAGAAGGCGAAACCGGACGCGCAGTCGGCGGCCCGGATCGCCAACCGCGAGGCGGTCATCAAGCAGATCGAGGTCCAGCAGAAGGCCGCCGGATGCACGGTTGGGGAGTCGGCTCAGGGCTCCCAGCAGGCGCAGAACGGCAACGGTCAGCAGGGCAACGCCAACCAGCAGGGCAACGCCGGCAAGGGCAACGCCAACGGCAACCAGCAGGCGGGCGGCCAGCAAGCGGGCGGCCAGCAGGCGGGCGGCCAGCAGGCCGGTGCCGCGGGGAACGCCGGCGGCGGTGCCGCGGCCTCCGGCCAGCAGGTCTGCAAGGGCTCCACGGTCACGCTCTCCGGCGAGGCCGGCGCCCCGGCCGCCTCCAGCAACCAGTTCCCGGCGGGGACGACGCTGAAGGTCACCAACCTGGACAACAACAAGTCCACGACCGTGAAGGTCACCTCGGTGTCCGGCAGTTGCGTGCTGCTCAACAACGCCGCCTTCGAGCAGGTCCGTGAGCCGGGCAAGTTCCTGATCCGCCGTGCCGTGATCGAGAAGGTGGGGTGAGACCGGGCCGGACCGGCAGGGCACGGTGCGGGCACGCCGCCTCGGCCCCGGCGACGAGGTGCGCCGGGGTCAGGAGGAACAGGCGGCGTGCCCGGCCGGGGCCGGCGACCGTGCGGGGGTGGCGGTCGCCGGCCCCCACCTCGCACCGGTCCGCGTCGGCCCGCCGCACGCGGGCCCGGTTCGCCTCACCGTGTGAGTCGCGGCATAGAAGCCCCAGGTAACACGGGGTTCACATTCGGGCAATGGCCGGGAAACGGCCTGTTGACAGGCTGCGCGGCAGATCGAGCGGTGCCCCGGTGCCGCAGCCGCAGCACCCGCACCGAGTGCGCCCGACACACCTCCGAAGGATGTGGCCCCGTGACCTTCAAGGCTGAGTACATCTGGATCGACGGCACCGAGCCGACGGCCAAGCTCCGTTCGAAGACGAAGATCATCACGGGTGCTTTCGCCGGTCTCGACACGCTGCCGGTCTGGGGCTTCGACGGGTCCTCCACCAACCAGGCCGAGGGCCACTCCTCGGACCGTGTGCTCAGGCCGGTCTTCACCTGCCCGGACCCGATCCGCGGCGGCGACGACATCCTCGTCCTGTGCGAGGTCCTCGACATCGACATGACCCCGCACCGGTCCAACACGCGGGCGGCGCTCGCCGAGGTCGCCGAGCGGTTCGCCGCGCAGGAGCCGATCTTCGGCATCGAGCAGGAGTACACCTTCTTCGAGGGCTCCCGCCCGCTGGGCTTCCCCGAGAACGGCTTCCCGGCCCCCCAGGGCGGCTACTACTGCGGTGTCGGCTCCGACGAGATCTTCGGCCGTGACGTCGTCGAGGCCCACCTGGACAACTGCCTGAAGGCGGGGCTCGCCATCTCCGGCATCAACGCCGAGGTCATGCCGGGCCAGTGGGAGTTCCAGGTCGGTCCGGTCTCCCCGCTGGAGGTCTCCGACCACCTGTGGGTGGCCCGCTGGCTGCTGTACCGCACCGCCGAGGACTTCGGTGTCTCCGCGACGCTCGACCCCAAGCCGGTGAAGGGCGACTGGAACGGCGCGGGCGCGCACACCAACTTCTCCACCAAGGCGATGCGCGAGGGCTACGACGCGATCATCACCGCGTGCGAGTCGCTCGGCGAGGGGTCCAAGCCGCTCGACCACGTCAAGAACTACGGCGCCGGCATCGACGAGCGTCTGACCGGCCTGCACGAGACCGCCCCGTGGGACAAGTACTCCTACGGCGTCTCCGACCGCGGCGCCTCGGTGCGCATCCCGTGGCAGGTCGAGAAGGACGGCAAGGGCTACATCGAGGACCGCCGCCCGAACGCCAACGTCGACCCGTACGTGGTGACCCGCCTGCTGGTGGACACCTGCTGCTCCGCGCTGGAGAAGGCCGGCCAGGTCTGATCCGCACCGCTTCCCCGGAGGGGCGCCCGCCACGACGGCGGGCGCCCCTCCGTCGTGCCCGGCCGGCCGGCGCGGCGTCAACCGCGTGTCCGGGCAGGCGTCCAAGAGGTGAGAGGAGGCTCCTGCCGGGCGCCCGCGTCTGCTTCAATGGGCCCATGGCCAGCTTCGAGAACCGCATCGCGACGGGTCGCCATGACCTGGAGCCGTTCTGGCCGTCCCGTCAGCACCACGACTTCGACCGGGTCTGTTGCCGCGCGTTCGACGCGCGGGCCCTCTGAAGCCGTACCCCGGCCTCCGGCCAGCGCGGAACGACGTACGTCCTTGGGCACGCCCCGACCACGAGTCGCGGCCGCCGCACCTCCCGACGAACTCCTCGCGCGAAAGAGCTGACCTCTCATGGCGACCCCTCGTTCCCTCTCCCCCACCGCCCTGACCGCCACCACCCCGGCCCCGGCACACCCCGCACGCCACCGGCTGCGGGCCGTCGACCGGGACGAGGTCGTCGACGTGGCCGACCTGCTGCCGCCCGGCGCCACCTGGCTGCCCGCCCCCGAGCACACCCTGCCCGCGCTCCCCGGCCGGCCGCCCATGGTCGGCTACCTCGTGCTGGTCCCGGCCGACCAGCGGCTGCCGTTCCCGCCGGTCGCGGTGGAGGACACGGCCGCGCATGACGGCCGCGCGGGCGTCCACGGGGACGCTCCCGGGGACGCCGACCCGCTGGTGCGGATCGACCCCGTGCGGCGCACCGCGAGCGTCGACGGGACCGTACTCGACCTCACCTACCTGGAGTTCGAGCTGCTCGCCCACCTGGTGGCGCACCCGCACCGGGTGCACACCCGGGACCAGCTGGTCACCACGGTGTGGGGCTACGGCCACGTGGGCGACGGCCGCACCGTCGACGTCCACATCGCGCGGCTGCGCCGCAAGCTGGGTGTCCAGCACCGCCAGTCGATCCAGACGGTGCGCCGGGTCGGCTACAAGTACACCCCGCCGACCGGGCGTTGAACCCTTCCGTCTGCCGTCGGCAGACGGGCCTTCCCTCCCCGGGCCGCACCCGGCAGGCTTCCCGGCATGAGACTTCTGGTGCTGGGCGGTACGGAGTTCGTGGGGCGGTCCGTCGTGGAAGCGGCGCTGGGCCGCGGCTGGGAGGTGACCGTCTTCCACCGGGGCCGGCACGAGCCCCCGGCCGGGGTGCGGTCGCTGCACGGCGACCGCGCCGCTCCCGACGGGCTCGCCGCGCTCGCCGGGACCGGTGACACCTGGGACGCGGTGGTCGACACCTGGTCGGCCGCGCCCCGCGCGGTGCGGGACGCGGCGCGGCTGCTGCGCGGCCGGGCCGGCCGGTACGTGTACGTCTCCAGCCGGTCCGTGTACGCCTGGCCCTGGCCCCCGCGTGCCGCCGAGGACGCCCCGCTGGTCGAGGGCGCCGCCGCCGACGCCGGCCCGACGGACTACGCCCGGGACAAGCGGGGCGGCGAGCTGGCGGCCCAGGAGTCGTTCGGCGCGGACGGCTCCCTCCTCGTCCGGGCCGGGCTGATCCTCGGCCCGTACGAGAACGTCGGCCGACTGCCCTGGTGGCTGACCCGGATCGCCCGCGGCGGCCCGGTCCTGGCGCCCGGACCCCGCGAACTGGCCGTGCAGTTCATCGACGCGCGCGACCTCGCCGGCTGGCTCCTCGGAGCGGTACAGCGAGAACTGAGCGGGCCGTACGACGTGATCGGGCCGCCCGGCCACACCACCATGGGCGAACTGCTGGAGAGCTGTGTCCGGGTCACCGGCGCCGAAGCGGAGCTGCGCTGGACCGATCCGCGGGTGATCCTGGACGCCGGGGTGGAGCCGTGGACCCAGCTCCCGGTGTGGGTGCCGCCGGACGGCGAGATGTACGAGCCGGTCCACCGCACGGACGTGTCACGGGCGCTGGCCACGGGGCTGGTGTGCCGCCCGGCCGGCGAGACCGTCGCGGACACCTGGGAGTGGCTCACCCGGATCGGCGGCGTGGCCCCACGGCGGCCGGACCGCGCGGGCGTCGGCCTGGCCCCCGAGGTGGAGGCGAAGCTGCTCGCGGCGGGCGGGGGTGTACCTGGCACCACCTCGCAGGAGGGGGCTCCGGGCCAGTGAACCCGGTGCCGGGGTCGGCCAGACTGACCCCATGAACACCGACACGAAGAGCGACGTCGTCCGCGACCGTATACGGGAGGTCGTGCTCGCCGCCGTACGGGGACTCGTGCTCGCACTGGTGATGCTGCCCCTGTCCATCCTCTGTCTCGTCCTCAGCCTGGTGTCCATCGCGTTCGTCCCGCTCGGCCTCGGCATCTTCACGACCCCCGCTGTCCTGGGCGGGGTACGGCAGTTCGCGGACGTACGGCGGCGGCTCTCGGACGAGTGGTGCGGGATGCCGATCCGGTCGTCGTACCGGCCGGTCCCCGAGGACGCGAACCCCTGGACCCGCACCGTCATGCTGCTGTCCGACCCCGCGACCTGGCGGGACCTGCGCTGGCTGGCCGTCGACATGACGGCGGGGTACGTCACCGCGCTGCTCCCGGCCGTCCTGCTCTTCTACCCCTTCGAGGGCTTCGCGGTGGCCGCCGGCCTGTGGCGGGTGCTCGCGGACGGCGGCACCTACTGGTACGGCTTCGTGCCGGTCACCGACCAGCCGTCCGCGCTCGGCGCGGCCGCGACCGCCGTCGTGCTCCTCTTCGCCGCCTACCGCCTCACCCCGCGGCTGCTGACCGCGCACTTCCGGCTCACCCGGGCCCTCCTGGGCGGTGGCCGGGAGGAACTCACCGAGCGGGTACGGGTGCTGACCGAGACCCGGCGCGACGCGGTGGACACGTCCGCCGCCGAGCTGCGCCGGATCGAGCGGGACCTGCACGACGGCGCGCAGGCCCGGCTGGTCGCGATGGGCATGGACCTCGGGACGATCGAGATGCTGCTCGACAAGGACCCGGCGCAGGCCAAGCGGCTGCTCTCCCAGGCCCGCCGCAACTCCGTCGAGGCCCTGGAGGAACTGCGCGACCTGGTACGCGGCATCCACCCGCCGGTGCTGGCGGAGCGCGGCCTGGGGGACGCGGTGCGGGCCCTGGCGCTGCGGCTGCCGGTGCCGACGGAGGTCACCGTGGAGCTGTCCGGCCGTGCGGACGCCCCGGTGGAGTCGGCCGCCTACTTCGCGGTGAGCGAGGTGCTCACCAACGCCGTCAAGCACTCGGGCGCCGACCGGATCTGGGCCGACCTGCTGCACGCGGACGGCATGCTGCGGGTCACCGTGACCGACAACGGCAGGGGCGGAGCGGCGGTCGGGGCCGGCACCGGGCTCGCCGGGATCGAGCGGCGGCTCGGTACATTCGACGGCGTCCTGGCCGTCAGCAGTCCCGCGGGCGGCCCCACCCTGGTGACCATGGAGATTCCGTGCGCGTTGTCCTAGCCGAGGACCTCTTCCTGCTGCGTGACGGGCTGGTCCGGATGCTGGAGGCCTACGGCTTCGAGATCGTGGCGGCCGTCGAGTCCGGACCCGAACTCGACGCGGCCCTGGCACGGTCGCGGCCGGACGTGGCGGTGGTCGACGTGCGGCTGCCGCCCACCCACACCGACGAGGGGCTGCAGTGCGCGCTGCGGGCCCGGCGGGAGCGGCCGGGGCTGCCGGTGCTGGTGCTCTCCCAGCACGTGGAGCAGCTGTACGCGCGCGAGCTGCTGGCCGACGGCAGCGGCGGGGTGGGCTACCTGCTGAAGGACCGGGTGTTCGACGCCGACCAGTTCGTGGACGCGGTACGGCGGGTGGCCGCGGGCGGCACGGCGATGGACCCGCAGGTGATCCAGCAGCTGCTGTCGCGCCGGGCCGGCGACGACCGGCCGCTCGGCGGCCTCACCCCGCGGGAGCGCGAGGTACTGGAGCTGATGGCGCAGGGCCGGTCGAACGCGGCGATCGCCGGCCAGTTGGTGGTGACGGAACGGGCCATCGCCAAACACACCTCCAACATCTTCACCAAACTGGGCCTTGAGGTGTCGGACGATGACAACCGGCGCGTTCTGGCGGTGCTCGCCTACCTCGACCGCGACCGCTGAAACGGCCTGATTTTCTCGTGAACTTCCGCTGTTCAGGAGCCTGTTGGGGCCTCCGTGACGCTGTGGGTCCGTGATGAATTCGTGTGACCGGTGAACACCCCGGAAGCGGCGTCCGTATGGAAGGACGCCGCTTCACTCCTGTCGGGCGCCTCGATGCTGCCCCGCAAGGAAGTCAGAGGAGTTCCATGGGACGCAACACACGAAAACGCCGTACGCCGCTGGCCACCAAGGCCATAGCCGCATCGGCGGCCCTAGCGCTCGGTGGGGGCGGGCTGATCTGGGCGAACTTCTACGCCTCGGCGCACGAGTCGAACCACCAGTCGTGGGGAGGCAACCAGACCAAGGCAGCGACGGCACAGGTCGCCACGATCTCCTGCCCGGACGTGGGCCAGAAGCTCACCAACGTGCCGAACCAGGCCCGTAACGAGGTCGCCGGGGAACTGGCCAACCTCGACCGGCAGATCACCGACGCCTACCAGCGTCTGGCGACCACGCGGGACGCCCAGGCCCAGGACGCGAGTTTCGTGCAGAACTCCATCCTGCAGCCGCTGAAGGACCGGCGGGCGGCGATCCTCGACCGGATCAAGCTGGAGATCACCCGTGTCGGCGGCACCGTGCCCGGTGATCTGAGCGTCCTCGCCTCCTGCACGGCGCAGAACGCCAACCAGACCACCGGCGGTCAGCAGCAGAACAACACCGGCGGGCAGAACAACACCGGCGGGCAGCAGAACACCGGCGGCCAGCAGCAGAACAACACCGGTGGTCAGCAGCAGGGCGGCGCCGGCGGGCAGCAGCAGGGCGGCGCCGGGCAGCAGCAGAACATCGGCGGGCAGGCCGGCAACGGCCCGGTGGCGGCGGACTTCGTCGACATCACCAAGGTCCAGCCGAACGTGCCGGCCAAGCCGCGCCGCAACGGCAACGCGTCGACCGGTACGTTCACCACGCGGTGCGGGGTGAACGCCAACAAGAACCACAACACCGACAACGTGATCGTGGCGCCCGGCGTGACCAACGGCGCGCACCACCTGCACGACTACGTCGGCAACCAGAAGGTCAACGCGTTCTCCAGCAACCAGACGTTCCTGCAGGGCGGCACCAGCTGCCAGAACCGCAGCGACCTGTCCTCGTACTACTGGCCCGTGGTCCGCATCCAGGACGGCTCGCAGGACTTCGACCAGAACAAGGACGGCGGCGGCAAGGAAGGCAACGTCGGCAAGATCCTGACGCCGGTCTCGGCACAGATCAAGTACGTCGGCAGCCCGACCTCCAAGGTCGTCGCGATGCCGCAGTTCCTGCGCATCATCACCGGTGACGCCAAGACCACCACCAACGGTCTGGCGAACGCCAACGCGCACTGGAGCTGCACCGGCTTCGAGAACAAGGTCCAGCTGACCACGCAGTACCCGGTCTGCCCGCAGGGCAGCAAGGTGGTGCGGACGTTCGCCTTCCAGAGCTGCTGGGACGGCCAGAACGTGGACAGCGCCAACCACCGCACGCACGTGGCCTTCGCGGACGCAGGCGGAAACTGCCAGAACGGCTTCAAGGCGATCCCGCAGCTGACGATGCGCCTGGTCTACAACATCACCCCGCCGGTCCTCCAGAACGGCCAGGTGAAGAACGCCTACGCGGTGGACGGCTTCCCGGAGCAGCTCCACAAGGCGGCCACGGACCACGACGACTTCATCAGCGTCACGAAGAACGGCCTGGCGAACCGGATCGCGAACTGCGTCAACCGCGGCCAGAACTGCGCCTGACCGGCCGCACGAGCCGGACGGCCGGACCAGCCGGACGGACGGTCGCCGACGAGGAGGAACGAAGCGGGCGGTGGGAGTTCCCACCGCCCGCTTCCGTGTCCGCTGCCCTGTCCGCTCCGTGTACGACGCCGGGCTCAGCCCTGGTGGGCGTGGTGGTTCGTACCGATCTCCACGTCGCCGCCGAGCGTGCCGCGCAGCGCCTTGACGACCCCGTCGTCACCGACGGCGACCCACTTGCGGCCGACGAGGTAGTACCCGCCGTAGTCCTTCGCGTCGTTGATCCACTCGCGCTGGCCGCGGTCGGTGGCGAACGTGGCGAGGATGAACCTGCCGTCGGTGTTCCGGCAGATGGCCTGGCGGATCTCGTCGGCGTCGGTCTGCATGTTCGGCTTGCACTTCACCTCGGCGGCCAGGCTCTCCAGACTGCCCGTGGCGGTGGGCGGCACCGGCTTGCGGTCCCCGCCCGCGCCACAGCCCGCCAGCGTCAGCGCCGCCGCGGCGCCGATCATCAGTCGCGTCAACCTCATCCGATCCTCCGGTCCCGGTGGGCCAAGCATGCCCCAGTCCCCTCGGATACGGCTCCCGCGCACGGTGTGCTCAAATCCGGTGACCTTGTGCGTACGGATGTGCGAGGGTGGTCCGGTGAACCAGGACTGGGAAGACCGCGTGACCGCCGCTTGGGCCGCCTTCGACGACTACCCGGAGGAGCGGGCCCACGAGTTCCGCGCGGTGATCGACGAGCTGGCCGCCGAACTCCCGGACGGCAGCCCGCTCGCCCCCTTCGAGCGGGCCTGCGCCTGGGACTCGACCGGGCACTCGGACCGGGCGGTGCCGTTGTACCGGGAGGCGCTGGCGGGCGGCCTGAGCGAGATCAGCGGGTACAAGGGGCGGCGGGCCAAGATCCAGCTCTCCAGCTCGCTGCGGAACATCGGCGAGGCGGAGCAGGGCGTGAAGCTGCTCACCCCGGAACTCGACGCGCCGTCGGACGAGTTGGACGACGCCGTACGGGCCTGCCTGGCCCTGTGCCTGTCCAGCCTGGGCCGCGACCGCGAGGGGCTGTCCCTGGTGATCGGCGCCCTCGCCCCGCATCTGCCGCGCTACCAGCGGTCGATGGCCAACTACGCGCGCGCCCTCGTGGAGCCGGCGGGCTGAACCGCCCGGGTCACCCGCCCGGCGGTGACCAACCAACGCCTCGCTCGTTCACCCGGATGTGCAGTCACAGGATGTAGCCCAGCGTCACGCACCCGCCTCCTCCGGCGCCACCGGCCCGGTCGTCGACGTCGAGCAGGCCGAGGCCGCGCTCGTCGAGCACTACCCACGGCTGGTCCGGCTCGCCTACCTGGTCCTGCCACCCGGCCTCGGCCGCGGCCGCCGGGTGCTGACGGCACACGCCCTCGCCCAGCGCGCGCTCCCCCGTGGCCGCAAGCAGACGTCCGTGATCCCGGCCCAGTCCGCGGGCCGGGAGGGCGACCCCGGGTACGCGTTCGTCCGCCTCCGGGTCCTGCGCACCGCGCTCGGCGCGTCCGGCACCCGCAAGGGCCGGCCGCGGCTGGCGCACCGGCCGCCGCTGCTGCCCCAGGTGTGGGGCCTGCGGCTGTTCCCGCGCTCCGGCGGGGCCGACGAACTCGCCCTGGACCAGCGGCTGTCCGCCCTGTCCGGGCCGGCCCGGGCCGCGTACGTGCTGCGTGGTCTGGAGAAGCTGCCCGACGCCGACGTGCGCCGGATCCTGAAGTCCGCCGGGGTGCAGGACCCCGAGTCTGCGCTGGCGGAGGCCAACGGGGTGCCCGCGCAGGACGCGCTGCTCTCCTCCCCCGAGTTCGACCCGTGCTCGCTGCAGGCCCGCCCCACCGACCTGATGCGGCGCCGCCAGCACACCAAGGCCGTGCTCGCCGCGGCGGCCGCCCTCGCGGTCTGCGGGGCGCTGGTGGCCATGCCGGGCGGCGGCTGGGGACCGGACGGCGCCGCCGCGCCCGTGTACGCGGAGAACCCGGCGGCCGAGGCGGCCCTGGACCCGGGCAAGCTGCTCAGGGCCGCCCCCACCGCCTGGCGGTCCTCCGACCGCACCGACTTCTCCGTGTGGCCCGCGCGCGGCCCGCTCACCGGGGACAAGGCACTGCTGCGCCGCGCCCTCGCCGTCTGGGCCCGCCCCGGGGAGACGGTCCGGGTCTCGGCCACCCCCGGCACCCAGACCGGCGGCCCGGCCGGCCCGCCCCGGCTGCTGTACGCGGGCGTGGTGGACACCGCGCGTGTGGTGATGCTCTACGACGGCCTGCGCGTCGCGCGGTACGCCGAGCCGACGGAGGGCGCGACGGGCGCGGCCCTCGACTTCGCCCGGGTCGACGGCGCGACCGGCGCCGAGGCGAGCGCGCTGGTGCTGGGCCGTGCCGACGGCAACGTCCGCTATCTGACCGCGCCCTGGGTGAAGCGGGCCGCCGAGCGGGACCTGATGAAGCCGGACGCGGCCGCGACCCCGCTGACCCTCACCGACGGCGTGACCACCCCGCTGGCCAGTCCGGCCCTGCAGCCCGGCGGCTGCACCTCGTGGAACGTGCTCCAGGTGACGGACGCCTCCGGCACCCGGCTCGCCACGGACCTGGGCGAGCTGGTCCCGGCCCGTCTCACGGCCGGGCGTCCGGGCGCGGTCACGGAGGCGAGCGGCGTGGACGGGCTGCGCGCCTGGGCGCCGTTCGCCTGCTCGCTGTCCACGGAGCGCTCCGCCGGTGTGCGCAGCGTCAACGCCTGGGCGTTCGCGAACCAGACGCTGCCCGACGCGGGCGGGGCCGGTCAGTGGGTGTGCACCCGGGCCGATACCTGGCGCGGTGACGGCACGATCGCGCTGGCCCAGTTCCGGACGCCGGGCGGCCCGGTAGGGGCGGTGGTGGCCAAGGGCACGGACGTGGCGGACTGCGGTCCGCGCGGGCCGCACGTGCTGGCCGGTGTGCTGTGGAAGTCGGGGACCGGCGCCTGGTACCTGCTGGCGGCAGGCGGTCCGGACACCGCGTCGATCCGCGCGGCCGGCGGGGTCACGGCGTCCGGACGCGGCGCGCTGCTGGCGGTGCGGGCGACCCGGGGTGCGCGGGCGGACCTGAAGGGCACGCTGGCGGACGGCCGGCAGATCACCGGACTGCGCTAGCTGACATCAGCGTCAACAAGGTGCCGCGGAGGGGTTCTCAGGCGATCTACCCGTCAGTACATTGACGCCATGTCTCATACGCAGGCCCGGCCGGTGGAGTCCGAGCGCATCCCGCTCAAGGCCCGCAACGTGTCCTTCTCCTGGCAGGACACCCCGCTGCACTGGGTGCCCGGCGACCCGTTCACCACGCACACCATCAACGTGCTGCACCTGCTGCTGCCCGCCGGCGAGCGGTGGTTCGTGCACGTGTACAAGCAGGTGCTGCCGCTCATCCGGGACGACCGCCTGCGTGCGGACGTCCTGGGGTTCATCGGGCAGGAGGCCATGCACTCCCAGGCACACGACGAGGTCCTGCCGTACCTGAAGGAGCAGGGGCTCGACCCGACGCCGTACACCGCGCAGGTCGACTGGTTCTTCGAGAAGCTGCTCGGCGACCGCACCCTGCCGCCGGGCCGGCCCCGGCGCTGGTGGCTGCTGGAGCGGGTGGCGCTCATCGCGGCCATCGAGCACTACACCGCCTTCCTCGGCGACTGGGTGCTCAACGCGGCCGAGCTCGACCGGCGCGGGGCCGACCCGACCATGCTGGACCTGCTGCGCTGGCACGGCGCCGAGGAGGTCGAGCACCGCTCGGTCGCCTTCGACCTGTTCCTGCACGTCGACGGCGACTACGGGCGCCGGGTGCGCACCTGGGCGGCGGCCTTCTCGGCGCTGGTCTTCCTGTGGCAGCGCGGGGTCCGCTTCTTCATGGCGAACGATCCCACCGCGGCCGGCGAGAAGCCGTCCCTGGCCGGCTTCCACCGGCGCGGCCGGCAGGGCACCCTGCCCGCCACCGGGGACATGCTGAAGTCCATCCCGCGCTACCTCAGCCGCGGTTACCACCCCTCCCACGAGTGCTCCACCGCCCAGGCCGTCGCCTATCTGGCCGCCTCCCCCGCCGCGCTGGCCGCGGAGAAGGCGCAGCGGGCCGGCGAGGGGGCCGCGTGACGCCGAAGCCGCGCACCCTCGTCCTGCTCGCGGGTGCCGCCCTGCTGACCCGGCGCGCCCTGCGCCACCGGGTGCGGCGCTCCCCGCTGTGGCCGATGCCCGCCCTGGACCCGCCGGTCTCCGGCCGGCCGCGCTCGCGGGCGCGGCTGCTGCTCACCTCCCACGAGACGATCGCCGACGGGGTCGTACGGCTACGCCTGGAGGGCGCCGGGCTGCCGGCCTGGGAGCCGGGGGCGCACCTCGACCTGGTGCTGCCGTCGGGTCTGGTGCGGCAGTACTCGCTGTGCGGGGACCCCGGGGACACCTCGTCCTACACGGTCGCCGCGCGGCTGGTCGAGGACGGCCGGGGCGGCTCCCGCGAGGTACACGAGCAACTGACGGAGGGCATGGAACTCCAGGTGCGCGGACCGCGCAACCGCTTCCCGCTCGTCGCGGCGCCGTCGTACGTCTTCGTGGCCGGCGGGATCGGGATCACGCCGATCCTGCCCATGCTGCGGGCGCTGCCGGACGGGGCCGAGTGGCGGCTGCTGTACGGCGGGCGGACCCGGGCGTCGATGCCGTTCCTCGCGGAGGTGCGCGAGCTGGCCGGGGACCGGCTGACGGTGGTGGCCGAGGACGAGGACGGACGCCCCGACCTCGCGGCCCTGTTCGCGGACGCGGCCGAGGGCACGGCCGTGTACTGCTGTGGCCCGGAGGGCCTGACGGCCGCGGTCGAGGAGGCGCTGCCGGCGGGTGCCACGCTGCACCTGGAACGTTTCGCGCCACGGACCGGCGCCGGCGGGGAGACGGAGTTCGAGCTGGAACTGCGGCGCAGCGGGCGGACCTTGACGGTCCCGGCGGACTCCACGGTGCTGGCCGCCGTGCGCGACGCGCTGCCGGACACCGCCTACTCCTGCGAGCAGGGTTTCTGCGGGACCTGCCAACAGCGGGTGCTGGAAGGGGAGATCGACCACCGGGACGAGCTGCTGACGGACGCGGAGCGGAGCGATTCGATGCTGATCTGCGTCTCCCGGTCCCGGAGTGATCGGCTGGTGCTCGACATGTGATCACAAGCGGCCGGATTCGATCGGTAAGGTGTTCGCATGAGTACCGGGGTTCGCCGCAGGATGGGCGTCGAGGAGCGGCGGCAGCAGCTGATCGGCGTCGCGCTCGACCTGTTCAGCCGACGCTCGCCCGACGAGGTCTCCATCGACGAGATAGCCTCGGCCGCGGGTATCTCGCGGCCGCTGGTGTACCACTACTTCCCCGGCAAACTCAGCCTGTACGAAGCCGCGTTGAAGCGTGCCTCGGAGGACCTCGCGAGCCGGTTCGAGGAGCCCCACGAGGGTCCGCTGGGAGCCCGGCTGCTGCGCGTGATGCGCCGCTTCTTCGACTTCGTCGACGACCACGGGCCCGGCTTCTCGGCGCTCATGCGCGGCGGCCCGGCCGTACCCGCGGACGGGGTGGGCTCGAAGGAGCACACCTCGGCGACCAACGCCCTGATCGACTCGGTGCGCCAGGCCGCCTACGACCAGATCCTGTCGCACCTGAACGTGACCGACGCGTCCCCGCGTCTGGAACTGGTGATCCGCACCTGGATCTCGCTCGCCGAGTCCACGGCGCTGATCTGGCTGGACGGCCGGCGCATCCCGCGGGGCGAGCTGGAACGGCAACTGGTGCACGACTTCGCCGCGCTGGCCGCGGTCAGCGCGGCCTACGACCCGGACATGGCCGCGCTGGTGCGGGCCATGGTCCAGGACGAGCCGGCCGACGGCCCCTTCGCGGAGCTCGCCGGCCGGCTGATCACTCTGGCGTCCTGACCCTGCGGCCGGACCGTCCGCCGTCCTACCGCTCGAACTTCCGGTAGGACGGGTCCAGGTCGCGGACCTCGGCGGACGCGTGCAGGGTGATCCCGTCCTCCGGCGCCACATGCGTACGGAGCAGTTCCAGCACGGCCTCCGTCAGCGCCGCCTTGGTCTCCTCGCTCCGGCCGGCGAGGAGACCGATGGTCACGTGCACGATCGCGTGCCGCTGATCCATCTCTTCGTACCCATAGGCGGCATAGGCCTCCCGGAACAGCGTCTTGCACGCCTCCGGCCTTGCCGCCGCGATCTCGACGACCGCCTCGTGCAGCGCCCGCGCGAAGCCGGCCGCGTCGAAGCTGTCCGAATCGTCCAGCACGGCGGTGTAGTCGACGGTGATCTGCGGCATGGGTACTCCTGTTCTACGGCGTCGGGCCGACCCTACTTCGCCGCCCGGGTGAACACCGCCACGGTCCGCGCCGGGACGGTGAACGTGCCGGCCGCGTAGGACGAGGTCTTCACCACCGTGTCCGCGCCGGCCGCCTGCACGGGGTGCAGCCGGTAGTGCGATCCGGCCAGAGCGGCGATCTTCTGCTCCTGCCGTTCCGGGGTGGCGTTGAAGACCACGACCAGGTCACCGAGGCGCATGGTGATCACGCCGGGCGTCTCGTCCTTGCCCGACAGCGGGAAGGACAGCCGGTCCTGCACCTGCGTGGCCGTGCCGAGGGAGAAGGCGTTCTCGCTCGTGCGGATGCGCAGCAGGTCCTGGTAGGCGGCCGAGGCCCCGGTGATCTGGGGGCAGCCCACCTCGACCGCGCCGAGCAGCGGCCTGGCGAAGTCCCACTTGGACTGGTTGTCGGCCGCCATGGGCAGTCCGCGCCCGAAGCCGTTGCCGTCGGCGCAGTTCCAGTGGATGGCGTTGAACCAGTCGCCGCTGTCGAAGGAGTTGCGGTCCAGCGACTTGGAGCGCAGCAGGTCGGTGCCCGCCTGGGAGAGCGCCGGACCCTGCGAGAGGGCGGCCGTCGCCATCGCCAGGACCTGCATGCGGGCCCGGTCGGACGCGGAGGTGTCCTTGGGGAGCTTGTAGGTCAGGGCGTCGAACAACGACTCGTTGTCGTGCGCGTCCACGTAGGCGAGGGCGTCGCCGGGCGCGGCCGCGTAGCCGGCCGGGGCGCCGTTGTAGTCGACCTCGGCGCCGGTGACCTCCTTGCCGTCCGTGGCGGTGAAGTGGTACTTCGCGAGGTTTCCGGTCAGCCCGATCTTGATCAGGTCCTGGTAGTGCAGCAGCCGGGCCTTCTGCTCCTCCTTGGTGCCGTTGGCGGTGGAGGAGTTGGGGTCGGTGTACAGACCGGAGGCGAAGCCCTGGACACCGGGGTCGGAGTCGAAGGGGCTGCCGCCGCGCACCGCGTCACGGGCCCGGTCGGAGAAGGTGGCGATGCCGGTGCCGGCCATGTTGGCCTGCGTGGCCTGCACGAACCGGGCGTCGTTCGCGACCTCGCCGAAGTTCCAGCCCTCGCCGTACAGGATGATCTTCTTGCCGTCGACGCCGTCCTTCTTCAGGGTCAGCGCGTCCAGGGCCTTGCGGACGGCCAGGATGTTGGCCTTCGGGTGGTGGCCCATGAGGTCGAAGCGGAAGCCGTCGACCTTGTACTCCTTGGCCCAGGTGACGATCGAGTCCACGACCAGCTTGCCCATCATCGCGTTCTCGGGCGCGGTGTTGGAGCAGCAGGTGCTGTTGGCCACCGAGCCGTCGGCGAGCAGCCGCTGGTAGTAGCCGGGCACGATCCGGTCGAGCACCGAGGTGTCGGCCTGGCCGCTGGCCGCCGTGTGGTTGTAGACGACGTCCATGACGACCCTGAGGCCGTCGCCGTTCAGCGACTGCACCATCCTGCGGAACTGGACGGTACGGGCGGTGCCGTCCGGGTCACTGGCGTACGAGCCCTCGGGGACCGTGTAGTGGTACGGGTCGTAGCCCCAGTTGTAGGCGTCCTTCGCGGCGGCCTTCGCCACGCACTCCTGCTGCTTGTCGGAGTCGGCCGGGTAGGAGGCCAGGTCGCAGTCGGTGGTGGCCTGGTCGGCCTTCTTCTCGGGGATGGTGGCGATGTCGAAGGCGGGCAGCAGGTGCACGTAGGAGGTGCCGGCCTTGGCCAGCGCCCGCAGGTGCTTCGAGCCGTCGCTGTTCTTGTCGGTGAAGGCCAGGTAGGTGCCCTGGTCCTTGGCCGGGACGGTCTTGTCGGCGACCGAGAAGTCCCGGATGTGCAGCTCCTGGATCTGCGCGTCCTTCAGCGGCACGGCCTTGGGCTTGCTCAGGGCCGCCCAGCCGCTCGGGGAGAGCTTCTTGTCGTTCAGGTCGACGACGAGGCTGCGCGCCGAGTTCGCGGTCAGGGCGACCGAGTAGGGGTCGGTGACCTTGTTGGTGACCACCTTGCGGACGCTGGGCGCCCAGACCTTCACGACGTACCGGTAGGGCTTGCCCTTCCAGGAGGCCGGACCGGTGACGGACCAGACGCCGGTGGTGGCGTCGCGGTGCATCTTCACGGCCTTGCCGTCGAGGTCGAGGTGGACGCTCTGCGCGGTCGGCGCCCAGACCGCGAGGGTCGGCTTCCCGTCGTGGAAGGCCGGCCCGAGGGCGGCCTTCGTCGCGCCGGGGTACAGGTCGTCCAGCACGCCGGCGATCTGCACGCCGGTCGCGGCCAGGACGGCGCCGTTCGCGGCCCGCTGGGTGGCGACGAGCTGCCCGCCGAGCGCGTCGCGCACCCGGTCCCGGTCGCGGGGGTCGACGGACCAGGCGGTGTAGTCCTTCAGGTGCGGGAACTTCGCCTTCTGGGCGTCGGTCAGGGTGGTCTTGGCCAGTCGCAGCCAGCGCTCGTCGTCGCTGGTCAGCGCGCCGTCCTTGACGGTGATCGAGCCGTCGTGGGAGGCGAGGAGCTGGGTGGAGGCGGCGCCGTCGACGCCGTTCCAGGCGACGGTGTTCCGGTCGATCCAGATCGCCTTGGAGGTGGTCAGGTCGAGTGCGGCCGCGCTGCCCGCGGGCTGCGGCAGCAGGTACTTCTCCTGGCCGTTCAACAGCCACACCTCGTGGCCGTTCGACTTGAGGTCGAGGGACTGGTCGGTGGGCAGGTCCTTGTCGTCGCCCTTGTGGATGATGTAGCTGAGACTGGTGGCACCCGCGCTGAGCGGCACCTCGAAGACCGCGCCATAGGCATCAGTCTTCACCGGCTTCATCGGGTTCGACCAGTCGGTGGGGTTCGCGGCGCCGGTCCAGACGTGCAGGCCCCAGCCGTCGTAGTTCCCGTCGGCGCGGTGGTAGTGGATGACCGCCTTGGTCTCGTCCTGCGCCGGGTAGTCGGGCTTCGTGGTCAGGACGTCGGCCTTGCCCTGTTCGAGCCACACCTCGCCGGTCTTGGTGACGTCGATGCTCCGGTCGGCGGAGACGTCCTTGTTGCCGTCCTTGTCGATGACCAGGAAGCCGACGTTCGAGGCGCCGGACTTGAGCTTGACGTAGGCGAAGGCGCCGTAGGCGTCCCGTCCCACGAAGGGGTGGCTGGCGGGCCAGTTCGTGGACTCGCCGTCGGCGATGTCGCCCCAGGCGTACAGGCCCCAGTTGTCGTAGTCTCCGTCGGCGCGCTTGTAGTGGACGACCGCGTAGTCGCGGGAGGAAGCGGTGGGGACCTCGGGGGCGGGCGCGGCGCCGGTGCTGCTGGTGGCCGTGGCGCTCGCGGTGCGTCCCGCGGAGTCGACGACGACGGCCTTGTAGCGCAGGGCGGTGCCGGCCTTCACGCCCTTTCCGATGGTCTGGGTGACCTTGTACGGGGCGTGGTCGGCGGAGCCGAGGGTGCGCCAGGCGCCGTTGCCGACCTGGGCGGCGAAGACGACCCGGTCGAGCCGGCCGCCGTCGACGTCGGCGGAGAGCTCGACGGTGCCGGTGGCGCCGGCGTCCGGGGCCTTCAGGGTGAGGGACGGCTTGGCGGTGGGCTCGGCGAGGGGGCCGGCGGCCTTGAGGACGACGGCGGAGCCGGCCGGTACGGTCACCGTGACCTTGCGGTCGGCGTCGGAGTCCGCCGTGGCGTGCGTGCCGTAGATCCCGCGGTACGTCATGCCCGCGGAGCCGGTCGCGAAGGTGGCGGCCTTCGCCTCGTCGGCGTTGTTGAGGGCGACGACGTACTCGGTGCCGGAGCGTGCGTCCGTACGGGTGAAGGCGTAGACGCCGGCGCCGTCGGCCGCGTACCGCTCGGTCTGCACGCCGTCGGTGAGCGCCGGGTTGTTCTTCCGGAGCTCGGCCAGCGCGGCGATGTCCTTGTAGAGCGGGGCGCCGCGATCGTAGGCGTCGCTCGCGGCGGTGCGGTCGGTGCCGATCTCGTCGTCGTCGAGGTAGTCGGCGACCTTGGAGGCGAACATGGTCTGGCGGGCGTCCTTGTCGCCGCCGGAGCCGGTGAAGCCCTGCTCGTCGCCGTAGTAGACGACCGGGTTGCCGCGGCTGAGGAACATCAGCTCGTTGGCGAGCTTGTCCTTGCGCAGGATCTCGGCGTCGGTGGCCTTGGGGTTGTCCTGCTTCAGGAAGTACCCGATACGGCCCATGTCGTGGTTGCCGAGGAAGGTGACCTGCTCGTACGCGTTGGCCTTGTCGGTCGTGTACTTGTAGTCGTCACCGAAGACGCTCGCGAGCTTCTGCGCACTGCCGCCCTGGGAGGCGTAGGAGCGGGCCGCGTCCTGGAAGGGGAAGTCGAGGGTGGCGTCGAGGCGGCCCTGGGTGACGTACGGGGAGGTGAGGGAGGTGTCGGCGGTGTAGACCTCGCCGAACATGAAGAAGTTCTTCCGCCCGTGCGCGGCCGCGTAGCGGTCGAGCGCGGTGGCCCACTGGGTCCAGAAGTCCATGTCCACGTGTTTGACGGTGTCGATGCGGAACCCGTCGACGCCGAAGTCCTTCACCCAGCGCTCGTAGATCTTCTCCATGCCGCTGACGACCTCGGGGCGCTCGGTCCACAGGTCGTCCAGGCCGGAGAAGTCGCCGTAGGTGGTGGACTCGCCCGCGTAGGTGGAGTCGCCCCGGTTGTGGTACATCGTCGGGTCGTTGAGCCAGGCCGGGACCTTCGATTTGCTCGTGACCTGCGGGGTGCGCGGGAAGGAGTCCGCGTCGACGGCCGGGAACCTCCGGCGCCCGTCGGCGTAGTCGGCGTCCTCGAAGGGCCGGCCGTCCTTGGTCAGGTACGGGAAGGCGCCCTTGGAGAGGTAGTCGTACGACTTCTCCTTGTAGTCCACGACGTCGGCGGTGTGGTTCGTGATGACGTCGAAGAAGACCTTCATGCCCTTGGCGTGCGCCTTGGCGATGAGGGTCTGGAGGTCCTTGTTGGTCCCGAAGTGCGGGTCGACCCGGGTGAAGTCGGTGATCCAGTAGCCGTGGTAGCCGGCGGAGGCGTTGGCGCCCGTGCCCTGCACCGGGCGGTTCTTGAAGATCGGCGCCATCCAGATGGCGGTGGTGCCGAGGTCCTTGATGTAGTCGAGGCGCTTGGTCAGGCCCTTGAGGTCGCCGCCCTGGTAGAAGCCCTTGTCGGAGGGGTCGTACCCGGTGCTCAGGCGTGAGCCGGTGAGCCCGCCGCGGTCGTTGGACCGGTCGCCGTTGGCGAAACGGTCCGGCATGACGAAGTAGAACTGCTCGCGGGTGTCGTCGTGCCGCGCGGGCTGGGCCGCGAGCTTCGCGTCCGAGGGGGGCGCGGGCGGGGTGGCCGCGTGGGCGGACACAGGCTGCAGGAGGGCTGCGGCGAGGGCGGCGACGGTGACGGCCGCTGCCCGCCTCGCTCGTGGGGTACGGCGCGCGGGGGGCGCCGGCCATCTCGGTATCACAGGCGGTAACTCCTTGCGATTACGGCTCTCTTGGGTCCGACCCCAACGCCGCGGCACGGCTTCGATGCCGGGCGCCCGCGCGACCGTACCGCTAACGAAAGGTTTACAGCAAGAGGCTTGAAACTCACAGCAAGAACTTTCACCGACCGCCCTGACGGCCCCTCCCAACTGGCCCACTCTCACGGGTTGTTGAAACAGGCACCCTCCGTAACCCCCACCTTCGGAGCCGCACATGACCAGATCTCGACGGTCCCACCGACCTCCCCGGGCCCTCCGCCGCACCGCGACGGCGGCCGTCGCGGGGGCCCTCGCGCCGGCCGGGGCCGTGGTCCTGCCGGCGGCGCCCGCACAGGCGGACACGTCCGCCAAGGGCGACGTCATCGCCAACCTGTGGGAGTGGAACTGGGACTCGATCGCCTCGGAGCGCACGCACGTCCTGGGCCCGGCCGGCTACGGCGCGGTCCAGGTGGCACCGCCGGCCGAGTCCCTGAAGCAGCCGAGCTACTACTGGTAGGACGCCTACCAGCCGTACGCCTACGACCTGAACAGCCGCTTCGGCTCGGCCGCGGAGTTCGCCTCGATGGTCGGCACCTGTCACGCGGCGGGCGTGAAGGTCTACACGGACGCGGTGATCGACCACACCGCCGCGCAGACCGGCACCGGCTACAACGGCACCACGCTCACCAGCAAGTACGACACCCCGGACGGGGACCGGCCGGACTACCACGACGCGTCGCGTCGTCGACGACGGCGCGACCAGTGTGACCGTCTCCGGCGGCAGCGCCTCGCTCACCGTCCTGGCCAAGGGCGCGGTCGCCTTCTACAACGCTTCCTACACCTGCACGGTCGGCTGCGACGACACGGGCGGCGGCGGTGGTTCGTCCGGCTCCACCGTGAGCGCGACGTTCGACGAGTACGCGCCGACGTCGTCCGGCACGAGCGTGTACGTGGTCGGGTCGATCCCGGCACTGGGCGGCTGGGACACCTCGAAGGCGGTCAGGCTGTCTTCCACGGGCTACCCGGTCTGGTCCGGCGAGGTGGGCGTGCCCGTCGGCACGTCACATCAAGAGGGACGCCTCCGGGAACGTCACCTGGGAGTCGAACGCCAACCGGTCGGCCGCGGCCGCGGCCGCGGCGGTCTCGCTGGAGAACTCCTGGAACGTGGCGGACGCGGACGCCACCGACGTGACGTTCAGCGAGTCGGCGACGACGGACTGGGGCACCAACGTCTACGTCGTCGGCTCCCTGCCCTCCCTCGGCTCCTGGAACGCCGCCGACGCGATCCCGCTGTCGTCGGCGGCGTACCCGGTCTGGCGCAAGCTGGTCATCGCCCCGAGGAGCACGTCCTTCACGTACAAGTACGTCAAGAGGGACGCCTCCGGGAACGTGACCTGGGAGTCCGGGACGAACCGCTCGTACACGACGGGCGGCTCGTCCGGCTACACCACGAGCGACACCTGGAAGTAGGTGCCTCAGCAGCCCGACTTCCCGGCGTAGATCGCGAGCGCCGTGTCGGCGCCCAGGGTGGCGGTGAACTGCCCGCTCGAGTTCACCGCCACCGTCGTGTTGTTCTGCACGTTGCAGTACGTGCCCGCCGCCAGCGAGGTCTGGTAGGTGCGGGTCAGTGACGAGGACTCGTGGTTGATCGCCACGTAGCCCTTGCCGCCCCGGCCGAAGCCGATCGCGTTGTTGCCGTCGTCCCACCAGTTGGTCACGGACTGGCCGCGGGTGGCGTTGCGGAAGGCGACCATGGACTTGATCTCGGGCCAGGCGTGCTGGCACTTCCAGCCGTCCTGCCAGCACGCGTTGACCTTGCCGCCGTTGGGCGGGCCGGCGTCCGCGTCCGACCACTCGTAGCCCGAGTTGATGTCCGGGGCGCCGTACGGCCAGGCCAGCATGAAGACGTTGGCCAGGGTGTACTTGGCGCCGTCCTTGTAGTTCAGGGTGGAGCCGTTGCGTTCGGTGTCGTGGTTGTCGACGAAGACGCCGGCCACCGAGCTGCTCAGGTAGCCCCAGCCCTCGCCGTAGTTGTTCAGGTAGGCGAGCTTCTCGTTGTTGAAGACGCGCTTGAGGTCGTAGGCGTAGCGGAACTCCTGGACGTCCCCGTCGCCGGTGTACTCGGTCGGCTGGACCGCCTCGTTCGCGCCGTAGATGACCTCCTGCTTCCAGTAGGCGGCGGGCTTGGTGAGCCGGCTCTTGATGTTGGCCAGGTCGTCGGCCGGGATGTGCTTGGCGGCGTCGATGCGGAAGCCGTCCACGCCGAGGGTCAGCAGGTCGTTCATGTAGCCGGCGATGGTCTTGCGGACGTACTCCTCGCCCGTGTCCAGGTCGGCCAGGCCCACGAGTTCGCAGTGCTGGACGTTCCAGCGGTCCTGGTAGTTGGTGACCTGCGAGGTGCAGTCGTCGAAGTCGGGGCTCGAGTAGAGGCCGGGGTAGGTGTACTTCGTGTACGACGAGCCGCCGGTGCCGGTGCCGCTGCCCGCCGCCATGTGGTTGACGACCGTGTCCACGACGACCTTCACACCGGCCGCGTGGCAGGTGTTCACCATGTTCTGGAAGGCCGTGCGGTCGCCGAGACGGCCCGCGATCCGGTAGCTCACCGGCTGGTACGACGTCCACCACTGCGAGCCCTGTATGTGCTCGGCGGGCGGGGAGACCTGGACGTAGCCGTAGCCGGCCGGGCCGAGGGTGCCGGTGCACTCCTTGGCGACCGAGGCGTAGTTCCACTCGAAGAGGACGGCGGTGACGTCCTTGGTGCCGGGCGGCGAGGCCGCTGCGGTAGTCGGGTACATGCCAACCGTGAAGGCGGCCGCGACGGCGAGCGCCGTGGGGAGGGTGCTGCGTGCCATGTGGGGGTTCCTTCGACGTTGAAGGCGCTTGCTGAAATGTTTCAGCAAACTTGCGGTGACGCAGATGTTAAAGGCCCGCTGCCAGAAAGGCAGCGGGCCGTGGTCAAGTTGATGCAAGAACTTTCAGCGCGGGCGCCGAAGAGGGCGTCAGACCGCCGCGATCCACCAGACGGTGGTGTCGGCGGGCACCTTCGCCTCGCCGTCGGCCTCGGTCACCTCACCGCTGGCGAGCAGCACCCGGCCGTACGCCGGGGTCGTCACCGACTCCCCCGTGGTGTTCGCGACGCACACGAACTCCCCGCGGCGGAAGGCGAGGACGCCCTCCGGGGCGCGCAGCCACTCGACCGCGTCGCCCGCACCCAGGTCGGGGCGCGCACGGCGCTCGCTCAGCGCGGCGCGGTACAGCTCCAGCGTCGAGCCGGCCACGCCGGTCTGCGCCTCCACGCTCAGCTCGGCCCACTCGGCCGGCTGGGGCAGCCAGCTGCCGCCGCCGCCGAAGCCGTACGACGAGCCGTCGCGGGTCCACGGGATCGGCACCCGGCAGCCGTCGCGGAAGCCGTCCTGGCCGGCACCCCGGAAGTAGGCGGGGTCCTGGCGCACCTCGTCGGGCAGGTCCACCACGTCGGGCAGGCCCAGTTCCTCGCCCTGGTAGATGTAGGCCGAGCCGGGCAGGGCCAGCATCAGCAGGGTCGCGGCGCGGGCCCGGCGCAGACCGAGCGCGCGGTCGCCCGCCGTGCGGATCTGGGTGCCGAGGCCGGGCGGGTTGGCGAACCGGGTCGCGTGCCGGGTGACGTCGTGGTTGGACAGCACCCAGGTCGCGGGGGCGCCCACCGGGCGCATCGCCTCCAGCGTGCGGTCGATGACCGTCCGCAGCTCCTCGGCGTCCCACGCGGTGCCCAGGTACTGGAAGTTGAAGGCCTGGTGCAGCTCGTCGGGGCGGACGTAGTTGGCGGTGCGCTCGACGGTCGGGGTCCAGGCCTCGGCCACGAAGATCCGCTCGCCCGCGTACTCGTCCAGGATGGTGCGCCACTGGCGGTAGATCGCGTGCACGCCGTCCTGGTCGAAGAACGGCATGACATCGTTGCCCAGCAGCTTGAGCTGGTCGTGGGAGCCGAGGTCGGGCAGGCCGTCGGCCTTCACCAGACCGTGGGCGACGTCGATGCGGAAGCCGTCGACGCCCATGTCCAGCCAGAAGCGCAGGATGGAGCGGAACTCGTCGCCGACCGCCGGATGCTCCCAGTTGAAGTCGGGCTGCTCGGGCGCGAAGAGGTGCAGGTACCACTCACCGGGGGTGCCGTCCGGCTCGGTGACCCGGGTCCAGGCCGGGCCGCCGAAGATGGACTCCCAGTCGTTGGGCGGCAGTTCGCCGTTCTTCCCCTTGCCGGTGCGGAAGTGGTAGCGGTCCCGCAGCGGGGAGCCGGGGCCCTCCGCGAGGGCGCGCTTGAACCACTCGTGCTGGTCGGAGGAGTGGTTGGGGACCAGGTCGACGATGATGCGCAGGCCGAGCCCGCGGGCGTCGCGGATCAGCGCGTCGGCGTCGAGCAGGTTGCCGAACATGGGGTCGACCGCGCGGTAGTCGGCCACGTCGTAGCCGGCGTCGGCCTGCGGGGAGGCGTAGAAGGGGCTGAGCCACACGGCGTCCACGCCGAGGTCGCGCAGGTACGGGAGGCGGGAGCGGACGCCCTCCAGGTCACCCATGCCGTCGCCGTTGCTGTCGGCGAAGCTGCGCGGGTAGACCTGGTAGATCACCGCGTCCCGCCACCAGTCGCGGCGCTTGGCGACGGTGGCGACGGCGGAGTCGGCGGCCGGGGCTGCGGGGGTCTGCTGGCTCATGGCTTCCTTGCTGCGTGAAAGAGGTCTGGTCAGGGGTGACGTGGTGGGCGGCTGGAGTGCGAGGCGGCCGCGGTGTCAGCGGGGTCGGATGGAACACCGCGGCCGCCTACCCGCGCGGTCAGGCGCGCGGGAGCCTTTCACCGTGGGGCGTCAGCCCTTGGTGCCGCCCGCGGTGAGGCCGGTGACGAGGTTCTTCTGCACGAGGTAGAAGAACACCGACACGGGTATCGCGATCAGCACCGCGGTGGCGGCCATGTAGTTCCACTCGGCGTCGTGCTGGCTGACGAACGTCTGCAGACCGACGGCGAAGGTGTACTTCGAGTCGTCGAGCATGAAGGTCGTCGCGAAGGCGACCTCACCGACGGCGGTGATGAAGTTGTAGAACGCGGCGACGGCCAGGCCCGGGCGGGCGAGCGGCAGGATCAGCCGGAAGAAGGTGCCGAAGGGGCTGAGCCCGTCCACGCGGCCGGCCTCGTCGATCTCGAACGGGATCGTGTCGAAGTAGCCCTTGAGCAGCCAGGCGCTGTACGGCACGGCGGTGGTGCAGTTGATGACGATCAGCGACCAGTAGGTGTCGATGAGGCCGAGCTCGCTGAAGATCTCGTACATCGGCACGATCAGGATGGCGATCGGGAACGCCTGGGTGAGCAGCAGCACCCACATCAGCGACTTGTAGCCGGGGAAGCGCATGCGCGAGACGGCGTAGCCGGTGGTCGCGGCGACGAAGACACCGATCACGGTGGTGCCGAGGGCCACGATCATCGTCGACTTGAACCAGTCGAAGAAGGCGGTGTGCTGCAGCACGAAGCTGTAGTTCGAGAAGCTGATCTTGCCCATGATCTTGCCCGGGTGCAGGTAGTCGTCCTTGTCCGGGCCGAGGGACAGGAAGAACAGCCAGGCCACCGGGGCCAGCGCGATCAGGCTCGCGACGATCAGGCCGCCGTGCATCAGGGCGGCGCCGAGCGGGCCGCGCTCGCCGCGCCCGCGGGTGCGGCGCCGGGCCTGCGGAGCGGGGGCCGGCTCCGTGTGCGTCTTCTCGAGGGTCGTGGTGCTCATGGCGGCGGCTCCTGCGGCGTCAGACGGCGAGCTGGTCATTGCGCTTCAGCCAGCGGAAGTAGAAGGAGGTGAAGACGGCCAGGATCGACAGCAGCAGCACGCCGTAGGCGGCGGACTGGGCGAAGTCCCGGGGCTGCTGGCCGAAGCCGAGGAAGTAGGCCCAGGTCACGAGGATCTGTGCGTCGGGCGCGCCGGTCGGCCCGAAGAGCAGGAAGATGATCGCGAACTGGTTGAACGTCCAGATGATGCCGAGCAGCACCACGGTGGAGCTGACCGAGCGCAGGCCCGGCAGCGTGACGTGCCGGAACTGCTGCCAGGCGCTGGCGCCGTCCATCTCCGCGGCCTCGTAGAGCGAGGAGTCGATCGACTGCAGGCCGCCGAGCAGCGAGAGCATCATGAACGGCACACCGCACCAGGTGTTCACCATGATCGCGGCGAACCGCTGCCAGAAGGTGTCCTCCAGCCACTGCGGCTGGGGCAGGTGGAGCGAGCCCAGGATCTGGTTGAGCACGCCGGAGTCGGCGAGCATGATCCGCCAGGAGAAGACGGTGACGAAGGTCGGCACGGCCCAGGGCAGGACCAGCAGCAGCCGGTAGAAGGTACGGCCGCGCAGCTTCTGGTTCAGCATGAGCGCGAGGCCCAGGCCGATGGAGTAGTGCAGGGCCACACAGGCGGCGGTCCAGAAGACCGTCCACAGGAAGTGCGACCAGAACCGGTCGTACGACGTCGGGCCGAACAGGATGTCCTTGTAGTTGTCGAACCCGATGAACTTGTACGTGGCGGCGATGTGGTTGACGCCGATGGTGCGCGCCGAGTTGAGGCTGTTGGCGTCGGTGAGCGTCAGGTAGAGGCCCCGCAGCAGCGGGTAGCCCACGATGACACCGAGCACGACGACCACCGGGGCGATCATCGCGTAGGCGTACCAGTGTTTCTGGTAGCCGTTCTTGATGCGCTGCCCCAGCCCGGGCCGAGGCGCGCGGTCACCGCGGCGCTTGCCGGTCGCGCGGTCGATGGCGACTGTCATGGTTCGACACCTTTTGATCGATCAGGGAGCGGGCTGGGTACAGGGCGGTGGCCGCCGGGTCCCTCCCCCCTCGGGAGGGACCCGGCGGCCACACGGGCTCACTTGCTGAAGTCGGGCACCAGCTTGGCGATGGCCAGCTCGGCGTTGCTCAGACCCTTGTCCAGCGACTCCTTGCCGCCGGCGATCTTCGGCAGCTCGGTGTCCAGCGGACCCCACAGGGAGCTGTACTCGGGCAGCGCCGGGCGGGGCTGGGCGGCGGCGAGGACGCCCTGGTAGCCGGCGATGCCGGGGTCGGCCTTGACCTGGGCGGTGTAGGCGTCGCCACGGGTGGGCAGGGTGGAGTTCTTCAGGGCGATGGTCTCCTGCGACTTCGCCGAGGTCATGAAGTTGACGAACTTCAGCGCGGCGGCCTGGTGGGCCTTGTCGGAGCCGGCGTAGACCGAGAGGTTGTGGCCGCCGGTCGGGGCGCCCGCCTTGCCGGCCGAGCCGGCCGGGACGGTGGCGATGCCGAGGTTGGACTTGTCGCTGAAGGCCGAACCCTTGTAGAAGTTCGTGATCTCCCAGGGGCCCTGGATGATCGCGGCGACCTTGCCGTTGACGAACGCGTCCTGGATGTGGGCGTAGGCGTCGGCGGTGGTGTCGGCCTTGTGCAGGCCCTTGCCGGAGAAGGTGCTCAGCCAGGTGCCGTAGGCCTTCTTGGCGGCGGCCGAGTCCACGGTGATCTTCTTGCCGGCGGCGTCGACGGTGTCGGTGCCCTCGCCGTAGAGGAAGGACTGGGCGTAGTAGGCCTGGGTGGAACCCCAGTAGCCGTCGACCTTGGTCTTGGCCTTGACCTTGGCGGCGTCGGACTTCAGCTCGTCCCAGGTCTTGGGAGCCTCGGTGATGCCGGCCTTCTTGAACAGGGCCTTGTTGTAGACCAGGGCGAGGGTGTCGGTGACCAGCGGCACGCCGTAGGTCTTGCCCTCGTACTGGGCCTGCTTGATCAGGTTCGGCTGGAACTTGCTCTGGTCCGCCAGGGCCTCCGTGCCGTCCAGCGGAAGGAAGTAGCCCTTCTTGGCGAAGGCGGGGGTCCAGCCCACCTCGGAGCGCAGGATGTCCGGGGCGCCCTTGGAGCCGGCGGCGGTGTCGAACTTGTTCTGCGCCTGGTCGAAGGGGACGTCGACGTACTTGACCTTGATCTTCGGATTGGCCTTCTCGAAGTCCGCGACCAGCGCCTTGTACGTCGGTGCCTCATTCGTGGCGTTGGAGGTGTCCCACCAGGTGATGGTCACCGGGCCGTCCGACTTGCTGTCGCTGTCGCTCCCGCCGCACGCCGTCGCCGCCAGGGCGAAGGACGCCACCAGCGCGGAGGCCGCTATGCCACGCCGCATGAGTTCTCCTTGAGGGTTTCAAGCCCGAGTGGTGCAGAAGGCGGTCCCGTCTGACGCCTCTGCGACTTGCCGACTGCGCCATTGCGGCGGCCGGGCGACTGGGAACGTAACAGCGTTGTAAGCGCTGCGAAAGACCTTGCAGCAAAAAAGTGCAAGAGAACACGGCGGTTACCTCGCCGTGACCTGCGGCTGACCCCACTGAAACCTTGATCCGCCGCCGGTCGGCGGGTTGACGGACACTTGTGCAAGACTCTGCAAGGCCTTGCCATCCGTTTCCGCTGCCGGAATCATCCCCTTGCGGAGCGCACGCCGGCTCCGTGACAAACCGGGCAACACCACCCCCCACGAGGTCGGCCACCGCCGACCGGACACCGAGAAGGACGAGGATCGCGATGACGCAGCAGTCCACGGCGGGACGTTCGGCCGCCCGCGCACGGCGTCCCGTCGGTGTGCAAGGCGCATCGCGGCCGGTACAGTCCAGTGCCGTGACCACACGGCTTGCTGACATCGCTGCGCAGGCGGGGGTGAGCGAAGCGACCGTCAGCCGCGTCCTCAACGGGAAGCCGGGCGTCGCCGCCACCACCCGCCAGTCCGTGCTCGCCGCCCTGGACGTCCTCGGCTACGAGCGTCCGGTCCGGCTGCGCCAGCGCAGCGAGGGCCTGGTGGGACTGATCACCCCGGAGCTGGAGAACCCGATATTCCCGGCCCTCGCCCAGGTCATCGGCCAGGCGCTGACCCGGCAGGGCTACACCCCGGTGCTCGCCACCCAGACCCCGGGCGGGTCCACGGAGGACGAGTTGACCGAGATGCTGGTGGACCGCGGGGTGGCGGGCATCATCTACGTCTCCGGACTGCACGCGGACACCACCGCCGACATGCAGCGCTACGAGCGGCTGCGGGCGCAGGGCGTGCCGTTCGTGCTGGTGGACGGATTCTCGCCGCAGGTGCAGGCCCCCTTCATCTCCCCGGACGACCGGGCGGCCACCTCACTCGCGGTGACCCACCTGGCGTCGCTGGGCCACACCCGGATCGGGCTCGCGCTCGGCCCGAAGCGGTTCGTGCCCGTGCAGCGCAAGATCGAGGGCTTCGTCCGCGCCATGCAGGACCAGCTGGGGCTGGACCCGCAGACCGTCGAGACCGAACTGGTCCAGCACTCGCTGTACACCCTGGAGGGCGGCCAGGCGGCCGCGACCGCGCTGATCGAGCGCAAGTGCACGGCCGTGGTCTGCGCGAGCGACATGATGGCGCTCGGCGCCATACGGGCGGCCCGCCAGCTCGGCCTGGAGGTGCCCACGGACGTCTCCGTGGTGGGCTTCGACGACTCCCCGCTGATCGCGTTCACCGACCCCCCGCTGACCACGGTCCGCAAGCCGGTCCCGGCGATGGGGCAGGCGGCGGTGCGCACGCTGCTGGAGGAGATCGGCGGGACGCCCGCGCCGCACAGCGAGTTCGTGTTCATGCCGGAGCTGGTGGTGCGCGGTTCCACCGCATCGGCGCCGGGCGACCGCAAGTGAGTCCACGGGTGCAGTGAGTCCACGGGTGCCGTGAAACCTGCGCGGTGTCGTAGGACCTGCACGGTGTCGTGGGACGTGCGCGGGTGTCGTTGGACGTGCGCGGGGGACCCGGCCTTGCGATGATCTGGCGGGGAACCCTTTTCTGGCAGACTCTGTTGCTATGAGTGACTCGGCCGTGACAGATCCGGAAGGTCGCGAGGAGCTGACCGTTCCGCGGCCCGTCACGGGCAGGGGCGGGAAGCGCCTTCTGCACCGGATGCGCCGGATCCGGCGGCCGCACCGGCCCCGGCTGTGGTTCGAGATCCTGCTGATCGCGGTGAGTTACTGGACCTACTCGCTGATCCGCAACGCGGTCCCGGAACAGCGGGCGGAGGCGCTGCGCAACGCCGACTGGGTCTGGAGCGTGGAGCACCGGCTGGGCGTCGCCGTCGAGCAGTCCGTCAACCACACCGTGAACGCGGTGAACTGGCTGATCATCGGCATGAACTACTACTACGCCACCCTGCACTTCGTGGTCACGCTGGGTGTTCTGGTGTGGCTCTACCGATGGCATCCCGGCCGGTACGCGGCGGCCCGGCTGGTGCTGTTCGCGACCACGGGCGTGGCCCTGGTCGGTTACTACCTCTTCCCGCTGGCCCCGCCCCGGCTGATGAACGGCGGGCGCTTCGTGGACACGGTCATGGTCCACCACACCTGGGGCTCGATGGCCTCCGGCGACCTCAAGCACATGTCGAACCAGTACGCGGCCATGCCGTCCATGCACATCGGCTGGTCGCTGTGGTGCGGGCTGACCGTCTGCGCGCTGGCGTCCGTGCCCTGGGCACGGCTGCTGGGGCTCCTCTACCCGGTGACGACCCTCGTCGTCATCGTCGCCACCGCCAACCACTTCTGGCTGGACGCGGTGGGCGGCGGCCTCTGCCTGGCCTTCGGTTTCACGGTGGCCCGCCTCTGGTACGGCGGCCTGCCGCACTCCCTGCCCCGGGTGGTGCCGGCCCCGGCGGGGGGCGGCGCCGGTCAGTTCCCGTCCGCGTAGAACAGCTCGTCGACCACGCCGCGGGCCCGCCGGGCGGTCCTGCGGTAGGCGTCCAGCATGTCCCCGGCGTGCCCGGCGCCGTAGCCCAGGTAGCGGCCGACCGCCGCCAGCTCGCGCGGCTCGGTGGGGAAGGTGTCCCCGGCCCGGCCGCGGACCAGCATGACCGCGTTGCGCACCCGGGTGGCCAGCACCCACGCCTCGTCCAGGATCTCCGTCTCCTCGGGGGACAGCAGCCCGGCGGCACGGATCGCGGACAGCGCCTCGCGGGTACGGGTGGTGCGCAGTCCGGGCACCCGGTGGCCGTGCCGGAGCTGGAACAGCTGCACGGTCCACTCGACGTCGGACAGGCCGCCCGGGCCGAGCTTGGTGTGCAGCTTGGGGTCGGCGCCGCGCGGCAGCCGCTCGGACTCCATGCGGGCCTTCAGCCGGCGGATCTCCCGCACGGCGTCGTCGGGCAGCCCCTGCGGCGGGTAGCGCAGCGGGTCGATCAGCTCGACGAAGCGGCCGGCCAGGTCCTCGTCGCCGGCGACCGGTTCGGCCCGCAGCAGCGCCTGCGACTCCCACACCAGGGACCAGCGGCGGTAGTACGCCTCGTACGACTTCAGGGTGCGCACCAGCGGGCCCGACTTGCCCTCCGGGCGCAGGTCGGCGTCGATGAGCAGCGGCGGGTCGGCGCTCGGAAGCTGGAGCAGGCGGCGCATCTCGGCGACCACCTTGTTCGCCGCGGCGGCGGCCTCGTGCTCCGCCACGCCCTCCCGCGGCTCGTGCACGAACAGCACGTCGGCGTCGGAGCCGTAGCCCAGCTCGTGGCCGCCGAAGCGGCCCATCCCGATGATCGCGAACCGGGTGGGCAGGGTGTCGCCCCAGCCGGCCCGGACGACCGCCCGCAGGGTGCCGGCCAGGGTGGCGGCGGTCAGGTCGGACACCGCGGCGCCGACCCGGTCCACCAGGGCACCCTGGTCGGCCTCGACGGGGCTGGTCTCGGTTCCGTAGGAGCCGATGATGTCGGCGGCCGCCGTGCGGAACAGCTCCCGGCGGCGCACTCCGCGGGCCGCGGTGACGCCCTGCTCGGCGTTCTCCGCGCGTCCCGCCGCGGCCAGGATCTCCTGCTCCAGCGGTCCCCGCCCGCGCGGCGCCAGACCGCCGCCGTCACCGTCGCCCAGCAGCGCCACCGCCTCGGGGGCGCGCATGAGGAGGTCGGGGGCGAGGCGGCCCGCCGACAGCACCCGGGCCAGGTTCTCGGCGGCCGCGCCCTCGTCCCTGAGCAGCCTCAGGTACCACGGCGTCTTGCCGAGCGCGTCGGAGACCTTGCGGAAGTTCAGCAGGCCCGCGTCCGGGTCGGCCGAGTCGGCGAACCAGCCCAGCAACACGGGCAGCAGGGTGCGCTGGATGGCCGCCTTGCGGGTGACGCCCGAGGCGAGCGCCTCCAGGTGGCGCAGGGCCGCCGCCGGGTCGGCGTACCCGAGGGCCACCATGCGCTCGCGGGCCGCCACCGGGCTCAGCCGGGCCTCCCCCGGGGCGAGCTGGGCGACCGCGTCGAGCAGCGGGCGGTAGAACAGCTTCTCGTGCAGCCGCCGCACCACGCCGGTGTGCCGCTTCCACTCGCGGTGCAGTTCGGCCGCCGGGTCCGTGCGCAGGCCCAGCGAGCGGCCGAGGCGCCGGCGGTCGGGCTCGGCCTCCGGGACCAGGTGGGTGCGGCGCAGCCGGTAGAGCTGGATGCGGTGCTCCATGGACCGCAGGAAGCGGTACGCCTCGTCCAGGCGGGCGCCGTCCTCGCGGCCCACGTAGCCGCCGGCGGCGAGCGCCTGGAGGGCTTCGAGCGTGCTGCCGCTGCGCAGCGACGGGTCGGTGCGGCCGTGCACGAGCTGGAGCAGCTGCACGGCGAACTCGACGTCGCGCAGGCCGCCGGGGCCGAGCTTCAGCTCGCGCTCCACCTCGGCCGCGGGGATGTTCTCGACCACGCGGCGGCGCATCTTCTGCACGTCCGTCACGAAGTTCTCGCGTTCGGCGGCCTGCCACACGAGCGGGGCGAGCGCGTCGACGTACGCCTGGCCGAGGGCGGCGTCGCCCGCCACCGGGCGGGCCTTGAGCAGGGCCTGGAACTCCCAGGTCTTCGCCCAGCGCTGGTAGTAGGCGAGGTGGCTGCTCAGCGTGCGGACCAGGGGGCCGTTGCGGCCCTCGGGGCGGAGGTTGGCGTCCACCGGCCAGATCGAGCCCTCGACCGTGGTCTCTGAGCAGATCCGCATCATGTGCGAGGCCAGGGCGGTGGCGGAGCGGAGCGCCTTGGTCTCGTCGGTGCCTCCTGCCGTCCCGGCCGTCCCCGCCGTCCCTGTCGCCCCGGTCGCCCCGGTCGTCTCGGCCGCCTCGGCCACGAAGATCACGTCCACGTCGGAGACGTAGTTCAGCTCGTGGCCGCCGCACTTGCCCATCGCGATCACCGCGAGGCGGCAGGCCGCGGCGTCGTCCGGGGCGGCGGCCGCGGCCAGCGCCAGGGCGGCGCGGAGCGTGGCGGTGGCGAGGTCGGCCAGCTCGGCGGCGGTCTCGGCCACGTCGATGGTGCCGCAGACGTCACGGGCGGCGATGGACAGCAGGCAGCGGCGGTAGGCGACGCGCAGGGACACGGGGTCGGTGGCCTCGGCCAGGCCCCGCTCGAACTCCGCCACCCCGCGGTGCAGGTCGCGCGGCTCGTAGGTGACCAGGGCCTGCCAGTCGCTCGGGTGGCGGGCGAGGTGGTCCGCCAGGGCGGCGGAGGCGCCGAGGACGCCGAGCAGGCGGTCGCGCAGCGGCTTGGCCGCTATCAGGGTGTCGAGCAGTTCGCGGTGGGCGGTGGGGTCCGGCTGGGCCTCCAGCAGCCGTACCAGGCCGTCCAGGGCGAGGTCCGGGTCCGCGGTGGCGCCCAGGGCCTCCAGGAGGACCGGGTCGTCGCGTACGGCGGACAGCTCGGCGCTGTCGAGGAGGCGCTCGGCGGCCGAGGGGTCGGTGAAGCCGTGCCGCAGCAGTCGCGTGAAGGTGCTGCTCCTGCGCCCCGGCGTCATCCGCGGTCTCCCTGGATCTAGGTCGTCCTGGGCTGAGCCTAGCTGGGTGCGGGCGGGTGTGCCGGGGGTGGGGCTCGCCCGCGACGGGCTGTGGGGTCCTGGTGGGCGGGGTTGCTGCCGGCCGCTGCGGGCGGAACCCACCCGACGCGTCCCCTGGCCGCCGTACGCGGCTTCCGCGGATCAGCGAGGTGCCGGGTCCGCGGCTTGGGTGGTCCGCTGCCGTGGGAACCAGGGGGTCAGCAGTTCCCGCATTGCCTGGGCCGCTTGGGCCGCCGCGTCGGCGCAGCAGTTGTTGAAGAGGAGGTGGACCTCCTCTGTGTGGGCGGCCAGGGTCTGGACTCGGGGGAGCCATTCGGCCAGCTCTGTGGGGCTGTAGGTGTGGCGGAAGCGGTCCTCCTTGCTGCCTGTTCCCCAGTGGGGGCTGCGGCCGTGGAAGCGGACCACGGCCAGGCGGGGGGTGGTTACGGGGGTGTCCGGGGGGAGGGAGGTGGGGAGGTCCTGGCGGGTGTCCACGCCTACGGCGGTGGCGTCCAGGTCCTTGAGGAAGGCGGTCGTACGAGGTGAGTGCCACCAGGCGCGGTGGCGGAACTCGACGGCGAACGGCCAGTCGCGGGCGCGTTCGCGGGCGGCCCGCACGAAGGACTCGGCGTCGGGGCCGGGGGCCAGGGACGGGGGGAACTGGAAGAGGAGGGTGCCCAGGCGGCCGGCGCCGCGGAGGGGGGCCACGGCCTCGGCGTAGCGTGCCCAGGTCTCCGTCAGCAGGCCCTCGTCGCGCGGGTGTCCGCGCAGGTCGGCGGGGAGGGCGGCCGGGCGGGTGGGGTGGCCGGTGAGGAGGGAGAACGCCTTGACGTCGAAGCGGAAGCCGTCGGGGGTGCGCTCCGCCCACGACCGGGTCGTACGGGCGCTCGGCAGCGCGTAGTAGGGGGAGTCCGCCTCGACCACGGGGAAGTGGTCCGCGTAGTGCCGCAGGCGTCCCTCCGCGTCGCGGCGGCCGCGCGGGTACCAGCCGCTGCTCACCAGCGCCGGGTCGGTCCAGCCACAAGTCCCCACCAGGATCCGGGTCATGACGGCGCGAGTACCACCGTTCATCCGCTCTTCACCCGTGAGGTTGGCTTCCGTGGGCCACGGGAATGTTGGCGTGTGCATGCTCTGTCCGCACCGCCAGCCCCGTCCTTTCCCCTCCGGAGGTTGATGTGTCCGGCAGTTCCGTGTTCCGCCGTGCCCGCACGGTCGTGGCGTCGACAGCGGCCTTCGCCGCGGCCGCGTTCGGTGTGTGGACCGGCCTCGGCAGTGGGTCGGCCCACGCCGCCGGTGCCGTGCCCAGCCCGGACCACGTCGTCGTCGTGGTCTTCGAGAACCACGCCTACAGCCAGGTCATCGGCTCCTCCAGCGCCCCGTACATCAACTCGCTCAAGTCCGGCGGCGCCAACCTCACCCAGTCCTACGCCATCACCCACCCCAGCCAGCCGAACTACTTCGCCCTGTTCTCCGGTTCGACGCAGGGCATCACCGACGACAGCTGTTACACCCCGGGCTTCTCCTCGGCGCCGAACCTCGCCTCCGAGCAGATCGCCGCGGGCCGCAGCTGGGCCAGCTACAACGAGACGCTGCCGAGCCAGGGCTCCACCACCTGCAGCAGCGGCAACTACGCCCGCAAGCACAACCCCTGGTTCGGCTTCAGCAACGTGCCGACGTCGAGCGCCAAGACCTTCGCCCAGTTCCCGACGGACTACTCGACGCTGCCCCAGATGTCGTTCGTGGTCCCCAACCTGTGCAGCGACATGCACGACTGCTCGGTGTCGACCGGTGACACCTGGCTGAAGAACAACCTGGGTGCCTACGCCACGTGGGCCAAGACCCACAACAGCCTGCTCGTCGTCACCTTCGACGAGGACAACCGGCTCAGCGGCAACCGCATCCCGACCGTCCTCTACGGCCAGCCGGTGACCGCCGGCTCGTCGTCGGCCACCACCTACAACCACTACGACCTGCTGCGCACCCTGGAGGACACCCAGGGCCTGACCGCGCACGCGGGCAACGCGGCCTCCGCCAAGGACATCACCGGCGTCTGGGCGTCCTGAGGTGTACGTAGCGGACAGCCGCGCGAGCACACCCGGCGCGCGGGCGTCCGCGGACGGCGCCGTCCGGCCCGAGGCCGGGCGGCGCCGTGCCGCGATCGCCCCCACCGTGCTCGCCCTCGGAACGGTCAGCCTGGTCACCGACGTGTCCTCCGAGATGGTGACGGCGGTACTGCCGCTGTACCTGGTGACGGGCCTCGGCCTGTCACCGCTCGGCTTCGGGCTGCTCGACGGCGTCTACAACGGCTTCTCCGCGCTGGTCCGGCTGGCCGGCGGGCATCTCGCGGACCGGGGCGGCGGGCGGCACAAGTGGGTGGCCGGGCTCGGCTACGGCGTCTCGGCGCTGTGCAAGCCGCTGCTGCTGGTGGCGCACTCGCTCACGCCCATCGGACTGGTCCTGGCCGCCGACCGCACCGGCAAGGGGCTGCGCACCGCACCACGGGACGCGCTGATCTCCCTCTCCAGCACCCCGGAGAGCCGGGGCCGCGCCTTCGGCGTGCACCGGGCCATGGACACCGCGGGCGCCCTGTTCGGACCGCTGGTCGCGTTCCTGATCCTGCGCGCCACCGTGGACGGCTACGACGCGGTGTTCACGGTCAGCTTCTGCGTGGCCGTGTTCGGGGTGCTGGTCCTGGTGCTGTTCGTGCCGGGCGGGCGGCGGCAGGGGCCGGACGGTGGGGGTGGCGGGGGCGGCGAACGGCCCACCCTGCGGGCCGCGGTGGGCCTGCTCCGCCGCCGCGACCTGCGCCGGATCACCGTCTGCGCGCTGCTGCTCGGCCTGGCCACCGTCAGCGACTCCTTCGTCTACCTGCTGCTGCAGCGCCGACTCGGGGTCCCCGACCGCTGGTTCGCGCTGCTGCCGCTCGGCACGGCGGCCGCCTTCCTGCTGCTGGCGGTGCCGCTCGGCCGGCTCGCCGACCGGGTGGGCCGCTGGGCGGTCTTCCTGGGCGGCCACGCGGCCCTGCTCCTCGCCTACGCGCTCCTGCTCACCTCCTGGCACGGCACGCCCCTGCCGTACGTCGTCCTGGCCCTGCACGGCGGCTTCTACGCGGCCACCGACGGCGTGCTGATGGCGGCGGCCTCCGAGGGCGTCCCGGCGGCGCTGCGCTCCTCCGGCCTCGCCGTCGTGCAGACCGGGCAGGCGCTGGCCCGGTTCGCCTGCTCGCTGCTGTTCGGCGCGGCCTGGACGGTGTGGGGCGACCGCGCGGCGCTGGCGGGGGCGGTGGTGGCCCTCGCGGCCTGTGCCGCGTTCTCCCTGACCCTGCGCCCGAAAGGCACCGTGCCCGCATGACCGTACGCACCCGGATCCTGATCCTGCTGTCGGCCGTCGCCGCCCTAGCGGCGGTCGGGCTGGCGGCCGTCCTGCACGCCTCGGCGCGCGCGGACCGCCGCGACCGGCCGCAGGCGGGCGGCCCCCAGGTCACGTCCGGCACGGTGTCCCTGACCGGGCACGGCCGCATGGTCTTCCGCAACATGGCGTGGGGCCCGCACCGCGACGAGCTGACCTCGGTCCCGGCGGCCGACCCGGCGGGGCCCCGGACCGCCTCCGGCGTCAAGTGCCTTCGGTTCTACGCCGCTTCGGGCACCGGCGTGTGCCTCCAGGCGGTGCACGGCCCGGTCTCCGACACCTACCGGGCGTTGCTCCTCGACGCCCGTCTGCGCACGCTCCACCACTACGACGTCCCCGGCATCCCGTCGCGCGCACGGGTCTCCCCCACCGGCCACTTCGCCGCCTGGACCGCGTTCGTCGGCGGTGACTCGTACGCCGGGACGAACTTCTCCACCCGCACGGCGATCGTGGACACCCGCACCGGAGCGCTGATCCCGACCCTGGAGGCCTTCCGGATCGTCCGGGACGGCCGGCCGTACCACGCGGCGGACGCCAACTTCTGGGGCGTGACGTTCGCCGGCGACGACCGCACGTTCTACGCCACGCTGGCCACCGGCGGGCACACCTACCTGGTCCGCGGCGACCTGCGCGCCCGCACCGTCACGACCCTGCACGCGAACGTGGAGTGCCCGTCCCTCTCCCCCGACGGCACCCGCGTCGCCTACAAGAAACGCGTCGAGGGCCTGTCCAAGGACGCCCCCTGGCGCCTGTACGTCCTCGACCTGCGCACGATGCACGAGACCCCGCTCGCGGAACCGCGCAGCGTCGACGACCAGGCGGTCTGGAAGAACCCGCACACGATCGTCTACGCCCTCCCCGGCGACTACGGCGCCGACCTCTACGAGGTCCCGGCGAACGGCTCGGGCCACCCGCATCGCATCTCACCGGCGGCGGTGTCACCGGCGTACCTGCCGTGAGCGGGGCGCCCGACGGGTCACAGTGGTGCCATGAACGAGAAGAACGAGGAAACCGGAGAAGAGGCCACGACCCCGCTGGCGCGGGGCCGGGTGGCGACCAGGCTTCCCGCCCAGGACCTCGACCGGGCGCGCCGCTTCTACGCCGAGCGGCTCGGCCTCACGCCGGTCGACGAACGCCCGGGCGGGCTGCTGTACCGGTGCGGGGGCGTGGACTTCGTCCTGTTCCGCTCGACGGGTGCCTCCCCCGGCACCTTCACCCAGATGGCCTGGGAGGTCGAGGACATCGAGGCGACCGTGGCTGAGCTGAGGCGCCGTGGGGTGACCTTCGAGGAGGTCGACGTCCCCGGTCTGCGCACCCGTGACGCGATCGCCGAGGTCGAGGGCAACTACCCGAGCAAGGGCGCCCGGGGCGAACGCGGCGCCTGGTTCCGCGACAGCGAGGGCAACCTCCTGGCCATCGGCCAGCCGGTCCGGTGACCGGTGTCCGGCTGATCCCGTGGGGTCAGGTGCCGGTCACTCGGGCCGAGCGGAGTTGGGTGCGCAGGGCGGGCAATCGGCCGTAGTCCTCGGACTCGGCCAGGCCCTCCGCCAGGGCCAGGAGTGAGAGGAGCCGCACCGGGTGGCCGGCTGTGGCGGCTGCCTCCAGCTTGTGATGGCCGTCGAGGAGGAAGTGCGTAAGGCCCCAGTGCCGGTAGTGGTCCGCCGGTTGGCCGACAGCGGGTTCGCACACGTCCAGCGTGGACACCGCCACAGCCGTCGGGACGGTCCCGCCGCCCATGAGTTCGACGTACTCCTCGACGCGGTCACGCGTGTTCCAGGTCGGGGGAACCATGGGTACGACGAACTCGTAGAGGTGAGCGGTCGCGTCGACCGCGGTCTCGAACGTCCGGTAGTACGGCGTGTGCGGGTACTCCGGGAGGCCCCAGAACTGGTCGAGTCCCCAGGTGGCCACCTGCTCGTCACGGAAGTAGTCGCCGTCCTGGCCGGGCACGACCAGACGGGGCTCCACCTGCAGCAGCACCGGAAGGTACTCGCCCTCCGGCAGCAGCGCGCCGAACGCGCCGATGACGCCGCCCTCGTCCGGATCGGCCGGCGCCCCGGTGAGCCGCTCCCGCACGCCCTCCAGTGACAACGTCTGCCGGCCGGTCTCCAGCCGGCGGAAGAGGAACGGACACGTCCCGCACCAGAAGCTGAGCTCGAAGGCGGGTTCCCCGTCAACCGTGAGCAACCTGCGCTCGCGTCGCCGCTTCTCCCCCGCTTCTGCGACGCCATGGCCTCGACCCCTAGACGTTGGGGACCTGCAGCTTGTCCCAGCTGGTCTTGCCGGGGATGCCGTTGGCATCGTCACCTGCGAGGCCGAGCTTTCGCTGAAAGGCGGCGTAGGACTTCACATCGCCCGGGCCCCAGACGTCGGTGTTGGCGCTCGACTGGTACCGGTTGCAGCCTTCGGCGACGAGCCGACGGTGCAATGCGGCGATGATCGGCGATTTCCGACCGGTGTGGAAGAACGACGCCCCAGGGAACGGTTCGAAGTCGGTGGGGCCGGCGGGCCCGCCAGCCATGTACTTCTTGTAGGCCCCGCTCACGAACGTGGACCATTGGTTCCAGTTGTGTGCTTCCTTGATGGCCTTCGCCGTCCTGGCGTTGTAGAGCGGGTCCTTGAGCTTTCCCTCAATCCTGAGCATGTCCGGTGGGGGGAACTGCCCTGGATGCTTGAGGGAGCGTATCTGGAAGAGACCGATGGACGGCCCCCACTTGTGGTTGACCAGACCCTGGTCTCCGATGACGCCTGGGTCTCCTTTGGACTCTGCCATGGCGACGGCCGCCGCGATTTTGATGTCATCGCCGGTGAACCCGGCCTGTTTGGCGAGGGCACGCAGCGCAGTCAGGCTCATTGTCATTTTTCGACGCCCCTCTTGATCGAGAAGGCCTTACTGCCGACATGAGGGAAGCCGCGCTGAACGTGCCCCTGGG
>NZ_JARAUO010000050.1:0-60776 GCF_033792105.1 Streptomyces sp. WI03-4A
GGCGGGTGGGACGGGCCGGGACCTCTTCGGCGACCTCGGCGGCACCGGCGCTCGCCACGGCCGCCTCGGGCTCGGCGGCGGCCGTCGTGGCGGGCACGACCGTCTCGGCGCCCTCGGCCTCGGCCGACGCGGGACCGGCCGGCGCGGAGACACGACGGGTGGCCCGGCGGCGGGTACGGGCGGCGGGCGCGGGCTCCTCCACGGCCCCGCTCTCGGCCTTGGCCTTCTCCTCGGCCCGGGCCTTCTCCTCGGCCTCGGTGATCTCGTCGGCCTCCGCTGCCGGTATGGCCGGCTCGGTCACCTCGGTGGGCGCCTCGGCCCCGGAGGGCGGGCCCGCCGGGCGGGAGGCGGCACGGCGACGCCTGCGCGGGGGCAGGGTGTCGCTCGGCGTGTTCAGTTCGGAACCCTCGTTGGGTTCGGTCGGTTCGAGCATGCGGGCATTTCTCCCGTCAGGCTCCCGGGCGCCGCGCCTGGTCCGGCGGCGGTCTCGATGGACCGTCCGCCGTTGACGTCCGCGGCCCGCGCGATGCGCGATGGCCGCCGTCCGGGGCGCGGGCGCCGCACGGGAGCACTCTGTGTCCTGTCTCGCCGGTTCCGTACGCCTTGTCGGTACGGCCTGGCGAAAGTCTTCTGGTCGGTGCGCTGCCCGACCCAGGTGGCTCCCGAGTACGAGGGCGGCGCTACGACGTCCGTCCCTACGCGGAACCTTCCGGCGTCGGCGCCGTCGCGGCGGTAGCCGGTGCGGCCGTCAGGGCCTCGGCTGCCTCGCGGTCGGGCGCGAGCGGGTCGGTCACCGTGCCGGTCTCTTCATCGAACAGCCCCTGCGCCAGCCTGGTCACCGCTGCGGGGACCGGCGGCGCCAGGTCGGCCACGGCGCGGAGACCGGACAGGACGTCGTCGGGTCGTACGGCAGGCGTCACGTGCCGAACAACCAGCCGCAGTATCGCACAGGGCTGGTCGGTCGGCCTATCAGCCTGCGAACTGTGCGTTTCCAGGCCGGCCACGGCCGGGCGGGCGTCGAAGGTGCGGACGCCGTTCTTGGTCATCCGCTGCACCTCGACGGTGTCGGCCTTGATGAAGGCCTCGACCGCGCGCTCGGCGTCGGCCGGGTCGACGCCGTCCAGCCGCAGCTCCCACACGGAGGCCGTGAGCCGGTCGGCGAGGCCCGAGGTCCGTGCCTCGACCGCGTCGACGATGTCGAGCCCGGTGGGCAGCGACTCGTCGAGGAGGACGCGCAGCGGCTCGGGGTCGCGCGGCGCGGTCAGCGCGATCTCCAGGTACTCCGCCTCACTGCCCGTGCCGGTGGGTGCGGCATTGGCGTACGACACCTTCGGATGCGGCGTGAACCCCGCCGAGTACGCCATGGGCACCTCGGCGCGGCGCAGCGCACGCTCGAAGGCGCGCTGGAAGTCTCGGTGGCTGGTGAACCGGAGGCGGCCGCGCTTGGTGTAGCGCAGTCGGATGCGCTGCACCGCGGGTGCGGGCGGCGGGCCTTCGGGCTGTCGCTTGCCCAGTGTCCTAGTCCTTCGTGAGAGCGGTCGTACTGCTACCAAGAGTACGTGTCTCGCGGCCCGTGGGTTCCCGCCGGTCCACCGCGGTCCGTGGCCGGGGCTCGCCCAGGAGCACGCGCCGGAAGTCGGCGCGTGCCTGCCGCAGGGTCTCGCGGGCGCCGTCCAGCGCCTGCCGGGCGGTGCGGCCCACCGCGCGCGCGGCCCGGGCGGCCGGCCGCAGGACGAGGTCCCGTACGACGTGCCCGACGGGGGTGAGGAGCGTGCGGTACGCCCAGCGCAGGGGCTCGGTGAGGATCCGGAAGATCCACCGGAAGAGGGTCGCCAGGACCCGTCCGGCGGCGCGCGAGATCCGTCCGGCCACCCGCCAGGCGTGCCCGAGGGCCTCCCCCACCTCCCGCGCGACGACGGCGAGGACGCGCCCCGCGGGTGCGAGGACCCAGCGCCACAGGGCGAGGGCGGGCAGGACGAACAGAACGCGGGCGGTCCAGTACAGGACGGCGCCGACCCCGGTGACGACGGCCGCGGCGAGCCGGGCCAGCGCCCGTCCGGCCGGTGCGAGGACCCAGGCGTACAGCACGCGCGCGGGGACGACGACGAGGTGACGCGCCAGCCAGGCCGCGCCGGCCCACACGCCGGCCCCGGCCGCGGCGAGCAGACGGCCGACGAACTCCAGCGACCTGACGACCGCTCGGCCCACCGGGGCGAGCACGCGCGCGTACAGCCGAGCGAGTCCCGCCCCGGCCGCTCGCGCCACGCGGGCGAGGGCGTGGCCCACGGGGGTCAGCACGCGCGCGTAGAGCCAGCGCAGCGGCACGACCAGGAGGACGTGGCCGAGCACTCCGAGCGCCTTCCCGACGGGCACGAGGACGTGGCGCCACAGCGTCACCCAGGGCCACACCAGCAGCGCCCACCCGGCCCACAGCAGCGCGCGGCCCACCGGCCGCAGCACCGTGTCCCGCAGGAGGCGTCCGCACACGACGAGCGCGTCCCAGGCCATCCGCACCGGGAGCACCAGGACGAGGACGACGATCCGCACGGGAAGGCGGATCGCCACGGTGAGGCACCCTTCGGGCTGTCGTGCTTCGGGCCGTCGTGGCGGGGCGGGCGGCTTGTCGAGGTCCATACCGGGTCAGACGCCGGCGGCGGCCGTACGGATGCGCCTACGCCTGGACGCCCTCGGTGACGCGCGCCTTGTACGCCTCCGGGTAGCGCTCCGTGAACTTGATGACGGCGACCAGCAGGACGACCGGGATGACCCAGTTGAGCCAGTCGTCCATGGACGGGACGCGGATGGCCAGGTACGTCGAGAGGGCCATCAGGACGAAGACCACGCCCCAGGCCGCGGTCAGCACCCGGTTGATGTGCAGGAAGACGGGCGAGTCCCACACCTCGCGGGGCGTCTGCGCGCGGGCGTACTGAGCGGTGAAGGGGTCCTTGAGCAGCGAGCCCAGCGCGACGGCGGCCACCACCGCGTTGGAGATGACCTGGGCGTAGGTCTCCAGCCACACGAGTTCCGAGCGGTCCAGGGCGAGGGCGAGGACGGTGATGACGGCGAAGAAGACGATGCCGACCGCGTCCAGGAGGTAGATCCGCCCGCGCAGGATGTCCTTGCCGGACAGGACGATCGCCGCGATCAGCGCGGCGAGCGCCGCGTACTCCCAGGTACTGGGGCTGGCGACGACACCGAAGATGATCCAGGGGGCGAACGAGAAGAACACGCTGCCCGTGCCGACGGGCTTGCGGGGCGGTGCCTTCGTCTCCGTCTGCTGCGCCATGGGGGTTCCTCCCGTCGGGTGCCGCCACCCCCCGCTCCTCTCATCGTGCCGTCGGCCGGCGCCCGGCGCACGCCGCTCGTTGTGCGGCCGGCGCGGCGCGGTCCTAGCGTGGGATCTGGCGGTCGCGACGTGCGGGGGTGCCGACACGGGCTGTCCGGGAGCCGCCATGACCCACCGTTTCAGCGACAACGTCCAGTTCGACTACGAGATCGTGGTCGCCCTCGGCTCGGCCTGGCGGCAGGGCGCCGACGTGGGCGAGGTGCTGGCGACGGCTGCCGCCGTCGCGGACGCCGGCGGGCAGGAGTGGTTCGACGCCTGGGCCGCGCTGGGCCGCAGGGTGCGGGAGGAGGCCGACCGCTGTGCGGCGCGCGGGCACGCGGTGAGCGCCCGGGACGCCTGGCTGCGTGCCGCCGGCTATCTCGGCACCGCGCTCGTCGGCGTGGACGCGGTCGCGGACCCGGACAAGCGGCTGGCCGAGGTGTTCCCGGAGCACCGGGCCTGTTTCGACCGCTTCCTCGGTTCCCTGCGGCCGCCCGCCGAGCCGGTGGCGATCCCCTACGAGGACATGACGCTGCCCGGCTACCTGATCAGCCCGCCCGGTGCCTCCGGTGCGTCGGGCCGGTCGCCGACACTGATCGTCAACAACGGCAGCGACGGCCCGGTCAGCACCGCCTGGACCATGCTCGGGGCGCCGGCCGTGGCCCGTGGCTACCGCGTCCTGCTGTTCGACGGCCCGGGCCAGCAGTCGACGCTGTTCGAGCACGGGGTGACCTTCCGGCCCGACTGGGAGAAGGTCGTCACCCCGGTCGTGGACTTCCTGCTCGCCCGTCCCGACGTCGATCCCGCGCGGATCGTCCTGGCCGGCGTCAGCCAGGCCGGCTACTGGGTGCCGCGTGCCCTGGCCTTCGAGCACCGGATCGCCGCCGCGGTCGCCGACCCGGGGGTGGTGCGGGTGGCCGACAGCTGGTGGCACAACCTCGGGCCCGAGCTGCGCGGGCTGTGGGAGTCCGGCGAGCGGGAGACCTTCGACCGCGTGCTGGAGGGCGCCTTCGCCGAGGACCCGGCGCTCGCCGCGACATGGCGCTGGCGGGCCAAGCCGTACGGCATCGACGTACCGTCCGAACTGCTGGCCGAGGTGAGCCGGTACGACCTGGCGCCCGTCGTCGGCCGGATCACGACCCCGCTGCTGATCACCGACCCGGACGGCGAGCATTTCTGGCCGGGCGCCTCACGGGAGTTGTACGACTTGCTCCCGGGGCCGAAGCGGCTGGTCCGGTTCACCGAGGCCGAGGGGGCGCACCGGCACTGCGAACCCATGGGCCGCGCCCTGTTCGAGCAGCGTGTCTTCGACTGGCTGGACGGTTTCTGTCACCGAACGGCCGCAGCAAGGTAACGCCTTGAGCTGTGCACGCCAGAGCGATGGCTTTCGGTCATGGCGACTGATTCGATGGGGGTCACGCACATCACCATCCCTGGGGGGACGAGAATGCACTGGTACGTGGACGTCCTGAAGAAGTACGCGGTCTTCAGCGGGCGCGCGCGCCGACAGGAATACTGGATGTTCTTCCTGTTCAACCTGATCATCAGCATCGTGCTGACGGTCGTCGATCGCGCGATCGGCTCGAACATCCTCAGCCTCATCTACACCCTGGCCGTCCTGCTTCCGGGCCTCGGTGTCGCCGTCCGGCGTCTGCACGACACCGGCCGCTCCGGCTGGTGGATCTTCATCTCCCTCGTCCCGCTCGTGGGCGCGATCATCCTGATCGTCTTCCTCGCCAGCGAGGGCAAGGCGGAGCCGAACGAGTACGGGGCCAACCCCAAGTACGCCACCGCCGCCTGACCGCACGTCAGCGCGACAGCAGGGCCCGCCGGAGTCTCCGGCGGGCCTTTGCCGTGTCGGCGGCGGCGAACCGGCACTCGGGGCGGCTAAAGTCACCTTCCGGGCATACCGCCCTGATCGTGCGTCCCGAGGAGGGCAGGACGGCGGAGACAAGTCGCCGGCGCCTGACCAGAACGCTCACGTTCTGGCTGCGTCCCGCCTTCGCGCTGGGGTGCTTCGCCCGCTTCCAGCGGATCGCGGGGTTCGACCGCTCGATGGCCCTGGCCTCCAGTTCGCTGACCGCCCTGGTGCCGGTCGCGATCATCGGCGGCACCGTGCTGTCCAGCCTCACCAAATCGGACGCCGCGGACCGGATCATCTCCCGGTACGGCCTCAGCGGAGCCGGTGCCGACGCGGTGAAGTCCCTCTTCTCGCCCGCCGAGAGCAGCGCCGGCGTGGGCGTGTTCGGCGTGCTGTTCCTCGTCGTCTCGGCGCTGAGCTTCACCCGCGCCCTGCAGCGCCTGTTCGAACAGACCTGGGAGCTCAAGCCGCTCAGCGTGCGCAACACGCGCAACGGGCTGTGGTGGCTGCTGTCCGGAGGTGTGTTCGCGCTGGCCACCGGCTGGCTGTACGCCGCGTTCGGCGAGACCAGGCGGGGGCTCGTGGCCACGATCTGCGAGATGCCGCTGTCCGCCGTTTTCCTGATCTGGAGCGGTTACCTGCTCTCCGCCCGGAGGGTCGGCTGGCAGGACCTGGTCCCCTTCGGCGTCACGGCGGCCGTGGCGACGGCCGTCTACTCCTGGTGCACCGCCCTCTACCTGCCGCACCTGTTCAACACCTCCGCCGAGCGCTACGGGGTGGTCGGGGCCGTCTTCGCGCTGATCTCGGCGCTCTTCGGCGCCATGCTCGTCGTCGTCGGGTCGGCCGTGCTGGGGCGCGAGGTCGCGGACGAGCTCTCGCGGATCGCCCAAGGGCAGCGCACGCCCGACGACGAGGTCCGCCGGCAGTGGGACAGCGTCGTCGAGCAGACCGTCTCCCGCTGGCGCAAGGTGCGCCGCCAGGTGTCCCGCCACCGCCCAGGAGAACCGCCCGACGAAGGGGACTGAACGGGCCGCACCGACGCGGGTTCACCCTCGCCGGGTGAGGTGGGCGGCCGGCACCGGGCGGACGCTGGGACCCGACACCCCGCCGCCCGGGGCGAGCGGGGCACCGGGCCGCAGCGGCGAGACGAGGCGAGGCGCAGGATGACCCCCGAAGGCCGTCCCTGGTGGGCGCGTCTGGCACTGGCGGCCCTGGTGGGCAGTGCCGTGGTGCCGCTCGTCGCCGCGGGGCTGCGCAGTGCGCTCTGGCTTCTGCTCGCGGTGGCGGGCGTGGCGCTGACGGCGGTCGGCGTGTGGTGGACGCTCGCCCACACCGGGCCGCTGCGACTGCTCGGCGCGCTGCTGTCCGTGGCCGCTCCGCTCACCGTCCTCGGCCTCTACTCCTCGTACGGCTTGCTGTGGCCGGCCGTGGCGGCCTTCGTCCTGTGGCTGGTCGCCCATGCCGCGGGGCACGCCGCGCTGGTCCCCGAGGACGACGACGTCACCGGGCAGTGGCGGCGTCCGGCTCCCGCGCCCCGCCACCCGTGGATCGTGATGAACCCGCTCTCCGGGGGCGGCAAGGTGGACCGCTTCGGCCTGGCGGAGCGGGCCCGGGCGGCGGGCGCCGAGGTGGTCCTGCTCGAACCCGGGGCCCACCAGGACGTGGCCGCCCTGGCCCGGCGCGCGGTCGCCGAGGGGGCGGACCTGCTGGGCGTGGCCGGGGGCGACGGCACCCAGGCCCTGGTCGCCGAGGTGGCCGCGCGCCACGGTCTGCCCTTCCTGGCGATCCCCGCGGGCACCCGCAACCACTTCGCCCTGGACCTCGGCCTGGACCGCCGGGACCCGTCCACCGCGCTCCAGGCCCTGTCCGACGGCGTGGAGTTCCGGGTGGACCTCGGGTACGCGGCCGGCCGGGCGTTCGTCAACAACGCCTCGTTCGGCACGTACGCTGCCGTGGTCGCCGAGCCCGAGTACCGGGGTCACAAGCTGCAGACCGCGTTCCGGTCGCTGCCCGTCCTCCTCACGGGCCCGCGGGCGCCCCGCCTGGAGGTACGGGCCGGCGACCACCACCTGGGCGGGCTGCAGGCGCTGCTCGTCAGCAACAACCCGTATCTGCGCGCCGTCGACGCGGGCCGGCCCGGCCGGCGGCGGAGCCTGGCGTCGGGGCTGCTCGGCGTGGTGTGCGTACGGGTGGACGACACGGCGCAGGCGGCGCGGCTGGTGCGCGGAGACCGCTCCCGCGGTCTCACCCGGCTGACCGCCAGGGAGGTCGTCGTGGCGGGCGGCGGCGACGGCACGCTGGCCGCCGGCATCGACGGCGAGCACGTGACCCTCCCCGCGCCCGTCGTCTGCCGCATCGCCCCGGGCGCGCTGCGCGTCCGCGTCCCCCGCGACCGCCCCGGCCACCCCGCCGGCGGTCCCCCGGTCGACTGGCCGGAAGTGACCCGCCTGGCCCTGGACCGCACGGGGGCACGCTCCACGGCCGCCTGGGCCGCCCGGGGGCGTCACGACCACCACGGGACTCGATGGTGGCCGATGGTCCGCTCGGGGGTCCGTAGGACTCGGGGGTCAGTGGGACTCCGGGGTCAGGGGGACTCCGGGGTCAGTGGGAGAGGAGTTGCTGGCCGCCGTCGATGTCGTAGGTCGCGCCCGTGAGCGCCCCGTTGCACATCAGGTGGACGGCCAGGGCCGCGACGTCGGCCGGTCCCACGACCCGCCGGATGGGGAGGCTCGCGCGCAGTTCCTCGCGCCGGGCCTCGAGGCGGTCGCCGAGGAGCGCGGCGGACAGGGGGGTGTCGACGAAGCCGGCGGCGATGAGGTTCACCCGGACCGGCGCCAGTTCTAGTGCCAGGTTCGCGACCAGGGCGGGCAGCGCCGCGGTCATGGCGGAGACGACGGCCATGCCGGGTGCGGGGCGCCTGCCTCCGGTGCCGCCGATGAACAGCAGTGTGCCGCCGTCGCGGACCTTGCCGCGGCTGTGCAGGGCCACCCCGAGCGTCAGGGCGAGGCGGTCGCCGAAGTCCCGCCGGGCGTCGTCGAGGTCGAGTTCGTCCAGCGGCCGGTAACTGGGGGCACCGGCGGTCACCATGACGTGGTCGACCGGTTCCGGCAGGCCGTCGAAGAACTCCTTGAGCCGGTCGGTGTCGGTGGCGTCGAACGCCGCGGTGGCGACGGGGTCGAGCCCGGCCGCGGCCCGCCGCAGCCGCTCGGGGTCGCGGCCGGTCATGACCAGGCGGGCGCCGTCCGCGCGCGCCTGGCGGGCGGTCTCCAGACCGATGCCGGCGCTGGCGCCGATCACCACCACCGTCCGGTCGGCGAGGCGGGGCCGGTCACGGGTGTCGGCGGCGCTGGACTCTGCACTCATCGGTACCTCCGGGGGTGGGCGGCGGGGTCACGGGCCGGCCTGCGGGGACAGGTCCTGCTCGGTCCAGAGCGTCTTGCCGGTAGGGGTGTAACGGGTGCCCCAGTGGTGGGTCATCTGGGCGATGATGAACAGGCCCCGGCCGCCCTCGTCGTCGGTCGCGGCGTGCCGCAGGTTGGGCGCGGTGTGGCCGGTGTCGGAGACCTCGCAGATCAGGGTCCGGTCGCGGATCAGGCGCACCTGGACGGGGCCGCCCGCGTACCGGATGGCGTTGGTGACCAGTTCGCTGACGATGAGTTCCGTGGTGAACACCAATTCGTCCAGGCCCCAGTCGCCCAGTTGCTTGCCGACGGCGGCCCGGATGGTGGCCACTGCGGCCGGGTCGGGGGGCAGTTCCCACTGGGCGAACCGGCTGCGGTCGAGCATCCGGGTGCGGACCAGGAGCAGCGTCGCGTCCACGTCCACCGGCCCGGGCAGCAGGGTGGTCACCGCCCGGTCGCAGAGTTCGTCGAGCGATTCCCGGCCGTCGTGGTCCCCGGCGAGGACGCGGGACAGCTCGGCGAGTCCGGCGTCACCGCCGTCGGTGGCCTGCAGCAGGCCGCCGGTGAAGAGGGCGAGGAGGCTGCCCGGCGGGAGCCGGAACTCGGTGCTCCGGTAGGGCACGCCGGCGACGCCCAGCGGCGGCCCGGGCGGCAGCCGGGGGAAGTGGGCCTCGCCCCGGCGGGGTTCGACGACCGCCAGCACCGACTCTCCGGCGCGGGCCAGGCTGCACTCGCCGGAGACGGGGTCGTACACGGCGTACAGGCAGGTCACCCCCATGGACGCGTCGGCGGGTGACCAGGGGTGGCCATGGGCGCGGCCGACTTCGCGGTCGTGCACGGCCTGCTCGGCCAGGTCGCCGAGGCGGGAGAGGAGTTCGTCCGGGGCCAGGTCGAGCCGGGCCAGGACGCGCACGCCGGTGCGCAGGCGTCCCATGGTGGCCGCGGCGCGCAGGCCGTGGCCGAGCACGTCCCCGACGACCAGGCCGACCCGGGTGCCGGACAGCGGGATGACGTCGTACCAGTCGCCGCCCACGCCGGAGCCGCTGTCGGCGGGCAGGTAGCGGCTCGCCGAGTCGACGGCGGTGTGCGCGGGCAGCCGGCGCGGCAGGAGGCTGCGCTGGAGCTTGAGGGCGACGGTGTGACCCCGGGTGACCACCGGCATGAGCAGCAGGCCGATCAGCAGGGCGCCCAGGCCGATGAAGGTGACGCCGCCGATGGCTCCGAGCAGCGGCAGGTCGACGCTGGTGGCGCCGTACCCGGGTGCCGCGTAGACGTAGGCGGCGTAGCAGAACAGGCAGAACATGATCAGCCCGCCGAGCCCGGGCAGCACGCCCTTGAAGACGAGGTCCTTGGTGCTGCGGCGCAGGACCATGCGGTGGTACCAGACGCAGGCGAAGCCGGTCAGCCCGTACTGGAAGGTGATGGCGAGACCGACGGAGTCGATCGAGTCGGCCAGCACGTTCCCGCTGAAGGAGGTGAGTACGACGAGGAAGGCGACGGACACCGCTCCCATGCCGACGGTGGACCAGGTCGGGGTGAGGAACCTCCGGTGGACCCGGGCGAACCGGGCGGGCACGGCCTTGTGGACCGCCATCGAGAACACGGTCCTGGCCAGCGGCAGGATGGTGGTCAGGGTGGACGCGAGCGCCGAGGTCAGCACCATCAGGATCAGCAGTCGGGTCAGCACGAGCCCTGCGGCCTGGTTGCCGAAGACGGCCTCGCCCAGCCCGGACAGGACGTCGTCGGAGTCGCCGGGGTTGCCGAGCCCGATGCCCGAGGAGCCGACCCCGGCGAAGGCCTGGGCCGAGGTGGCCACGAGTGCGTACAGGACCAGGAGCAGCACGGTGGACAGGACGGCGGCGCGCCCGGGGATGCGGGTGCTGTCGACGGTCTCCTCGTTGATCGAGACGGCGGTGTCCCAGCCCCAGTAGATGAAGACTCCCGCCAGCAGCCCCGAGGTGAGGGCCTTCAGCGAGGAGACCTCGAAGGGGTTGAACCAGGAGGCGGAGACGTGGATCGCCCCCGACGGGGGGTCGCTGTAGACCCGGAACAGCGCGGAGACGGCGAAGAGGACGAGCACGCCGACCTCGAGGCACAGCAGCCAGCGCTGGACGGCGGCCGAGAACTCGATGCCGACGTAGCAGACCGCGGTCATCACGGTGATCCAGATGACGCCGGCCACGGTGGTCCACAGCCGGTCCTCGGCGAGCGCGTCCTGGCCGACCAGCCGGAAGCCGTAGGAGCCGGCGATCTCGGCGAGGCTCGCCATGACGATGACGTTGGCGACGACGATGCCCCAGCCGCCCATCCACCCGGTGCGCGGCCCGAAGGCGCGGGTGGCCCAGGTGAAGGTGGTCCCGCAGTCGGCGTTGCTCGCGTTGAGCTCCCGGAAGGCGTACGCGATCAGCAGCATCGGCAGGAACGACAGCATGGTGACGATCGGGGCCTGCAGGCCGACCGCCGTCACGATGAGTCCCAGGGTCGCGGCGAGGCTGTAGGCGGGCGCGGTGGACGCTATCCCGATCACGACCGAGGAGAACAGGCCGAGGGCGTTGTTCTTGAGCCCCTTGCGGCCCACCCCTGTCCCGGGCGCGGGACGGCCGGGAGACTCGGCGCCGCCAAAGTGCCTCACACTTGATTGCAACGCGGGGCCGCTCACCTCCGCAACAGCGGGGGGCAGGCGGGTGAGCCCGCCGACCGGCCGTGCGGTGCGGCCGGCGGCCGGGGTGTGCGTTCGGCGGCCCCTGCCCGCTTGAGCTGGTCAGGGGCCGCTCGGTGCCGTTCGGAGGGCGCGGTTCACGGCCGCCCGGGACGGATTCCGGGGCTCAGGGCTGGGGCGAGACCGCGGTCCACCTGGACTGCGGGACGTTGCCCTGGGCCGGGGCGGGACACACCAGGGCGGTGCCGTTGGCCGCGCAGTGCAGGGTGTAGACCGAACCGCCCTGCGTGATGATCTTGTAGAAGGCGTCGCTGCCGTTGGCGTCGACCGAGACGTCGCAGACCGGGGAGTCCGTGGGGTAGCCGGTGATCGTGCTCAGGTCGGTCCAGCCGGGGGTGTTGGCCGGGCCCGAGACGATGTTCGGGTTGTCCGGGGTGGCGTTGATGTTGGGGCGCCGGCCGGCGAACGGCGTCCCGTTGACCAGTGCGGCGAGGAACTGCTCCATGCCGTTGGGCTGAGTCGAGTCGACACCGGTGCCGCACGCCGTCGCGGTGGCCGTCGCCGTCGCCGTCTGGGTGACCGTCTCGGTCACCGTGACGGTGGGCGTGGGGTGCTTGGTCTCGCAGTCGCCACCCCCACGGTGGCGCGGCTTGCCGTGCTCGTCGCAGGGGTGGGGGCCGGCGGTGTAGGTCGTCGCGCCGGTCCGGGAGGTCATGCCGGCGGCCACCGCCACCGCGGGGGTCGCCACCGCGACGGTCACCGCCGTGGCGATCGCGGCGAGCCTGCGGACCCTGCCGGCCCCGCCGGGTGCCGCCGGCCCCTGCCACGGGGCTCTCATGCGCTCAGGACTCACGTGGTGCTCCTTGTTCTCAGAGTGTTCGGGTGTTGCCCGAGTCCGAGTGCGAGCTTGACCGGGGCTCACGGGAACGCCGGTGCTGTCCTGGGAGAACACGCTGGTGGATCAATACATCGGGCTAGCCGACGTGACCCGTCGGGCCGTCAGGCCGCGGCCGTCGGCACGGGTCCGGGTGGCAGGTGGACGGTCATGATCACGTGGCAGGTCGCGTCGCCCGCGCCCCGGTAGACGTGCGCGGTGTCGCCGTGGAACGTGGCGGTCTGCCCGGCCTCGATGGTGTGCTCGGTGCCGTCGACGACCAGGACCATCCGGCCGCTGGTGACGCTGAGGGTCTCCACGACCCCGGCCTGGTGGGGGTGGCTGGGGAACGGCGACCTGCTGAAGGTCGCGGCAGACGAGCTCCAGGGCCTGCTCGCCCCGCACGCCGAGCGCACGAGCGTGCGGTACCTCAGCCCGGCTCAGCCGAGGGTCACGGCCTGAGCGCCGCGGCCCGGCGCGCCTCTCCGACAACTCAAATCGTCTTGACAAAATTATTTGTCGGTTAGATGCTGGAGGCGTCACAAGGGCACGCCCACCACGCGTGCGACGGCGACGCGATCAAGCCCGGACCACGACGAGACACGGAGAAACCCTCATGCGCACTCTGATCAGCACCGCCTTCGTCTCGCTCGACGGCGTCGTGGAGGCTCCGGGCGGCGAGAGCGGTTACCGGAACGCCGGCTGGACGTTCAAGGACGTCGCGTTCCTGCCGGAGGCCTTCGAGCTGAAGGGCCGGGAGCAGAAGGAGGCCACGGCGATGCTCATGGGCCGGGTCAGCTACGAGGCGTTCAGCCCGGTGTGGCCGGCCATGGAGGACTTCGCCGACTACAAGGTGATGCCGAAGTACGTCGTCTCCACCACCCTCGCCGAGGACGACCTCGTGACGGACTGGGGCGACACCACGATCCTGCGCTCGCTCGACGAGGTCGCCGCCCTCAAGGAGACCGAGGGCGGCCCGATCATCGTCCACGGCAGCGCCGAGCTGAACCACGGCCTGGCGGACGCCGGCCTCGTCGACCGCTACCACCTGCTGGTCTTCCCGCTGCTCCTCGGCGCGGGCAAGCGCCTGTTCAGCACCACGGACAAGGACGCGCAGAAGCTGAAGCTGGTCGAGCACGAGGTCTACGCCAACGGCCTGCAGAAGAACGTCTTCGACGTCGTCCGCTGACCTCGGCCGGCCGGGCCCCGCGGATCTCGGGGCCGGCCGCGGACGGGGAAGGGGCTCAGCCCACCGGCTCCCCCGGGCCGGCGCTCCCGTCCCGCAGCTCGAACCAGATGGTCTTGCCCGTGGCCGTCCGGAGACTGCCCCAGGCGTCCGTGAGCAGATCGAGCAGTTCGGTGCCCCGGCCGCCCTCCGCGTCCAGGTCGACGTCGCCGCGCACCGGACCGGCGGGTTCGGTGTCCTCGACCTCGCACAGCAAGCGGGAGCCGCACAGCCGCAGGTTGAGCCGGAGCGGGCCGCGCGTGTGCCGCAGCGCGTTCGTGACCGTCTCGCTGACCAGCAGCTCAGCGGTGTCGGCCAGGTGACCGAGGCCCCAGTGGGCGAGCTGCCCGGTCACCAGGCGGCGCGCCTGCCGCACGGAGGTCGGCTCCCGCCGCAGTGGCCAGGAGGCGTCCCAGACGGTGGCCCGACCCCGCGGGGCGTCCAGCGGGCGCAACGGGGTGAGCATCCGGGACCACAGGGCCCACTGCCGGGCGATCCAGGTGTGCGCGGCAGCACGGGAGGACCGGTCCCCTCGGCGGAGGCGGAGGGTGCGGGGCTCACATATGGCCTGGACGGCCATGGGAATCAATCCTTCGTACATGTAGCAGTCGTTACATCTACGAATATAGGCGTAGCGGGCGCTACAGTAAAGACCCTGCCAAAAACTGGGAAAACGGACTGCTGTACGGCGGTCCGGCCGCCCACTCCCTGGGGAGCCCTGATGCCCCGCCCGCCCGACCCGGCCAAACGGCGCGACCTTCTCGACGGGGTCCGCGCGTACGTGCTCCGCAACGGCCTCGCGGGGCTGTCCCTGCGCCCGCTGGCCCGTGCCCTGGGCACCAGCGACCGCATGCTCCTGTACTACTTCGGGACCAAGGAACGCATGGTCGCCGAGGCGCTCGGGGGCTACGAGCGCCGGCCCCTCATCCGCGTCCGCGAACTGCTGGAGTCCGTCGGACCGCCGCGGGACCCGGCGGCGCTGCGCCGTTTCCTGGAGGAGCTGTGGCGGCGGTTCGACGACCCCGACATCCGCGCCTCGCTCCCGCTCTACCTGGAGCTCATGAGCGCGAGCGTACTGGACCGCAGCCGCTACGGGCCCGTCATGCGGGACATCGTCACCGCCTGGACGGACCTGCTCACCTCCGTCCTCCGCGACCTCGGCATGACCGGGGACCGGGCCAGGACCCAGGCCACCCTGCTGGTCGGCGCGGGTTTCGGCCTCCTGGCCACCCCGCTGGCGGACGGTCACTGGGACCGGGCGGACCAGGCCTTCCGGACACTGCTCGACAGCCTGGAGCCCGGCTGGCACACCACGGCGTGACCCGTCCCGCTCACGGGTGCGGGTCCGGGCCGGGGCGGCTCACGGGTGCGGGCCGGAACGGGGGCGCAGCGCGGGCAGGGCGATGTCGTCCGCGGCGTCGGCGCCGAACTTGATGGCCAGCTCGTCGCAGAAGACGTCGAGGGACGCCTGCGCCGTGGCCGCGCCGGCGCGACGGGCGCGCCCTGCGCGGGGAAGCTCACCAGCAGGCTCGCCGGTCAGCAGCTCGGGGGTGGCCGCCAGGTCCGGCGCGACACCGTCCAGCGCCGACCGCACGAGATGCCGAGCCGACGCGGCGTTCTTCGGCACCGGAGCCAATCGCCACGACGGGGCCCCGGGGGAGCGGGGGTTCCCGCACCTGCTGGGTGCCCGGAATCCCCGGGCTTGAAAGGCGGCGCGGGCGACGGGTGACAACGACTCCCCGGCGGGTCCGGCTCAGCGGCGGAACGTGCCCAGGCCGTTGGCGTCGAGGTGTTCGACGGTGACGCTCGTGGCGCGGTCCGAGCGGACGTGGAACGTGACGCCGGACAGGCCGACGGCGTTCTCGCCCCGGGTGCGGTAGCTGAAGGTGTCACCCGAGTAGTGCGTGAGGGGGAACGTCATCCCGCGCGGGCCCAGCTTCATGCTCAGCCCGCCGCCGCTGTCGCGGGTGACGGTGAGCGGACCGTAGTACGCGTTCGCGTAGGTGCCCGTGTAGACGTCGTCGGCCTTCGCCGGCGCGGCGCCGGCGGGCGGCTTCGCGTAATCGGTGGGTGAGGCGCCCGTGTAGGCGGCCGCCCGCACCACCTTCTCGTAGAACGGCAGCCAGTCGACGGTCTGCCTGCCGTTCTGCGCGATGTCGAAGAACGCGGCGGCCACCGCCTCGGGCACGCCGACGGGCTGGCCGTTCGTGAGCACGACGATGCCCAGCCGCTCGCCGGGCAGCAGGGTGACCGCGGTGGCGGCGCCCAGGTCGAAGGCGCCGGAGTGGTTCAGCCGCAGCCGGCCGCGCTGGTCGTAGCCGACGTTCCAGCCCAGCCCGTAGAAGCCGGGCTCACCCGCCGGGGCGAGCGGCTCCATGGCGACGGAGTGCGGGACGCGGGTCCGGTCCAGCGCCGTCGGATCGACGAGCCGCTTCCCGCCGAACGCGCCGTTGTCCAGTTGCAGGCGCATCCACTTCGTCAGGTCGTCGACGCTGGAACTCGCCCCGCCCGCGGGGGCCTGGCTGTCGGCGTTCTCCGTGGTGGAGGGCTTCCAGCGGCCGTCGGCCTCGACATGGGGCGACGCCTTGTCGGCGGCCTTGTCGTAGTCGGCGCGCCGGTAGCTGGAGTGGTCCATCCCCAGGGGCTGGAACAGCGTGTCCGCCACCAGCCGCGACCAGTCGGTCTTCGCCGCGTCGGCCACCGCCACGCCCGCCGCCGTGAGGCCGTAGTTGGTGTAGGCGTAGCTCGCGCGGAACGGCGTCAGCGGCTCGAGGCGCAGGTGCCGCAGGATGTAGTCGCGCTGGTAGCCCAGGTCCTGGAGCAGGTCGCCCGCGTGGTCGGGCAGCCCGCTGCGGTGCGCGAACAGGTCCGCGACCGTCACGTTCTCGCTCACGTACGGGGTCTTGAGCGCGAAGCCCGGATCATGGGTGACGATCCGGTCGTCCCAGCCGACGACCTTGCGCCCCACCGCCCCGGCGACGACGGTGGACGCCAGCGGCTTGGACAGCGACGCCAGCTGGAACACCGTCCCCGGGTCGACCTTCGCGCTCCGGCCCACCTCGCGGACGCCGAAGCCCTTCGCGTACACCACCCTGCCCTCGTGGACGACGCCCACGGCGACCCCCGGCACCCCGGTGCGCTTCATCGCCTCCCGCACCAGGCCGTCCAGCCGGTCCACGGCCGCCCCCACCTGCGCCCGCGTCAACTGGGGCGGGGGCTGCTTCGGCGGCGTGGAGGCGAGGGACGCGGAGGCGGCGGGGCTGTCGGCGGCGGCGTCCGTACCGGAGCACCCCGGCAGCAGGAACCCGAGCACCCCCAGGCACATCCCCGCGGCGCCCACCCGGGCCGGCCGGCACACCCCGTACCCGCGTCCGCGTCTCGCCATGATCCAGTCACCTCGCGCTCGGGCGCCCGCGGGGACCGCCCGGGGCCCGTCCCATCCTCGCCACGGCGCCGGGTCACGGCATCCGGACGTCGCCGAGCGGGTGAGGAACGGCCGCCGGGCGGGCGTCGCGACCTCAGGACGTGAGGACGTCGATGCCGTCCCCGAGCAGCTTCAGCCCGAACACGAAGAACAGGACGGCCATGATCGCGACGTTGTGCCGCGCGGCCCACTCCTTCCAGTTGCCCAGCATGCTCGCGGCCCGCTCGCTCAGGATCAGGAAGACCACCAGCGGAACCAGCAGCCCGACGGACGCGATGACGACGAAGATCGCCAGTGCGCCGACCTGCTGCCCTACCGGCAGTCCCGACGAGCTGATGGAGGCCGCCGCGGCGATGGTCAGCGGGGCGTTCTTCAGGTTCCCTGCCGACAGCAGCAGGGCGAGGAGGAAGATCTTCACCGGTGGGAAGCGGTCGATCGCCGCCATCCATTTCGGCAGCTGCGCCTGCGTGACGTCGGTGGGCCGATGGCGCCACAGCCGTACACCGAAGAGCGTCAACGCGAGCCCCAGCGCGAGCTTGAGCGCGCCCACCCAGTCGGCCGGATGCCCGTGGCCAAAGGCGTCTCCCCCGCCGCCGATCGCCAGCATCACCGCGCCCAGGGCCGACAGGCCCACCACCCAACCGGCGGCGAACACCAGGCCGTTGCGGCGTCCGTGGGGCGTCGCCAGAAAGATGATGATCGCGACGATCGGCAGCGGACTGACGGCGACGCCGGCCGCCAGGCCCAGCACGTCCCCCAGTACCTGTCCCATGTCTGCCTCCCGGTTTTTCTGGAGTGCAGGTGATATGTGCCCGGGATACGCTTTTGTGACAATCAGGTCAGGTTCTCTGGGCGGTTCCACAGACGCCGGTCGCATGCTGCGTGACGACCACTTCCCCTTGCGGAGACCCGACGAGCGCGGCCCCCCTCCTCTTCCGGGGCGGCAGCCGGCCGAATCTTCTCACCGAGGCTTGTCCCGCGCCGTGCGTGCCGCAGCGATGCCGGATCCGGGGTGCCACGGCCTGTGGTGCCTGTGGAGGTCGGCATGAGAGTTGTCGTTGATCTTTCTCGCTGTCAGGGGTACGCGCAGTGCGCCTTCCTCGCCCCGGACGCGTTCCGGATGCACGGAGAAGAAGCGCTGATGTACGACCCGACGCCCGACGACGCCCAGCGCGACCAGGTGCTGCGCGCGGCGGCCGCCTGCCCGGTCCAGGCCATCCTGGTCGACCAGTTGGAGGGACGGCTCGAGGGCGGGGACGTACCAGTGGCGGCGTCGACGCCATGACCAGCGCCGACAACCTGCGCGCCTTCAAGCGTGAGGGCCGCATCGTGATCGTCGGTGCGTCGCTGGCGGGCCTGCGGGCCGCGGAGACGCTGCGCGACGAGGGTTTCACCGGTTCCCTCACCATGATCGGTGACGAGACGGGCGAGCCGTACGACCGGCCACCCCTGTCCAAGCAGGTCCTGACCGGGTGGGTGCCGGCCGACGGCACCACGCTGCCGCGCCGGCGCGCGGTCGACGCGGACTGGCTGCTGGGCGTGCCCGCGGACGGCCTGGACCTGGCCACCAACCATGTGCACCTGGCGGACGGACGCGAGATCCCCTTCGACCGGGTCCTGATCTCCACCGGCGTTCGGGCCCGGCCCTGGTTCGTCGAGAGCGAGGCGGCCCTGGACGGCGTGTTCGTCCTGCGCACCCGCGAACACGCCGAGGGACTGCAACAGGCGCTCGCCGCCGGACCCTCCCGCGTCCTGGTCATCGGGGCGGGCTTCACCGGCTCCGAGATCGCGTCCATCTGCCGTGAACGCGGCATCGAGGTCACCGTCGCCGAACTGGCCCCGGCCCCCCTGGTCGGAGCGCTCGGCGCCATGATCGGCGAGGTCGCCTCCGACATGCAGCGCTCCCACGGGGTGGACCTGCGCTGCGGCGTCAAGGTCACCCGGCTGGAGGGCGACGCCCAGGGGCACTTCCGCCGCGCGCACTTCGACGACGGCAGCACCGTCGACGCCGACGTGGCCGTCGTGGCACTCGGCGGCATCCGCAACACCGAATGGCTGCGGGGCTCCGGACTGGCCGCCGGCGTCTGGGGAATCGCCTGCGACACGGGCTGCCGCGCCCTCACCCTCGACGGCCTGATCACCGACGACGTCTTCGTCGCCGGCGACGTGGCACGCTGCCCGAACCCGGTCTACGAGTACCGGCTCATCTCCCTGGAGCACTGGGCCAACGCCGTCGAACAGGCGGAGGTCGCGGCGCACAACATGGTCAGCCCCCAGGCCGACCGCTGGCCCCACCTGACCCTGCCGGTGTTCTGGTCGATCCAGTTCGGCGTCAACATCAAGTCCGTCGGCGTACCGACCTTCGCCGACGAGGTCGTCCTCGCCCAGGGATCGGTGGCCGACCACCGCTTCGTCGCCGCCTACGGTTACCGGGGCCGCGTCACCGCGGCGGTCAGTTTCGACAACGCCAAGTGGCTCGACCACTACCGCGGACTGATCGAGACGGCCGCGCCCTTCCCGCCGCCCGCCCCCACGCCCGACCAGCCCCTCGACATGAAGCCGGTCCCCGTCGACTTCCCCGGACCCCAACTGCTCGCCCAGGGCGCCACCGTGGTCGTCACCGGACACGACCCGGGCGAACGGCGGGTCACGGCCGCGCAGCAGCACCACCGGTAGGAGGGACAGCGCGATGACCACGACCGAGACGACGACCGACACGCTGCGCCGGATCCTCGACTACTCCTCCCGGGCCGACCCGTACCCGCTGTACGCCGAACTGCGCGAGACACCGGTGGCCCGGCAGCGGGACGGCAGCTACGTCGTCAGCACCTACCGCGAGATCGCCGGCCTGCTGCACAACCCGCACCTCAGCTCCGACATCCGCAACCTGGCGCGGCCGATGCCCGCGTTCGAGGAACGCAGTCCCTCGTTCATCCACCTCGACCCGCCCGAGCACGACCGCCTGCGGCGCATGGCGATGCGTCACTTCGGCCCCCCGCACACCCCCGACCTGGTCACCGCACTCGAACCCGACCTGGCCGCCACCGTGGACGGGCTGATCGACGACCTGGCGGACAAGGAAGTCGTCGACATCGTCGACGACTTCGCCTACCCGTTCCCCGTCGCCGTGATCTGCCACCTGCTCGGTGTGCCCCGCGAAGACGAACCGAGATTCCACCTGTGGGTGAACGACATCATCGACGCGGCCGGCTACGACCCACAGACCGACCCGGTGGAGAAACTCGAGAACGGCAAGCAGGCCACCAAGGACCTGCGCCAGTACCTCGCCGCACTGCTGGAGCAACGCCACGGCACGCCGGGCGAGGACCTGCTGACCCGGATGGCCAACGACGACGGGCCGGACGGACGGATGACCGACGAGCAGATCGTCGCCACCGCCAACCTCCTGCTGATCGCCGGCCACGAGACCACGGTCAACCTCATCACCAACGGCATGCTGACGCTGCTGCGTCACCCGGACGTGCTGCACCGCCTGCGCGAGGACCCCGACCTGGTCGTGCCGCTCGTCGAGGAACTCCTGCGCTACGAGCCGCCGGTGCACATCATTCCCTGGCGGGCGGCCTACAGCGACATCGCCGTCGCCGACACCGTCATCCCCAAGGGCGCCCAGGTGATGCTCATGCTGGCCTCGGGCAGCCGCGACCCGGGCCGCTTCTACCACCCGGAGCGCTTCGACCCCGACCGCCGGGACAACCAGCACCTGGGCTTCGGCAGCGGCATCCACAACTGCTTCGGCAGCCCGCTGGCCCGCCGCGAGACCCAGATCGCCCTGACCGAACTGGTACGCCGCCTCGACCGGCCCCAGTTGGTCACCGACCCCCCGCCGTACCGCCGCAGCCCCCTCCTGCGCGGCCCGATCCACCTGGAGGTCGCGCAGGGCGGCGGCTGACGCGGGACGCGCCGCCGGACGGGACCCGGCCGCGCAGCGCCGAGACGAAGATGCCCGGCAGCCGCAGCGGGTTCGGTGCCGCCGCGCCGTCATCGGCGCGGTGACGGAACTCCACTGCCGCCGGAACCCCGGCTTCGAGCGGCTGGCCGCCTCTTCGCCCTGGTGCGGTTCCTCGTCGCGGCGCTCGACGGACTGATCATCCAGTACGAGGTGCGCCACGACGCCGAGCAGTCCCGCGGCGACATGGAGAACGTGATCACCGTCGCGACCGCTCTGGCGCCTCGCCGAGACAAGCCCCGCGGGGTCCGCGAGCCCGGCGGCGTTGCCCGGCCGACGGCGTCTGCCGACGCGTGGACCGGGGCCGGCGGCACCGATGAGTTCCGCCGGCCGGACCGGTCTACCCGGACGCACGCCATCGAGCCACCGACTGGAGACCCACCATGACCACCCCCGCACACCCCGGCCGCAACCTGTTCGTGAGCATCCCCGTGGCTGACCTCGAGCGCAGCAAGGCGTTCTTCGCGGAGCTCGGGTTCGGCTTCAACCCGGCGTTCACCGACGAGACCGCCGCCTGCATGCCGGTCGGCGAGCACGCCTTCGTGATGCTGCTCAGCCATGAGAAGTTCGCGCAGTTCTCGAAGCTGCCGATGGCCGATCCCGCCAAGCAGGCGCTGGCCCTGTACTCCTTCAGCGTGTCGTCCCGCGACGAGGTCGACGCGGTCAGCGCCGCCGCGCTCGCGGCGGGCGGCACCGAGGCGGACGACGCCGAGGACTACGGCTTCATGTACTCACGCAGCTTCTTCGACCTGGACGGCCACGGCTGGCAGGTCATGTGGATGGACCCCGCGGCGGCGGAAAAGGGGCCCGAGGCCTTCGCGCACGACGCCGGGACTCCGGCCTGACCCACCGCGTTCCGGCCCCCGTGCGCAGCGGGATCCTCGTCCTGCACGCTCTCCTCCGGATGTGGAACGGTGAAATCACCGCAAACGTGACTGCCGCGTGACGAGTGAGCGACTGCCCTGGTTCGACGCCTACCACCTCGCGCCCGACGTCTCCCGGGGGCCGCGCGTCATGCGGGCAGCAGAGGCTGCTCCGTCCAGACGGTCTTGCCGTCGCGGGTGTAGCGGGCACCCCACCGCTCTGCGAGCTGCGCGACCAGGAAGAGCCCGCGTCCGCCCTCGTCCGTGCTGAGGGCCCGCCGCAGGTGAGGAGATGTGTGGCTGGTGTCGGACACCTCGCAGGTCAGGCAGTGGGTGCGGATGAGACGCATGGTGACGGGGCCGGTCGCGTATCGGTAGGCGTTCGTGACCAGCTCACTCGCGACCAGCTCGGTGGTGAAGGCCAGTTCGGGCAGCCCCCATTCGGCGAGTTTCGCCGTGGTCAGCTCCCTGGCACGGGCGGCGGAGGTCGCTTCCAGCGGCAGCTGCCACGAGGCGACGTTCTCCGGACGTAGCACACGGGTACGGGCGATGAGCAGCGCGACGTCGTCGGTGGGGTGGTGGCCCTTGGGCAGCAGCGCCTCGACCGCGGTCCGGCACGCCTGTTCCAGAGGTTGCGTGGGGTCGGAAAGACATGCGCACAGGGTCTCCAGTGCGGTGTCCACGTCGCCGTTCCCCGCCTCCAGGAGGCCGTCGGTGTAGAGGGTGAGCAGGCTCCCCTCGGGAAGATCCACCTCGTAAGTCTCGAAGGGCAGTCCGCCCAGACCCAGCGGGGGACCCGCAGGCGGATCAAGCACGGTCGCCTCGCCGTCCGGGGTTGACATGACCGGCGCCGGGTGGGCCGCCCGAGCCAGGGAACAGCGCTGGAGGACCGGATCGTAGACGGCGTAGAGGCAGGTGGCCCCGAGCACCTGCTCGATCGCCGACGTGTTGCCGTCGGCGTTCGCCTCCAGCTCAGCGGCCAGCAGACCGACCAGGTCGTCCAGCCGCGCCACCACCTCGTCCGGTTCCAGGTCAAGGCTGGCCAGGGTGCGCGCCGCGGCACGCAGCCGGCCCATCGAGGCCGCGGCGTGGATCCCGTGACCGACCACGTCTCCGACGACGAGAGCCACCCGGGCCCCTGACAGCGGAATCACGTCGAACCAGTCGCCCCCGAGGCCCAGTTCACCGCTTGCCGGGAGGTAGCGGCAGGCGACCTCCACGGCCGGCAGGTCGGTGAGCGTGCTCGGCAGCAGACTGCGCTGCAGGGTGAGAGCGGTGTTCTGCTGCTGGGTGAAGCGGCGCGCGTTGTCGATGCAGACGGCCGCGCGCGAGGAGAGCTCCTGGGCCACCGCCGCGTCGCCATCCTCGAAAGACTCCGAATCCCGCGCTCGCCACAGGCTGACCACACCCAGAACGAGGCCGCGCGCGATCAAGGGCACCGCGATCAGCGAGTGAACACCGAGCCCCAGGGCGAGTTCGATGCGCCGCCGGTCCATGGCGTACCACTCGGGGCGGAGGGACAGCAGCCGTTCGACGACCGGGCGTCGCTCGGCCAGGCACCGTGCTTGCCCGGACTCCGGCAGCAGGGGCACCACGTCACCCTCCTGGAACGGGACACGGTGGTCCGGCGGTGAGAGGGCGGTCCGGAGCAGAGGGCCTGCCGCACCCGGTACAGGTTCGTCACCCACCGTCACAGGCCTGAGGAGGTCCACCGAGCAGTAGTCGGCCAAGCCGTGGACGCCCGCTTCGGCCAGTTCCCGAGCGGTCTGTGCCACGTCCAACGAGGTCCCGATCCGGGCGCTCGCCTCGTTCAGCAGAGCGAGTCTGCGTTGCGCCCGGTGACGTTCGGTGACGTCCTCGATCGTCTCGGCCACGCCGAGAATCCGCCCCGAGGGATCTTCCATCCGGAAGGCCGAGACGGACAGGATCCGTTCCCGGCCCGGATCGTGGCGTGTCCGGGCGGACTGCTCCGTGAAGATCAACGGCTCGCCGGTCTCCAGGACGTGCCGTACCCGCTCATCCGCCGGGCCGGCGTCCTCGTCGACCATGAATTCGCGGGGGCGGTGGCCTACCGGCGCCTCGGCAGGCACGCCGCTCGCCTTTTCGACCGCCCGGTTGACCCTGATCACTCTCCTGTCCGGACCGTACGTGACCAGACCGATCGGAGACCGGCGGTACAGACCGTCCAGCAGCGCACGGTCCCGCTGCCAGGCGATGACGTCGGCGGCAGGAGCACCGACCAGGAGCCACTCCTGATCACCCCCCTGGCGGGTGACCGCACGGGCCCGGAAACCCATGTCGACACGGCGTCCGTCACGGTGCCGGACGGGCAGCACCCCGAACCATCCCCCCGCTTTCACGGCGTCCACGACAACGGACCGCGCGGCTGACAGGTCACGGCTGTCGATCAGGAGGTCCTGCCACATCCGGCCGATCACTTCCTTGGCCGGATAGCCGAGCAGCTCCTCCGCGCGTGAGCCCCAGCCGACCACGATGCCCCGATCATCGAGCACGGCCGCGGCGGCACGCCCGAATGCGAACGGATCCTCAGGACTCTCGCTGAAATGCCTCGACGGCGTCCCCATAGCCACCACCACCTTGCCTCCGTGATTCCGATGTTCCTCCCGGAGGTCTCCGTCCGCGACTCCCCTCTCGGGTCCGAGAATCTCGGCAGCAATACCGGTTGCTACGCGCCCCCCGACGCCCGCGAGCCCCCTTCCCAGTCAGGAAAGGGGGCTCGCGGAGCCACGCTGTCACGGGCGGTGCGCCCCGCTCACCTCAGTGCGTGTGACCGCTCGCAGCCGGCATCGGGCCCGCGTTCTTGACCGTCAGGGGCAGCAGCTTCTTGCCGGTCGGGCCGCTCTGGATGTGGGTTCCATCTGCGGGCATACACCAGCAGGCCGACATCTGTGCCGCGCCGGTGCCCCGGCCGCCGCCCGGCCTGCTCCGGTTCCTGTTCAGGGTGCGGGTCACACCCGCGATGACAGCCGTCGTCAGCAACCAGCCGACAGCGTTCAGCACGAACGATAACCATTGAACGCCGGTGTCCCTCCAGTACCAAGCGATGCGCTGGCCGAGGCCGCCGATGGGAATCAAGAGGTCCAGCGTGTAGACGAGGGGCTGGAAAGGGGTGCCTTCGCCTCGATTCACCAGGGTCGGCGAGTGAGTACCGAAGACCAGAGCGCCCAGCAGGGTCAGCGCGACGAGCCAGACGGCCGCGAGCCACGGGCGATAGCCGTACCCGACGGCTCCGTCGAGCAGACGCCCCCAGGCGCGAGCGGCCGGACGCAGCGTACTGCGCCGGTGGTGCTGCCGGGCCAGGAGCACCCGGCGGGCATCATCGTGATGGCCGACCTTCCGGTACCAGGCGGCCAGTTGCTCGTAGGGCTGGGGACTGTAGGCGGGGCTGCGTCGTATCCATGCCAGGCACCGGGCCACGGATTCCTGTCGCTCCACCGCCTCCCGTCTCTCACCTCCCTCCACCACTTCGATGGAGCCATAGACGAAGCCGTCCAGCTCCACCACGTCCGGCCAGCTGGCCTCGCTTTCGTGGAGGTAGGACACCTGCGCACCCCGGAGACCGACCGTGCCGGACGGCGTTTCCCCACCACGCCCACCGACGACAACTTACGGATCATCAGATTCCGCTCAACGGCGGGCAACAGAAAGACAAAGCCTCACCGGAAATACTGCACCAAAGGCGGCCAAACCCTGCATATATGCGCTGCCCTTGCCGATCACCGTTACTAGCATCTCCCCGTCCCTGATCTGACCGCCAGGGGCCACAACAGAACAAAAAACGGGAGAAAACATGCGGAAGCTGGCAGCAGGCGTTCTTACGGCAGCCCTGTTCGCCACGGGGGCAGGTACCGCGTTTGCCGCCTCTTGACACAAGATTTTCTGGCCGGCCGGCCAGCACCACGGTGCCTTCGAGTGGAAGGGCAATCTCCAGGACACCGACAGCGGTGATGGGCACAACGTGTACATGCAGGTGAAGGTCGAGGGCTACGACTGGAGCCGGTACAACGGCAAGCAGAAGAAGACGGTTCCGCTCGACTACTACAACTGGGACGGCGCCGAGCGCTACACCGTCAACGCCTACATACGCGTCTGCCGGGACAGGGGCTCGCTCCACCCCGACAACTGCTCGGTGACCAAGCACTACAAGCGGCCGTAGCCGGCAGGTCGGTTTGCTTCGGGCCCAGGTGTCACACCTGGGCCCCCAGCCCTTTCCTGGGGGAAACCATCACTACCTCACCCATCCTCTCCGCCGTCGGAGTAGACCTCTCCTACGGCAGCCAGCCGGCCGTGCGCGACGCCCATCTCCACGTCGCGCCCGGCGAGGTGGCGGCCATCACCGGGCAGAGCGGCTCGGGCAAGTCCTCACTGTTGTACTGCCTGGCTGGTGTGCTGCCCCCCACGCGGGGACAGGTGCGCTTCGAAGGGCGCGTACTCGGTGGCCTCACCGACGAGGAGGTGAGCGCGCTGCGCCGGGAGCGTTTCGGCTTCGTCTTCCAGTACGGGGAACTGCTGCCCGAGCTGACCGTCGAGGAGAACGCCGCGCTGCCGCTGCGCCTGAGCGGGCAGGGCAAGAAGTCCGCCCTTGAGGCGGCCGGCCGGGTACTGGAGCGGCTCGGCCTGGCGGACCTGCGCGAGCGGCGGCCTTCGCAGGTGTCGGGCGGCCAGAGTCAGCGCGTCGCGGTGGCCCGCGCCCTGGTACACCGTCCGGCGGTCGTCTTCGCCGACGAGCCCACCGGGTCGCTGGACAGCGCCAACGCCGCCGCCGTACTCCACGAGTTCCTCAGCCTGGCACGCTCCCAGGGCACGGCCGTGGTCCTGGTGACGCACGATCCGGCCGTCGCCGCTCGGGCCGACAGCCACTACACCATGGCCGACGGAGTTCTCTCCCCGCGGGGTGGCGCGTGAGGGAGTTCATGCTCGGCCTACGCCTGCTGTTCGGCTCCGGGCGCGGCAGCCGCATCCGCTTCTTCCTCATGGCGGCGGGCGGTTCCCTCGGTGTGTGCTGCCTCGCCCTCGTGCTGACGATCCCGGCCATCCTGGACGCGCACGACGCCCGGGCCGCGGCCCGGGAACCGCAGACGACGTCGGCGGGCAAGGCGCGCACGGGCTCGGCGCTCGTCCTGGAGCGCAGGGATCCGCACGGCTCCAAGCCGTTCACCCGGGTGTTCGTCGCCCGCGGAACCAAGGCCACGCAACAACCGCCGCCCGGCCTGGACGCCCTCCCAGGACCCGGCGAACTGTACCTGTCTCCGCGCCTGCACGAACTGCTGCATGCGGAGCCCGCCCTCAAGGGTCTGCTGCCCGGTCGGGAGAAGGGCCGCATCGGCCCTGCGGGGCTCGCTGACCCGGACGAGCTGTACGCCTATGTGGGGACGTCCCGGAAGGAGATCGCCGGCGACGCGGACACCGGGGCGCTGCAGTCCTTCGGCTACTCCTACGCCCCCACCCCCGTCGTCGAGCCGTCCACCCTCACCAACCTCCGCTTCGCCCTTGCCACCCTGGTCCTGCTTCCCCTGGCCGTCTTCCTGTCGGTGTGCGCCCGGCTCTCCGCCGCCAGCCGCACCCGCCGCCTGGCCGCGCTGCGCCTGCTGGGCCTTAGCACCAAGGGCACGCAGCGCGTCAACGCCGCCGAGACCGTGGCCGCGGCGCTGCTCGGCGCCCTCCTCGGGCTCGGCGAGTACGGGATTCTCAACCAGGTGATGGCCCGCTCCGGCCTACCGGCGTTGCGCTGGTACCCGGCCGACGGCGCCCTGTCCTGGACCACCGTCGCCGTTTGCCTTCTCGGCTGCCCGGCACTCGCCTGGTTCGTCGGTCGAGCGAGCGCGCGCACCGCCGCCGCCAATCCCCTGGCGGTACGGCGCACGGCCGTACCCAAGCCCCCCACGAAGTGGGGCGGCCTCCTGCTGGTCACCGGCCTTGGCATCGTCACAGGCTTCTGCGCGACCGGCCTCACCGACCACCCAGCCACGAGCGACGGCCTCTTCGCGGTCCTGGTCGTGGGCGGGGTCCTGCTGACCGGCTCGGGGCTGGTACTGACTCTGCCGTGGCTGTCCTACCTCCTGGCCCGCAAGGTGGCCCGCACCACCCGGTCCCTGGCGCTGAACCTGGCCATGCGCCGCAACGAGGTCGAGCCCGGCAGCACCATGCGGGTCGTCACCGGCCTGGTCCTGCTGGTGTACGCGGCGTCCCTCGCGCAGGGCGTGCTGATCGAGTTCGAGCAGGTCAGCAAGCCGAACAATCCCGTCCAGGACTACTCCATGCCGCTTTCGGCGCTCTCCGACCGGCAGCAGAAGCGACTCACCGAGGTGCCGGGTGTCCGCGCCCACGCCCGGACGATGGTCTCCTGGAGCAAGCCCGGGCCCTCCGGCATCCCGCCCCAGGCCACGGCGCTGGTCGCCACCTGCGCCGACCTGACGCGGCTGGTGCGGCGGGCCGAAGGCTGCACGGACGGCCGGGTCATGCGGCTGGTCAACCCCAACAGTGCCACCGACCCGGACATCCACCCCGGCGCGTCTTTCCCCTTCCGGCTGCGGTCCGGGCGGCATCCGGTCTCGGTAACCTTGACCATCCCGTCCGCGAGGGTCGTCATGCGCCCGTACGACCCGTCCGCGGTCGGCGACGCGTCCGTGATTGTCCCGCCGTCCGCGCTGCCCGCGCACGCCCGGCCGCAGTCGGGCTCGCTCATCCTCGACAGCGACTCCGATCCGCACGTGGTCCGCAAGGTACTGGACGGCATCGGCGGTGTCACGCCGACCGTCTCCGTCGAACCGGTCGGCGTCAACGTCGACAGTCTGTCGCAGATCGCGGTCATCGAGACCCTGCTGGTCCTCGGCATGATCATGGGGCTGGTGATCGGTGTCGCCGCCTTCCTGGTCGCCGTCTCGGACCGGGCCGTCGAACGCCGCGCCCAGGTCACAGCGATCACGCTGATCGGGGCGCGGGCGCGCACTCTGCGCGCGGTGCAGAGCATCCAGGTGGTGCTGCCGCTCGCCGTCGGCCTCGGGCTGGCCCTGGTGAGCGGCAAGCTCGCCGAGTCCAGTTATCTCGTCACCGGGGGCGGTGAGGTGTTCTGGGACATCGCCGGGATCCCCGTACTGGCGTGCGCTGCCCTGGGCGTGATCGTCGTCGCGACACTGGGCACGCTGCCACTGGTAGGCCGCCGCGTCGATCCGGAACTCATCCGCCGGGACTGAGACTCCCGAGGTCTGATCCGGAACAGGGATTTGATCTGACTTGTCACCGAACGCCGAGGAGCCCTCTTGCTGACCACGGAGAGGGCTCGCGGACCCATGTGGTTCCGCGCATGATGGCAGGAGACTTTCTCGGAAACGACGTAAGGCGTCCTTCTAGGACCCGGCAACGGCGTTCGAGATGACGATGGCGCCGCCGACGGGCGAGGGACCGAAGTGCCGGCCGCAGCTGGCACCTCATCCTCGCTCACCCCGCAAGCGCCTCCATCACCCGATCGAGTGCCTCACTCACCTCAGTGCGTGTGACCGCTCGCAGCCGGCGTCGGGCCGCCGTTCTTGACCGTCAGGGGCAGCAGCTTCTTGCCGGTCGGGCCGATCTGGATGTGGGTGTCCATCTGCGGACACACCCCGCAGTCGAAGCACGGGGTCCAGCGGCAGTCCTCGACCTCGGTCTCGTCGAGGGCGTCCTGCCAGTCCTCCCAGAGCCAGTCCTTGTCCAGGCCCGAGTCGAGGTGGTCCCACGGGAGGACCTCCTCGTAGGTGCGCTCGCGGGTCGTGTACCAGTCGACGTCCACGCCGAAGTCGGCGAGGGCCTTGTCGGCGCACTGCATCCAGCGGTCGTAGGAGAAGTGCTCGCGCCAGCCGTCGAAGCGGCCGCCGTCGTCGTAGACCGCGCGGATGACCGCGCCGATGCGGCGGTCGCCACGGGAGAGCAGGCCCTCGACGATGCCGGGCTTGCCGTCGTGGTAGCGGAAGCCGATGGAGCGGCCGTACTTCTTGTCACCGCGGATCTTGTCCCGCAGCTTGGCCAGGCGGGCGTCCGTCTCCTCGGCGGAGAGCTGGGGCGCCCACTGGAAGGGGGTGTGGGGCTTGGGGACGAAGCCGCCGATGGAGACGGTGCAGCGGATGTCGTTCGAGCCCGAGACCTCGCGGCCCTTCTGGATGACGTGGGTCGCCATGTCGGCGATCTGCAGGACGTCGTCGTCGGTCTCGGTCGGCAGGCCGCACATGAAGTACAGCTTCACCTGGCGCCAGCCGTTGCCGTAGGCCGTCGAGACAGTCCGGATCAGGTCCTCTTCCGAGACCATCTTGTTGATGACCTTGCGCATGCGCTCGGAGCCGCCCTCGGGGGCGAAGGTCAGACCGGATCGGCGGCCGTTGCGGGTCAGCTCGTTGGCCAGATCGACGTTGAAGGCGTCGACGCGGGTGGAGGGCAGCGAGAGGCCGATCTTGTCGTCCTCGTAGCGGTCCGCCAGGCCCTTGGCGATGTCACCGATCTCCGAGTGGTCGGCGGAGGAGAGGGAGAGCAGGCCCACCTCCTCGAAGCCGGTGGCCTTCAGGCCCTTGTCGACCATCTCGCCGATGCCGGTGATCGAGCGCTCGCGCACCGGGCGGGTGATCATGCCCGCCTGGCAGAAGCGGCAGCCGCGGGTGCAGCCGCGGAAGATCTCGACCGACATGCGCTCGTGGACCGTCTCGGCGAGCGGGACCAGGGGCTGCTTGGGGTAGGGCCACTCGTCCAGGTCCATGACCGTGTGCTTGGAGACGCGCCACGGGACACCGGAACGGTTGGGGACGACGCGGGCGATCCGGCCGTCGGGCAGGTACTCGACGTCGTAGAACGCCGGGATGTACACCGCGCCGGTCTTGGCCAGGCGGAGCAGGACCTCCTCGCGGCCACCGGGGCGGCCCTCGGCCTTCCACTCGCGGATGATCCGCGTCATGTCGAGCACGGCCTGCTCGCCGTCGCCGATGATCGCGGCGTCGATGAAGTCGGCGATCGGCTCCGGGTTGAAGGCCGCGTGGCCGCCGGCGAGGACGATCGGGTCGTCGAGGGTGCGGTCCTTGGACTCCAGCGGGATGCCCGCCAGGTCCAGGGCCGTGAGCATGTTGGTGTAGCCCAGCTCCGTGGAGAAGGACAGGCCGAACACGTCGAAGGCCTTCACCGGGCGGTGGCCGTCCACCGTGAACTGCGGGACGCGGTGCTCGCGCATCAGCGCCTCCAGGTCCGGCCACACGCTGTACGTGCGCTCGGCGAGGACGCCCTCCCGCTCGTTGAGTACCTCGTAGAGGATCATGACGCCCTGGTTGGGCAGACCGACTTCGTAGGCGTCCGGGTACATGAGCGCCCAGCGGACGTCGCACTCGTCCCAGTCCTTGACGGTGGAGTTGAGCTCACCGCCGACGTACTGGATCGGCTTCTGCACGTGGGGGAGCAGAGCTTCGAGCTGCGGAAAAACCGACTCGACAGGCATCTCGCGAACCTTCATGAGCTGACAGGGGTGACCATTCAGACTAACCCGCCCGGCGGCCTGTCTCGTACGCTCAGACGGACCCCCCGGACGTGATCTCCCGCCAGAGCCCCGGCAGCTCCGTCTCCACCGCCTCCGCGCGGCCTTCCTCCCGGCCGTAGAGCAGTCCGTAGGTGAAGGCGCTCTCCCCCGCCGCGTTGGCCACGGCGGACAGCTCGCGCAGGGTGCGGCGGGCCATGACGCTGTCCTGGTGGTCGCCGAGGAGGCTGGTCAGGGACTTCATGGACTTGGCCAGGGAGCGGGCGGGGCCGCCGAGGGCCGGGATGGCGGCCTCGGCCGCGTAGCGGGTGCGCTTGGCCTTCTTGCGGGCGTCGTGCAGGGCGAGGTCGCGCTGCTCGCCCGGTGGCAGGTCGAGCGCCGCGGTGATCAGCCGGGAGACCTTGGCGAAGTCCTTGCGTACGGCCTTCGCGAGTGCCTTCTCAGGTTTCGACGCGGCTTTCGCCCGCAGCGGCGGGGCGGCGAGCAGGGCGTCCAGGCCGTCGAGGAGGGCGAGGTAGCGGGTGGAGTCGAGGATGGCGATCAGGTGGCCGCGGGTGCTGCCGTGCCGGGTGCGCGCCCAGGTGGTGACGCGGTGGTGGACGGGTCCGAGGACGAGGGCGGGCGGGAGGCCGTCGAGGGCGGTGGTCAGGCGGTCGGCCAAGACCTCCTGGTCGCGGTCGGCGCCGAGCTCGGCGGCGAGCCATTTCAGCTCGGTGGCGAGGGGGGTGGTGGCGGCGGGGTCGAGGATGCGGCCGAAGGTGCGGAAGGTGCTGCGCATCCGGCGGGTGGCCACGCGCATGCGGTGGACGGAGTCCGGCAGGTCGCGCCGGACGGCGGGGTCGCATTCGAGGAGGGTCTCGCGCTGTTCGCGCAGGTAGGCGAGGACGTGGTCGCCGGCGGTCACGGGCCGGGCGGTTGTGGCGCGGTGGGCGGGGGTACCGCCGGTCTGTTCGAGTGCCCGGGCCAGTTTGGACGGCGCCTTCGACGGCCGTACGCCTGCCTTGCGCAGGCGTTTGTCGACCTTGTCGAGGAAGGCCGGGTCGCCGTCGTCGGCGAGTTCGACCTCGATCTCGGTCCACTGGGCGGTGCCGCCGGCCCGGTTGAGCCGCTCGGCGGTCACCGCGTCGACGCTGGCCTCGGCGAGCAGGGCTCCGTCGGCGTCTACCAGGTGGCGTACGTCGCGGGCGGAGCGGAGCCGGACCACGGGGATCAGTTCGGCGGTGCGGACCCGGGAGCGGACGAGGGCGGCGATCTCCTCGGGGACGGTGTCGGAGAGGGGCGCTCTGATCTCGTCGCGGACGCCCGGGGCGACCGGGACCTTCAGGTGCCAGCCGGCGTCGCTGCCGCCGGTGCGGCGGCGCAGGGTGAGTGCCGCGGCGGCCAGGCGTTCGTCGGCGGTGTCGTAGTAGGTGGCGTCCAGTTCGGTCAGGCCCTTGTCGAGGACGTCGGCGACTTCGCCGACGCCCCTCAGGTCGGGCAGACCACTGTCGTCGGATTCGTACTTGCGCTCGATCTCGCGTTTCGCATCCGCCATGAACCGAATCTAGTGGCAGAGCGGCGTGGACGGCAGGGGCAGTCCCGGGTGAATGGCGGGCCGGCGCCCGCCATTCACCTGGTGAAGCGCCTCAGGCGGACATCGGCCGCTGCACCTTGATCGACTGCAGGAGTCCCACGGCCACCCAGACGGCGAACATGGACGAGCCGCCGTAGGACACGAACGGCAGGGGCAGGCCGGTGACCGGCATGATTCCGAGGGTCATGCCGATGTTCTCGAAGGCCTGGAAGGCGAACCAGGCGACGATGCCGGCGGCGACGACGGTGCCGTACAGCTCGGTCGAATCGCGGGCGATGCGGCAGGCGCGCCACAGGACCACGCCGAGGAGCACGATGATCAGGCCGGCGCCGAGGAAGCCCAGCTCCTCCCCCGCGACCGTGTAGACGAAGTCCGTCTGCTGTTCGGGGACGAACTGGCCGGTGGTCTGGGAGCCGTGGAAGAGGCCCGCGCCGGTCAGGCCCCCGGAGCCGATGGCGATGCGGGCCTGGTTGGTGTTGTAGCCGACGCCGGCCGGGTCCAGGTCGGGGTTGGCGAAGGCGGCGAAGCGGTTGATCTGGTAGGCGTCCAGGATGTGCAGCTGCCAGACGGTGATGGCGCCGAGGGCGCCGGCGCCGATGAGGCCGAAGACCCAGCGATTGGAGGCGCCGGAGGCGAGCAGGACGCCCAGGATGATGATGACCATGACCATGACCGACCCGAGGTCGGGCATGAGCAGCACGATCAGGATGGGTACGGCGGCCAGGCCGAGGGCCTGCAGGACCGTACGGTGGTCGGGGTACTTCTTGTCGCCGGCGTCGACCCGGGCGGACAGCAGCATGGCCATGCCCAGGATGATCGTGATCTTGACGAACTCGGAGGGCTGCAGCGAGAAGCCGCCGCCGAGCACGATCCAGGAGTGCGCGCCGTTGACGGTGGAGCCGAGCGGGGTGAGCACGGCGAGGATGCCGAAGACGGACAGGCCGTAGAGGATCGGCACGGCGTTGCGCAGGGCGCGGTGGCCGAGCCAGATCGTGCCGATCATCAGGGCGAGCCCGATGCCGGTGTTCATGAGGTGCCGGAGCAGGAAGTAGTAGGGGTCGCCCTGGTTGATCTCGGTGCGGTTGCGGGTCGCCGAGTACACGAGCAGCGAGCCCAGCAGGGACAGCGCGATCGCGGCGAGGAGCATCGGCCAGTCGAGCCGGCGGGCCAGGGAGTCGCGGGCGAAGACCCTGGTCCAGCCGGCCCGTTCGGGGCCGTAGCCGGAGACGGAGAAGCTGTTGCCGGTCATGCGGGCATCCTCCGGCGTCCCCTCCCGCGAGGCTTTCTGCGGGTGTTGCTGTTGCGGCTGGGCGAGGGCGAGGTGGCGGGCTGCTGGTCGTCCCCGTTGGTGGGGTTGTCCTTCTGGGCCGCCTCGGCGTCCTTGCCGGGGTCGCCGGTGATCTTGGGGGCGGCGATGGTGCCGTCCGTGCGGACCTTCGGCAGGCCCTTCTGCGGCTCGGGGAGCAGGGCCTTCTTGTTGTCCACCGAGCCGTCGGCCTGGACGCCGTAGAGCGCGCTGTAGATGTTGCGCACCGCCTCACCGGAGGCGCCGGAACCCGTACCGGCCTGGGCGATCGTCATGATCACCGTGTAGTCCTTGGAGTAGGTGGCCAGCCAGGACGTGGTCTGCTTGCCGTAGACCTCCGCGGTACCGGTCTTGGCGTGCAGCGCGATCTTGTCCTGCGGCCAGCCGCCGAACTTCCAGGCCGCGGTACCGCGGGTGATGACGCCCGCGAAGGCGTCGTTCATGCCTTTGAGGGTGGCCTGGGTGACCGGCAGCTTGCCGGACTTCTTCGGCTTGATCGGCGTGATCGTCTTGCCGTCGGCGCTGATGACCGCTTTGCCGATGGTCGGCTGGTACATGGTGCCGCCGTTGGCGACGGCGCCGTAGATCACGGCCTCCTGGATCGGGGTGACGAGCGTGTCGCCCTGGCCGATGGAGTAGTTGATCTCGTCACCCTCGCGCATCTTGTTGCCTTCGAGGCAGTTCTCGTACGCGATCTTCTCGACGTAGGAGCCGTCCTTCTTCCCGGACTTGCACCAGGCGTCCTTGTTGGCCTTCCAGTAGTCGAGCTTCCACTTGCGGTCGGGGACGCGGCCGGTGACCTCGTTGGGCAGGTCGACGCCGGTCTCCTTGCCGAGGCCGAACTGGTGGGCGGTCTTGAAGAAGTGGTCCTTGGGCTGGCCCTTCTTGGGGTTGATGCCGCCGTCCTTCTTCCACTCCCGGTCGGCGAGACCGTAGAAGACGGTGTCGCAGGAGACCTCGAGGGCGCGGCCGAGGGAGATGGGGCCGAAGTTCTCGCCCTCGAAGTTCTTGAAGACCTGTCCGCCCACCGAGTAGGAGCTGGTGCACGGGTAGCCGCCGTCCCACACATAGCCGGCGTTGACCGCGGCGGCCGTGGAGACCACCTTGAAGGTCGAGCCGGGCGCGGCCTGACCCTGTATGGCGCGGTTCAGCAGCGGGTAGTCCGAGTTCTTGCCGGTGAGGGCCTTGTAGTCCTTGCCGGAGATGCCGCCCACCCACACGTTGGGGTCGTAGGTGGGGGCGGAGGCCATGGCGACGATGCGGCCGGTCTTGGCCTCCATCACCACGACGGCACCGGAGTCGGCCTTGTAGTTCTCGCCGGTGATCTTGTCGAACTGCTGGCGGGCCTTCTTCATGGCGTTGTCGAGCTCGTACTCGGCGACGCGCTGCACCCGGGAGTCGATGCTGGTGACGAGGTTGGAGCCGGACTCGGCGGCGTCGGCCTTGGCCTTGCCGATGACGCGGCCGAGGTTGTCCACCTCGTAGCGGGTCACGCCGGCCTTGCCGCGCAGCACCTTGTCGTACTGGCGCTCCAGGCCGGAGCGGCCGACCATGTCGGAGCGCAGGTAGGGCGAGTCGGTGTCCTTGGCCTTCTGGATCTCCTCGTCGGTGACCGGGGAGAGGTAGCCGAGGACCTGGGAGGTGTTGGACTTGCCGGGGGCCGGGTAGCGGCGCACGGCCTCGGGCTCGGCGCTGATACCGGGGAAGTCCTCGGCGCGCTCACGGATCTGCAGGGCCTGCTTGGGCGTCGCCTCGTCGGTGATGGGGATCGGCTGGTAGGGCGAGCCGTTCCAGCAGGGCTGGGGGGTCTTGGCGTCGCACAGCCGGACCTTCTGGGTGACGTCCTCGGGCTTCATGCCGAGGACGCCGGCCAGCTTGGCGAGGACGGCCTTGCCGTCGTCCTTCTGCTTGAGCAGGTCGGTGCGGGAGGCGGAGACGACGAGGCGGGTCTCGTTGTCGGCGAGCGGCACGCCGCGGGCGTCGAGGATGTCGCCGCGCACGGCGGGGTCGACGACCTGCTGGACGTGGTTGCCGGAGGCCTCTCTCTGGTAGGCGGCGCCCTCGCGGATCTGGAGGTACCACAGGCGGCCGCCGAGGGTGCCCAGGAGGGAGAGCACGAGGATCTGGATGACGACGAGCCGGATCTGGACCCGTGGGGTCCGTCCGGTCTCGGGGATGTTGGTCACTGCGGCTGTCTCCCCCTCTCAGTGCGCGGATGCGTGTGCGCGTACGAATGATGAACGACGGTCCTGTGAGGCCGCGTTCCGCGGATGGCGCCCCGTTCGGGTGAACCTCGGGGTGGCCGTCCGGATGGACTCGCCCGGGATCACAGCCGCTTGACCCCCTTGATGCGGCCGACCCGGGTGGAGCGGGTGCGGGCCTTGGCCTTCAGGGCGCCGAGGCCGCCGCGCTGGCTGCCGATGCGCAGGCCGGTGCCGGAGGAGAGCCAGCCGGAGGAGATGTCGCCGGCCTTGGCGGCGGGGCTGGTCTCGGTGAGCGGGTCGTTGTCGGCACGGCGGGCCAGCCACATGATGCCGGGGACCACGAACGGGGCGAGCAGCAGGTCGTACAGGGCGGCCGAGAACAGCAGCCCGGTCAGGCCGACATGGCGGGCGGCGGTGTCGCCGACGAGGGCGCCGACGCCCGCGTACAGCAGGGTGGAGCCGACGGCGGCGGCGACCACGACGGCCATGGGGCCGGTGGCCGACTTCAGGCGGCCGTTCTCGGGCTTGATGAGTCCGGCGAAGTAGCCGGTGACGCACAGCACGAGGGCGTAGCGGCCGGCCGCGTGGTCGGCGGGCGGGGCGAGGTCGGCGAGCAGTCCGGCGCCGAAGCCGACGAGGGCGCCGCCCACGTGGCCGTACACCATGGCGAGGCCGAGGACGGTGAGCAGCAGCAGGTCGGGCACGGCGCCCGGCAGGTGCAGCCGGGCGAGGACGCTCACCTGGACGACCAGGGCGACGACGACCAGGGCGGTGGAGAGCAGGATCCGGTTGACACGCATGAAGAAAACTCAGCTCCTACTGCTGCTGGCCGTCTGCGGGTGCGTCCGCCGAGGGGGTGACCGTGACGGTCACCGTCGGCGTCGGGGTCGGCTTGGGTTTGGCCGGCAGGACCTCGTCGCGGGGGTCCTTCTTGGGGGCCGCCACGACCACGCCGACGATGTCGAGCTTGGTGAAGCCGACGTACGGGGTGACGTACAGCGTGCGGGTGAGGCCGCCGCCGGAGGGGTCGACGCGGGAGACCACGCCTACGGGTACGCCGGGCACGAAGGGCTTGTCGGCCTGGGAGCCGAAGGTGACGAGGCGGTCGCCCTTCTTCACCTCCGCCTTGCCGTTGAGGAGTTCCACGCGCAGCGGGCGGTCGCCCTGTCCGGAGGCGAAGCCGAGTTCGTCGCTGTTCTCCATACGGGTGCCGACGGTGAAGTCGGGGTCGTTGGCGAGCAGGACGGTGGAGGTGCCGGGGCCGACGGTGGTGACCCGGCCGACGAGGCCGTCGCCGTTCAGGACGGTCATGTCCCGCCGGATGCCGTCGTTGGCGCCGGCGTCGATGGTGATGGTCCAGGAGAAGCCCTGCGCCGACCCTATGGCGATGACCTGGGCGCCCTTGATGCCGTACTGGCCCTCGCCGGCGATCTTCAGCATCTTGTCGAGCTGCTTGAGACGGCTGCGGTTGCGGTCGTCGCTGCCGAGCTTCGCCTTGAGGGCCGCGTTCTCGCGTTCCAGGCCGGCGAGCCGGTCGTGGCGGCTGCCGGAGTCGCGGACGGCCGAGACGGCGTTGCCGACGGGGTCGACCGCCGAGGACATGCCGTTCTCGATGGGGCCGAACGCCGCGGCCGCAGCGTGCCGGGCGCCGTCGACCGGTGAGTTCCGGCCTCCTCGGATGTCCACCGTGATCAGCGCGAACGCGATGGCGATCAGCAGGACCAGGAGCAGCCGGCTCTCTTTGGTGTCCCTCACGTGCGGCGGCCGTGCCCTTCCTCGATAGGAATTCGGGGACCCCTTGAGGCGCCGCTCGGGGAGCGCCGACCGAAGGGGCCCATGGGTGGGGAGCTTATGCCTCGATAGCGACGATCCGCCGCACGAGAGGAGAACGTCTCGTACGGCGGAATCGGCGTGTCACGTCATCTGCGGGGCTGGGCGTCCAGGACCTGCTGGAGCGCCTCGAACTCCTCGACGCACTTGCCGGATCCGAGCGCCACGCTGTCCAGCGGGTCCTCGGCGATGTGGATCGGCATGCCGGTCTCGCGCCGCAGTCGCTCGTCCAGGCCGCGCAGCAGCGCTCCGCCGCCGGTCAGAACGATTCCCCTGTCCATGATGTCGCCGGACAGCTCCGGCGGGCACTTGTCGAGGGTCGTCTTGACGGCGTCGACGATGGCGTTGACCGGCTCCTCGATCGCCTTGCGCACCTCGGCGGCCGAGATGACGACGGTCTTCGGCAGGCCGGAGACCAGGTCCCGGCCGCGGACCTCGGTGTGCTCGTCGGAGTCGAGGTCGTACGCCGAGCCGATGGTGATCTTGATCTGTTCGGCCGTGCGCTCACCCAGCAGGAGGCTGTACTCCTTCTTGATGTACTGGATGATCGCGTTGTCCAGTTCGTCGCCGGCGACACGGATGGACTGGGCGGTGACGATGCCGCCGAGCGAGATGACCGCGACCTCGGTGGTGCCGCCGCCGATGTCCACCACCATGTTGCCGGTGGCCTCGTGGACCGGCAGGCCGGAGCCGATGGCCGCGGCCATCGGCTCCTCGATGATGTGCACCTGGCGCGCGCCCGCCTGGGAGGACGCCTCGATCACGGCGCGGCGCTCGACGCCCGTGATGCCCGAGGGCACACAGACGACGACCCGCGGCCTGGCCAGATACCGACGCTTGTGGATCTTCAGGATGAAGTAGCGCAGCATCCGCTCGGTGATCTCGAAGTCGGCGATCACGCCGTCCTTCAGCGGGCGCACGGCGACGATGTTCCCGGGCGTCCGGCCGATCATCTTCTTCGCTTCCGCACCGACCGCGAGGATGCCGCCCGTGTTGGTGTTGATCGCGACGACGGAGGGCTCGTTGAGAACGATTCCGCGGCCCCTGACGTACACCAGCGTGTTGGCGGTCCCGAGGTCGACAGCCATGTCACGGCCGATGAACGACATTGAGTTCCCCATCCGGATTCATCTGGCTTTCCTGGGCTTTTGAGGGCATATCAGGTCGGCGAGGCGGGTGCTGTGACGTGAAGGCTTCTATCGTAAACGCGCCTGCGCGAACACTGCGCGAGGGTCTCCGCCATTGTCAGCAGATGGCGTGGCGCCTCGCCTTCGGAGACGGGCCATCGGGGGCACGCGTTCCCCCGATCGGCAACGCATATGCCGAGGGACGGCCGAAAACGTACGGCCGTCCCAGGTCAGGCACCCGAGGGTGAGCTGACGCTCACTCAGAAAATTCTCGGAAAATTCCGTCCGGCGCGCCTCAGGCACGGCCCGGGAAGAAGATCTTCACCTCGCGCTCGGCGGACTCCTCGGAGTCGGAGGCGTGGATCAGGTTCTCGCGGACGATCACGCCGTAGTCCCCCCGGATGGAGCCGGGCGCGGCGGCGATCGGGTCGGTCGGGCCGGCCAGCGCGCGCAGGCCCTCGATGACCCGCTCGCCCTCGACGATCAGCGCGACGACCGGACCGGAGGCCATGAACTCCACCAGCGGCTCGTAGAAGGGCTTGCCCTTGTGCTCGCCGTAGTGCTGCTCCAGGGTGTCCTGGTCCAGGGTACGCAGCTCCAGCGCGGTGATCCGCCAGCCCGCCTTGCGCTCGATACGGCTGATGATCTCGCCGGTCAGGCCCCGACGGACGGCGTCGGGCTTGAGCAGGACGAGGGTGCGCTGGCTCACGGAGGGCTCCTTGCTACTGACGTGTGCGGTGGGACGAGGTTACAGGGCGTGTCGGGGCGCCCGTCACACAGCGTCAGGTGTAGTGGAGGGTGCTTCCGCCTGGGCCGCGAACCTGGCCTTCGCCTCGTCCACCTTTCGGCCGAAGTGCACCGACGCCCACCACAGGGCGGCGAACACCGCGCCCATGAAGTACATGGTCGGCACGAAGACGCCGGAGGCGATCAGGGCGAGCTGGAGGGCCCAGCCGAGGGCGACGCCGCCCGGGCGGGTCACCATGCCGCACAGCAGCACGCACAGGACCATGGCGATCCCGCTGACCAGCCACACGGTCGACATGGCCAGACCGGGGTCCTTCATGGCCACCAGGGCGGCGAAGCCGATGACGAAGAACTCGCCGATCAGGGTCGATGAACAGAGCGTACGCACGACGGGACCTCAGCCCTTCCCGAGCAGCAGGCGAGCCTCGCCCACGGTGATGACGGAACCGGTGACCAGGACGCCACCGCCCGCGAACTCGCCCTCCTCCTCGGCCAGCGTGATCGCCGCCTCCAGGGCCTCGGGCAGCCGCGGCTCGACCTGGACGCGCTCCTCGCCGAACACCTCGACGGCGATGGCGGCCAGCTCGTCCGCGTCCATGGCGCGATGGGTGGAGTTCTGGGTGACGACGACCTCGGCGAAGATCGGCTCGAAGGCCTCCAGCAGCCCCCGTACGTTCTTGTCGGCGCTCGCGCCGACCACGCCGATCAGCCGGGTGAAGTCGAACGCCTCCCGCACGGCCTCGGCGGTGGCCTCCGCGCCCGCCGGGTTGTGGGCGGCGTCGAGGACGACGGTGGGAGAGCGGCGGACGACCTCGAGCCGGCCCGGCGAGGAGACCGCGGCGAAGGCCTTGCGCACGGTGTCGATGTCCAGCGGCTCGGCGCGCTGGGCGCCGACACCGAAGAACGCCTCGACGGCGGCGAGCGCCACGGCCGCGTTGTGCGCCTGGTGGGCGCCGTGCAGGGGCAGGTACACCTCGGTGTACTCGCCGCCCAGGCCGCGCAGGGTGAGCAGCTGCCCGCCGACCGCGACCTGCCGGGCCACGACGCCGAACTCCAGCCCCTCGCGGGCCACCGTGGCGTCCACCTCGACGGCCTTCTTCAGCAGCACCTGCGCCGCGTCGACCGGCTGCTGCGCCAGGATCACGGTCGCGTCCTGCTTGATGATGCCGGCCTTCTCGCCGGCGATCTCGCCCGGCGTGTTGCCGAGCCGGTCGGTGTGGTCGAGGCCGATCGGGGTGACCACGGCGACGTCGCCGTCGATCACGTTGGTGGCGTCCCAGGAGCCGCCCATGCCGACCTCCACGACGGCCACGTCGACCGGCGCGTCCGCGAAGGCGGCGTAGGCCATGCCGGTGAGGACCTCGAAGAAGGACAGCCGGTACTCCTGCGAGGTGTCGACCATCTCGACGTAGGGCTTGATGTCCTGGTAGGTCTCGATGAACCGCTCGGCGGTGATCGGGGCGCCGTCCAGGCTGATCCGCTCGGTGATCGACTGCACGTGCGGCGAGGTGTACCGGCCGGTGCGCAGTTCGAAGGCGCCGAGCAGGGCCTCGATCATGCGGGCGGTGGAGGTCTTGCCGTTCGTGCCCGTGATGTGGATGGACGGGTACGAGCGCTGGGGTTCGCCCAGCACGTCCATCAGGGCGGCGATCCGGCTGACGGAGGGCTCCAGCTTGGTCTCGCCCCAGCGGGTGGCCAGCTCCGTCTCGACCTCGCGCAGGGCCTTGTCGACCTCGGGGTCCGCCGGCCTGGCGGGGACGTCCCCCTCCGGCGGGCCGCCCTGGGTGCGCAGGGTGCGGCTGCCGGCCTCGATGACGGCGAGATCGGGGTCGCGGTCGGTCTCCGCGGCGATGATCTCGTCAAAGGAGTCGAGGGGGTCGGGCTGGTCGTTGCCGGGGTTTTCGCTCACGGGGCCAGTCTACGGAGGCGCGGTGACATAGGCGGACGAAGGCCCCCGGTGCCGTGCGCTCCGGGGGCCGTCGTCCGCCGCCGGGGGCGGGCTCGCGCCCGCTCCGCCGGCCGTGTGTCGCTACGCCTGCGGGAGCCGGTCCAGCTGGGCGGTGATGCGGGCGATGTCCTCGTCCGCCTTGGCGAGGCGGGTGCGGATCTTGTCGACCACGTTCTCCGGGGCCTTCGCCAGGAACGCCTCGTTGCCGAGCTTGGCGTTGGCCTGGGCCTTCTCCTTCTCGGCGGCGGCCAGGTCCTTGGCCAGGCGCTTGCGCTCGGCGGCCACGTCGATCGTGCCGGACAGGTCGAGGGCGACCTCGGCGCCGGCGACCGGCAGGGTGGCGGTCGCCGTGAACGCGTCGCCCTCCGGCTGCAGGCGCAGGAGCTGGCGGATCGCGGCCTCGTGCGGGGCCAGCGCCGTGCCGTCGAGGGTCAGGCGGGCGGGGACGCGCTGCCCCGGCTGCAGGCCCTGGTCGGCGCGGAAGCGGCGGACCTCGGTGATGACGGACTGGAGGGACTCGATCTCCCGCTCGGCCGCCAGGTCGCGGTAGCCGCTGTCACTCGGCCACTCGGCGATGACGACGGACTCGCCGCCGGTGAGGGTGGTCCACAGGGTCTCGGTGACGAACGGGACCACCGGGTGCAGCAGCCTGAGGGTGACGTCGAGGACCTCGCCGAGGACCCGCTTGCTGACCTCGGCCGCCTCGCCGCCCGCCTGGAACGTCGTCTTGGACAACTCGACGTACCAGTCGAAGACCTCGTCCCACGCGAAGTGGAAGAGGGCGTCGGAGAGCTTGGCGAACTGGAAGTCGTCGTAGTACGCGTCGACTTCGGCGATGACGGTGTTGAGGCGGGAGAGGATCCAGCGGTCGGTCGCCGACATCGCCGACGGCTCCGGCAGCGGGCCCTCCACTGTCGCGCCGTTCATCAGCGCGAAGCGGGTCGCGTTCCAGATCTTGTTGGCGAAGTTGCGCGAGCCCTGGACCCAGTCCTCGCCGATCGGGACGTCGACGCCCGGGTTGGCGCCGCGGGCGAGCGTGAAGCGCAGGGCGTCGGAGCCGTACTTGTCCATCCAGTCCAGCGGGTTGACCGCGTTGCCGAAGGACTTCGACATCTTCTTGCCGAACTGGTCGCGGACCATGCCGTGCAGGGCGATGGTGTGGAACGGCGGGGTGCCGTCCATCGCGTACAGGCCGAACATCATCATCCGGGCGACCCAGAAGAAGAGGATGTCGTAGCCGGTGACCAGGACGGAGTTCGGGTAGAACTTCGCGAGGCTCTCGGTCCGCTCGGGCCAGCCGAGGGTGGAGAACGGCCACAGGCCGGAGGAGAACCAGGTGTCGAGGACGTCGGTGTCCTGCTTCCAGCCCTCCGCCTCGGTGCCGGGCGGCTGCTCGTCGGGGCCGACGCAGACGACCTCGCCGTTCGGGCCGTACCAGACCGGGATGCGGTGGCCCCACCACAACTGCCGCGAGATGCACCAGTCGTGGAGGTTGTCGACCCAGTCGAAGTAGCGCTTCTCCATCTCCTGCGGATGGATCTTGACCTTGCCGTCGCGGACGGCGTCGCCGGCGGCCTTGGCCAGCGGGCCGACCTTGACCCACCACTGCATGGACAGGCGCGGCTCGATGGTGGTCTTGCAGCGCGAGCAGTGGCCGACGGAGTGGACGTAGGGCCGCTTCTCGGCGACGATCCGGCCCTCGGCGCGCAGCGCGGCGACGATGGCGGAGCGGGCCTCCAGGCGGTCCAGGCCCTGGAAGGGGCCGTGGGCGGTGATGACGGCGTGCTCGTCCATCACGGTGAGGGACGGCAGGCCGTGCCGCTGGCCGATCTCGAAGTCGTTCGGGTCGTGGGCCGGGGTCACCTTGACGGCGCCGGTGCCGAACTCGGGGTCGACGTGGGTGTCGGCGACGACCGGGATGGAGCGGTCGGTGAGCGGCAGCCTGATGAGCTTGCCGACGAGGTGCTTGTAGCGCTCGTCGTCCGGGTGGACCGCGACTGCGGTGTCGCCGAGCATGGTCTCGGCACGGGTGGTGGCGACGACGATGGTGTCGTCCCCCTCGCCGTACGTCATGGAGACCAGCTCGCCGTCGTCGTCCTGGTACTCGACCTCGATGTCCGAGATGGCGGTGAGGCAGCGCGGGCACCAGTTGATGATGCGCTCGGCGCGGTAGATCAGCTCGTCGTCGTAGAGGCGCTTGAAGATGGTCTGGACGGCCTGGGAGAGGCCCTCGTCCATGGTGAAGCGCTCGCGGGACCAGGCGACGCCGTCGCCGAGGCGGCGCATCTGGCCGCTGATCTGGCCGCCGGACTCGCCCTTCCACTGCCAGACGCGCTCGACGAACGCCTCGCGGCCCAGGTCGTGGCGGGACTTGCCCTCCTTGCCCAGCTCACGCTCGACGACGTTCTGCGTGGCGATGCCGGCGTGGTCCATGCCGGGCTGCCACAGCGTCTCGAACCCCTGCATGCGCTTGCGGCGGGTCAGGGCGTCGATGAGCGTGTGCTCGAAGGCGTGGCCCAGGTGCAGGCTGCCCGTGACGTTCGGCGGCGGGATGACGATCGTGTACGGCGGCTTGTCGCTCTTCGCGTCCGCCTCGAAGTAACCGCGCTCTACCCAGCGCTCGTACAGCGGCCCCTCTACATCGGCCGGCGCGTACTGGGTCGGCAGTTCGGTGTCGGGCGCGGGTGGCTGCTGCTGAGCGTTCTCGGTCACGGGGGTCAGTTTAGAGGTGTCACGGGGCGGTCCCGAAACGCGTTTGTTCTGTAACGGTGCGGCCCCCGGTGCCGTGCGCTTCCCGGGCCTGGGCCAGGATGTCAGGAACACTTAAGCATCTGGAGGGGAACCCAGTAATGAGCAGCAACCAGCCGGGCCCGTACGGCCAGCAGCCCCAGCAGCCGGGTCCCTACGGCCAGCCGGGGCAGCCTGGTCCCTACGGCCAGCCGGGCCCCTACGGCCAGCAGCCGCAGGCGCCCCAGCCCGGCTACGGCTACCCCCAGCAGGCCCCTCCGGTGCCGCCGCAGCCCGGTTACGGCTACCCGCAGCAGGGCGTGCCCCCGCAGCCGAACCCGTACGGCCAGCAGCAGCCGGGCCCCTACGGCCAGCAGCCCTACGGCGCCCCGCAGCCGCCGGTGCCGGGCGGCGGCAAGAAGAAGACGGGCCTGGTCATCGGCGCGGTGGCGGTCGTCGCGGCGATCGCCGTGGCCGCGTACTTCCTGCTCAACGGCACCAGCGGCACGGACGTCGCGGACGACGGCCCGCACAAGCTGACGACGCCGTCGACGGTCATCAACGGCACCTACAAGCAGCAGGGCAACGCCGGTTCCGACGACACCATGAGCGACGACGACCTCGCCGACTTCGCGAAGTGGGGCGTGAAGAACCCGAAGCACGCCGGCGCCACCTACCAGAACGGCACCGGTCTCGCGGCGAAGGGCCTGTCCTTCAGCGGTGTCTACGGCACCATCGACGACCCCGAGGCCGTCGTGGACGCCATGTTCGCCAAGATCAAGTCCGAGTCCGAGAAGGACCAGAGCGGCGACAAGACCAAGGGCAAGCTGGTCGGCAGCCCGCAGACGGTCCACCCGGCAGGCTTCGACGGCGTCATGAAGTGCCAGGTGGCGCAGATCGACAACAGCTCGTCGACGGCGTCCACCGCCGGCGCCGCCAAGGTCGTCAACCTGCCCTTCTGCGTGTGGGGCGACCACAGCACGGTGGCCGACGTCTCGGCGTTCAGCTTCGCCGCGCTGGCCGCGGGTACGGGCGGCACGATCGACGACACCGCCTCCCTCGCCGTCAAGCTCCGCAACGACGTGCGCGTCAAGCTCTGATGACGTGAGTCACCACGAAAGGGGCCCCGGTCGGCTGACCGGGGCCCCTTTCGTGTGTGCTGCCTACGCCGTCTTCTGCTCCCCCGCCCCCCGGCCGCGGGCGTCGCGGGGGATCAGGGTCGGGTTGACGTTGGAGTGGACCACGTCGGCGGTGATGACCACGCGGGCCACGTCCTTGCGGGACGGGACCTCGTACATCACCGACATCAGGACCTCTTCCATGATGGCGCGCAGGCCGCGGGCGCCGGTCTGGCGGAGGATGGCCTGGTCGGCGATGGCCTCCAGGGCCTCGCGCTCGAAGTCCAGTTCCACGCCGTCGAGTTCGAAGAGGCGCTGGTACTGCTTGACGAGCGCGTTGCGGGGCTCGACGAGGATCTGCAGGAGCGCCTCGCGGTCCAGGTTGTGGACCGAGGTGATCACCGGGAGGCGGCCGATGAACTCGGGGATCATGCCGAACTTGACCAGGTCCTCCGGCATGATGTCCTCGAAGACGTCCTTGGCCTCCAGCTCGCGCTTGGAGCGGATCGTCGCGCCGAAGCCGATGCCCTTCGCACCCGCCCGCGCCTCGATGATCTTGTCCAGGCCCGCGAAGGCACCGCCCACGATGAACAGCACGTTCGTCGTGTCGATCTGGATGAACTCCTGGTGCGGGTGCTTGCGGCCGCCCTGCGGCGGGACGGACGCCGTGGTGCCCTCGAGGATCTTCAGCAGGGCCTGCTGGACGCCCTCGCCCGAGACGTCACGGGTGATCGACGGGTTCTCGCTCTTGCGGGCCACCTTGTCGATCTCGTCGATGTAGATGATCCCGGTCTCGGCCTTCTTGACGTCGTAGTCCGCCGCCTGGATGAGCTTCAGCAGGATGTTCTCGACGTCCTCGCCGACGTAGCCCGCCTCGGTCAGCGCCGTGGCGTCGGCGATCGCGAACGGCACGTTCAGCATGCGGGCCAGGGTCTGGGCGAGGAGGGTCTTGCCGGAGCCCGTGGGGCCCAGCAGCAGGATGTTGGACTTCGCCAGCTCGATGGCGTCCTCGCGGCCCTGCGCGCCGCCGTTCTCGCCCGCCTGGACCCGCTTGTAGTGGTTGTACACCGCGACCGACAGGGCCTTCTTGGCGGCCTCCTGGCCGACCACGTAGCCCTCGAGGAACTCGTAGATCTCGCGCGGCTTGGGCAGTTCCTCCCAGCGCACCTCGCTGGTCTCCGCGAGCTCTTCCTCGATGATCTCGTTGCAGAGATCGATGCACTCGTCGCAGATGTACACACCGGGCCCTGCGATGAGCTTCTTGACCTGCTTCTGGCTCTTGCCGCAGAACGAGCACTTGAGCAGATCGCCGCCGTCACCGATGCGTGCCACGGTGTGCTTCCCCTTCGCCTGGGAGACGCCCGGACGCTTTCGAGTCCAGCGGCTCCTGGTGCTGCCTTATGTCCGACGGTACCTTGCCGGGCCCCGTGTTCGGGTCCCCCTTGGCAGGGTTCACTTTGACGTGGGCCCTGCCAAGAGGGCGTGAGAGTCTGCTGCTCGGGGTCAGCGGACCTCGGCGTTGTTCATCTTCCGGGTGGAGATGATCTGGTCGACGATGCCGTACTCGAGCGCTTCCTCGGCCGTGAGGATCTTGTCGCGCTCGATGTCCTCGCGGATCTTCTCGATCGGCTGGTTCGAGTGCTTGGCCAGCATGTTCTCCAGCTGGTCACGCATCCGGGTGAACTCCTTGGCGATGATCTCCAGGTCGGAGAGCTGACCGCGGCCGGTGGAGCCCGCCGGCTGGTGGATCAGCACGCGCGAGTTCGGCAGCGCCATGCGCTTGCCCGGCGTACCGGCGGCGAGCAGGATGGCCGCGGCGGAGGCCGCCTGGCCCATGCAGACCGTCTGGATGTCGGGCTTCACGAACTGCATGGTGTCGTAGATCGCCGTGAGGGCGGTCATGTCGCCACCGGGGCTGTTGATGTAGATCGAGATGTCCCGGTCCGGGTCCATCGACTCCAGGCACAGCAGCTGCGCCATGACGTCGTTGGCGGAGGCGTCGTCGATCTGGACGCCCAGGAAGATCACACGCTCCTCGAAGAGCTTCGCGTACGGGTCGTACTCGCGGATGCCCTGGGAGGTGCGCTCGACGAAGCGCGGGATGACGTAGCGGCTGTCGGGGCGGGGCCCTTCGTACAGGCCGCTGGCGGCGCCGGGGAAGTTGCTCATGGGGTGTTCACCGTCCTGGTGGCGTTCTGGGGGCTTCGGTCTCGGCGGTGCGTGATGTGGCCTGGCCGGTCAGGCACCGGTGCCGCCGCCTCCCGGGACACCCGAGGCGTTCGTGATGAGCTCGTCGATGAGACCGTACTCCTTGGCCTCTTCCGGGGTGAACCAGCGGTCGCGGTCCGCGTCCCGGGTGATCGTCTCGAACGTCTGGCCGGAGTGGAACGCGGTCAGCTCGGCCATGCGCCGCTTGGTGCGCAGCAGGTACTCGGCCTGGATCTTGATGTCCGTGACCGAGCCGCCGAGGCCCGCGGAGCCCTGGTGCATCATGATGTCCGCGTGCGGCAGGGCGAAGCGCTTGCCCGCGGCGCCGCCGGTGAGCAGGAACTGGCCCATGGAGGCCGCCATGCCCATCGCGATCGTGACCACGTCGTTCGGGATGTACTGCATGGTGTCGTAGATCGCCATGCCGGCCGTCACCGAGCCGCCGGGGCTGTTGATGTAGAGGTAGATGTCCTTGTTCGGGTCGGCGGCGAGGAGCAGCAGCTGTGCGGTGATCTTGTTGGCGATGTCGTCGTCAACCTGCTGGCCGAGGAAGATGATCCGCTCGCCGAGCAGCCGGTTGTAGACCTGGTCGCCGAGGCCACCACCGATGGAGGGCTCGCCGGCGGCGGAGGGCATCAGATTCGTCACGTATCCACCTGCTCGTCTTACGACGGCGCCGGGCCGTCTCACGTCGTCCTGCCAGGGGCTTGGCTGGGGTGTCAGGAGACTCCCCTGCCCCCGTACTCAAGGACCCTAACGCTCAGGTCCCTTCGGGGAATCCCGGAGATGGGGGTGTTCGCCGGGGGCGTAGCGAAGGGCTCCGTCCGAGCACCGGTCGCGGTCCGTGAGGGAGGGGTACTTTGCGTCGCCGGTCCGCGGGTCGCATGGGGCCGCTCGCGCAGTTCCCCACGCCCCTTCGGGGGCGGATCGCAGCGCCTCTCCGGGGCGGCGTCCGCCCCGGTACGGCGACGGGCCCCGGGGAAGGTCCCCAGGGCCCGTCGTACGCGCTGTGGAGGCGCCGCGGGGCCGGTCAGGCCTCCGTGGTCTCCTCGGAGGTCTCCGACGCCTCAGCGGCCTCGGTCTCCTCCTCCTCGTCGTCGAGGTCGACGACCTCGCCGTTGGTGTCCTTCACCGTGGCGGCCTCGACCACGACGGCCAGGGCCTTGCCGCGGGCGACCTCGCCGACCAGGAGCGGAACCTGGCCGCCCTCGACGACGGCCTGGGCGAACTGGTCGGGGGACATGCCGGAGGAGGCCGCACGCCGCATGAGGTGCTCGGTGAGCTCCTCCTGGTTGACGTTGAGGTTCTCCTTCTTGACCAGCTCGTCGAGGACGAACTGGGTCTTGATGCCCTTGACCGCCGCCTCGCGGGTCTCGGTCTCGAACTCCTCGGCGGTCTTGCCCTGGATCTCCAGGTACTTGTCGAGGTCCAGACCCATCTGGCCGAGCTGGTGGTGCTCCAGGTTGTGCTTGCGGGTGTTGATCTCGTCCTCGAGCAGCTTCTCGGGGACCGGGACCTCGACCAGCTCGAGGAGCTTCTCCAGGACGCGCTCCTGCGCCTGGGTGGCCTGGTCGTACTGCTTCATGTTGGCCAGGCGCTTGCGGCTGTCGGCCTTCAGCTCGTCCAGGGTGTCGAACTCGGAGGCGAGCTGGGCGAACTCGTCGTCCAGGGAGGGCAGTTCGCGGGCGGCGACCTGGGTGACCTTGACGGTGACCTCGGCCTCCCTGCCGGCGGCGGAGCCGCCCTTGAGCTCGGAGGTGAAGGTGGCCTCGCCACCGGCCTCCAGGCCCTTCACGGCGTCGTCGATGCCGTCCAGCAGCTCACCGGAGCCGATGGTGTAGGAGACGCCGTTGGCGATGCCGTCCTCGAGGACCTCGCCGTCGACCTTGGCCTCCAGGTCGATGGTGACCACGTCGCCGTCCTCGGCGGCGCGCTCCACCGGGGAGGTGGAGGCGAAGCGCTCGCGGAGCTGCTCGACCGACTTCTCGACGTCCTCGTCGGTGACCTCGACGGCGTCGACCTCGACCTCGATGCCGGAGTAGTCCGGGATCTCCAGGGCCGGGCGGACGTCGACCTCGGCGGTGAAGTTCAGCGTCTCGCCGTCCTTCAGGTCGGTGATGTCGACCTCGGGCTGGCCCAGCGGGCTGAGCTCGGCCTCGTTGACCGCCTCGGTGTAGAACTTCGGAAGCGCGTCGTTGACCGCCTCCTCCAGGACCGCACCGCGGCCGAACCGCTGGTCGATGACGCGGGCCGGGATCTTGCCCTTGCGGAAGCCCTTCACCGTGACCTGCTGGTTGATCTTCTTGTACGCCGCGTCGAGGCTGTCCTTGAGCTCCTCGAAGGGCACCTCGACAGTGAGCCGAACCCGGGTCGGGTTCAGGGTCTCCACGGCGCTCTTCACGGTTCGGTCTCCTTGTGGCTGACTTCTTGGTTTCTGCCGGAGCCAGAATGGTCCGGCGGACTTCGCCGCCCGGAGGAGTTCGTAGGCCGAGGGGGCCGGGACACACGGGCGCGCAGCTTGCATAGTAACCGCAGCCGGTCAGCGCCCCAAAAGGTGATCATCGGGATGCCGCGAGCCGGTGGTCGGGGTGGCGGGATTTGAACCCACGGCCTTCCGCTCCCAAAGCGGACGCGCTACCAAGCTGCGCCACACCCCGTCTGGTGCGACACGTAGGGTACATGGCCCGGCCGGATCCGTCGGCCGCTTTGTCCGCTGCCGTGCGCGTGGCATCGCCGCAGCGCAACACGTTGGCCTCCGCGGCGGGCGACCCGCTACGATGCTCTGCAGTGCCGCGGTCACGGACCTGCGGCGCACGCTTGCGGGCGTAGCTCAATGGTAGAGCCCTAGTCTTCCAAACTAGCTACGCGGGTTCGATTCCCGTCGCCCGCTCTGTACGGCCCAGGGGCCCGGATCTCCGCTTCGGCGGAGCCGGGCCCCGGCTGTTTTCCGGGCAGGACACCTCGCCGAATTACTCCGTTCGAGTGACAAACGGGGCGGGCGCGGACGCGGGGGCGCGGCCGTACGAGCGGTCGCTCGTAAAGACGGGGGTGCGGTGCCGCCAGGAGGCGGGCGGGGGCCGGCGGGGGCCGCCGCCCCGGGGGGCCGGGTCAGAAGCTGATCGAGTTGATCGTCTCGGCTATCGAGTTCAGGAACCGGTTGATGGACGGCGCCATGCCGGTGGAGGCGAGGAAGAAGCCGAAGAGGACGGCGACGATGGCCGGCCCCGCCTTGATGTTCCCCCCTCGGATCAGCACTACAAGGATGATCGCCAACAGCAGCACCACGGACAGTGAAATGGCCACAACTGATCACACCCTCGGTCGGTCCCGCTCCCGGCCCGGAGGCGCTCGCCCGCACCTCCGCCAGAACCATCGTGCCACCAACCCGGCCTCGGTATGCGGCTCGTGACACAACGTTGGACATCCGTCCGGCGGCTCCGCCCTACCGTCCGGTAATTCACCCCGTCATCGGCACCGGACTCACCGAGGAATTGCGCAGGTTCGTTTCCGTGCCCACACATCTCTCGCGCAGGTAATTCGAATTGATGACACCGAGGCATCGTATGACCCAATTAGTCAGGATGAATCGGTACATTGCAGGTGAACGACGGGCCCGACTGTGCCGACCATCACGTGGACGGGACAGGCAAGTTATGTAAATCAGGGGGTACCCGAGCGGGATAACCAGGAATGACGCTCGGGGTTTTACGAAATCCCACAGACGACGCTAGGGTGCCTGAGATGTTTGACGCCGCCTCGCCCCCCGGCCAGAACCGCAGGCCACTCCCCCCGGCACAGTCGCCGGCGGACGGAGTGCCCAGTCCGCGCACCCCCATGAGCATCCAGGCGCGGCAGCCACCGGCGAAGAAGGCGGACAGACCGGGCAAACAACGCGACGCGTTCTTCGACAACGCGAAGTTCCTCGCGATCGTGCTCGTCGCGATGGGGCACTCCTGGGAGCCGCTGAAGGGTGACAGCCGGATCCTGGAGGCGCTGTACACGGTGGTGTACACCTTCCACATGCCGGCGTTCATCATCATCTCCGGCTTCTTCTCCCGCAGTTTCGACATGCGCCCGGACCGGCTGAAGCGGCTGATCACCGGTGTCGCGGTGCCGTACGTCATCTTCGAGACCGCCTACCCGCTCTTCAAGAACGCGGTCGACCCCGGCTCCCACGAGGAGATCAGCCTCCTCGACCCCTGGTACCTGACCTGGTTCCTGGTCGCCCTGTTCATCTGGCGGCTCACCACGCCGATCTGGAAGCTGGTGCGCTGGCCGCTGCCGCTGGCCGTCGGTCTCGCCATGCTGGCCACCGCCACCCCGAACATCGGCGACGACCTCGACCTGCAGCGCGTGCTCCAGTTCCTGCCGTACTTCGTGCTCGGCCTGAGCATGAAGCCGGAGCACTTCCACCTGGTGCGCCGCCGCTCGGTCCGGATCGCCTCGGTGCCGGTGTTCGCCGCCGCGCTGGTGATCGGCTGGTGGGCGGTGCCCCGTATGAACACCGCGTGGTTCTACCACCGTGACGCCGCCCAGGAACTGGCCGCCCCGTGGTGGTCGGGCCCGGTGATGACGCTCGCGCTGATGGGCTGCTCGCTGCTGCTGACGGCCTGCTTCTTCGCCTGGGTGCCGCGCCGGAACATGTGGTTCACGGCCCTCGGTGCCGGCACCCTGTACGGCTACCTGCTGCACGGCTTCCTCGTGAAGTTCGCGGACTACCGGGGCTGGTTCGAGCACCCCTGGCTGCACCACCCGCTCGGCGAGATCGCGGTGACCGCCGTCGCGGCCACCGTCGTCACCCTGCTGTGCACCCGGCCGGTCCAGCAGCTCTTCCGCTTCGCGATGGAACCGAAGATGGAGTGGGCGTTCCGGCAGGACGCGGCCGAACTGGCCCGCGAACGCCAGACGAGGGAACGCGAACGGGAGAAGGTCAGCGCCTAACCCCTCCCCGCCCCGCTCACAGACCGAGGAGTGCGCGCATCCGCGTGTACTTCTCGGTCAGTCGTTTCCGGGTCGGCTCGGCGAGGACGGCCAGCCGGTCCGGGTCGGCGTTGTGCGCCAGGTCGGCCTCCTTCACCAGCAGCGCGCCCGGGGTGGCCAGGATCCGGCGCGCGTACGCCTCCGGCTCCTCCCCCGGCCGCTTGGTGACGGCGCGCACGATCGCCTTGGTGCGCTCGGTGAGGGCGGCGCCCTCCAGCCACTCGGCCGGCAGCGCGTCGTCCTCGACCGCGTCGTGCAGCCAGGCCGCGGCGATCTGCTCGGGGTCACCGCCCCGGGCGCGCACGCCGTCGGCGACGGCCGCGAGGTGCTCGGCGTACGGCCGCCCCGCCTTGTCGGTCTGTCCCTCGTGGGCGGTGCGCGCCAGGTTCTCGACCTCGGCCAGGCTGAGTCGTGTGTCGGTCACCGCTCCAGTGTCTCCCGGCGCAGCGCGGCCCTGGCCGGAACGGTCACCGCGGTCAGGCCGAGGACGACGATGGCGCCGGCGAAGGCTCCGTAGACGGCGGGTGGCACGTACGGTGCCTGCCCGGTGAGGCCGTTGACCATCGGGACCGGCGTGGCTGGGGCGATGCCCGTGCCGAGGGCGATGCCCGCGAGGACGACCAGCAGGGCCTCCCAGTGGACCATGCGCAGCACCTGCTGCCGGGTGGAGCCGACCAGCCGCAGGACGCCGAGTTCGCCGCGCCGGGCGAGGACGGTCCCGACGAGCGGCCCCGGGGCCTGTCGCGGAAGTGGCCCTAGGCCGCGGTGCGCCGGTGGGCCATGTGGCTGGTGAGGGTCGTCATGCGGGCGGCGATGCGGTCGGCCGGGGCGCGGTCGAGGTGGTCGACGAGGGTGCCGTCGGCGAGGAACAGGACGCGGTCGGCCCAGGCGGCGGCGGACGGGTCGTGGGTGACCATGACGACCGTGGCGCGCTGGGTGTCGACGGCACCGCGCAGCAGGGCGAGGATCTCCGCCGCTGTGGTGGTGTCCAGGGCGCCGGTGGGCTCGTCCGCGAAGACGACGTCGGGGCGGGCGACCAGGGCCCGGGCGACGGCCACCCGCTGCTGCTGGCCGCCGGAGAGCTGGGCGGGGCGGCGGCGGGCCTGGTCGGCGAGCCCGACCTGGGCGAGGACCTCCGCGCAGCGGCGCCGGTCGGGGCGGTGGCCGGCCAGTCGCGTCGGCAGGACGACGTTCTGCTCGACGGTGAGCGAGGGCAGCAGGTTGAACGCCTGGAAGACGAAGCCGAGGCGGGTGCGGCGCAGCGCGGTCAGCTTGTTCTCGCTGAGGCCGGTGATGTCCGTGCCGCCGAGCACCACCCGGCCCGCGGTGGGGCGGTCGAGGCCCGCCACGCACTGCAGGAAGGTGGACTTGCCGGAGCCGGAGGGTCCCATCACGGCGGTGAAGCTGCCGGAGGGGAGGGCGAGGTCGATGCCGCGCAGGGCGTGCACGGCGGTGGCCGAGCGTCCGTAGCGGCGCGTGACTCCGTGCAGTTCTACGGCCCAGTCGCTTGGCATGGGGGTCCTTCCGGTCCGCGGGCGTTCGCTGGTGTCTCGAACGTACGGAGCGTCAGGGGGTCCGGACCATGCGGGCGGCTGGCGGATCGGGGCGGGGGAAAACCCCACCACGGCGGGTTCAGCGGGCCGGTGCGGAGGCCTGCCGGCAGATGAGGAGGAGGGCGCGGTCGTCGTTGACGTCCTTCGCGACCGCCTCGATGAGGTGCCAGGAGGCGCCGTGGAAGCCGCCGGCGACGTAGCGGTCGGCTTCTCCGGTGAGGCGGTCGATGCCCTCGACGATGTCGCGGTCGGAGGTCTCCACCAGGCCGTCGGTGAACAGCATCAGCACGTCCCCGGGGCGCAGCGAGCCCTTGACGGAGTCGAACTGGGCGCCGTCGTAGACGCCGAGCAGCGGGCCCTCGGCGGCCTTCTCCTCCCAGCGGCCGCTGCCCGCGCTGAGCTGGAGCCCCGGCGGATGGCCCGCGGAGTACAGCTCGTAGTCGCCCGAGTCCAGGTCGAGGACGAGGTGGATGGAGGTGGCGAAGCCCTCGTCCCACTCCTGGCGGAGCAGGTAGCCGTTGGCGGCGGGGAGGAAGGCGTGCGGCGGGAGCGAGCCGAGCAGGCCGCCGAACGCGCCCGACAGCAGCAGGGCGCGGGACCCGGCGTCCATGCCCTTGCCGGAGACGTCGGTGAGCACGACCTCCAGGGTGCGGCCGCCGTTGGTGCGGGCGGCGACGACGAAGTCACCGGAGAAGGACTGGCCGCCGGCCGGGCGCAGGGCCATCTCGTGGTGCCAGCCCTGGGGCATCTTGGGCAGCTTGCTCTGCACCCGGATCCGCTCGCGCAGGTCGAAGAGCATGGTGCCGCCGCGCCGCCAGGGCACGCCGACCCGGCTGCGGAACTGCGCGGTGAGCAGTCCGAAGAAGCCGCACGCGGCGACGACGAGGACCACGCCCGGGGTGACCCGCGAGGGTCCCTCGGTGTACGGGCCGAGCCGGACGGACTCCACGATCAGCGCGGTGGCCGCGGCCGCGTACAGGCCCAGCAGGCTCGCCGGACGCAGCAGCAGACCGCCGGCGACGATGGGCAGCACGAGGGTGGCCGGTGAGCACCACACGGAGTTGCCGAGGGTCATGACCGTGAGGACGGGGATGGTGAGGAACAGGCCGACGAGCGCGATCCAGTCCGAGCCGTTGCCGCGGAAATAGTCCACCGCGCTTCTGCGCAGGCCGACGCGGGCCCGGTGCCACTGCATCTTCCACCGGGCCGTGAACGTCTCGGCCTTCGCGCGCCGCTCTCGTCCTGCTGCCATTAGTTCGGGACCCTATCCATCGGACCAGCCGCTTGGCACGGGAGGTCCCACTTGTCCCCCGTCCGAGGCTCAACTTCGCGGTTCAACCACCCAGTGAACGGCACCGGGCGCCCGCTCGCTGCCGACCGGGAGAAATTCGCTCGCCCGTCCCGCATCGCGCTGATAGGCATGGCGTATGGCGACTGACCGTGCGACCGGGACGAAGGTGCTGCGCCCGGAGGAGTTCGATCCGTGGTGGGACACGCTGCTGCGCGCCTTCGGAGGCGGTGCGGCCTCTCCCGAGGAGCGCGAACTGGACAGGTCCCTCACCGAGTTCGACCGTTCGCTGGCCGTGTGGGACGGGGGCGCGATCGTCGGGACGGGCGGTGCGTTCAGTTTCCGGATGACCGTGCCCGGCGGTGCCTCCGTGCCGACCGCGGGTGTCACCATGGTGAGCGTGGCCGCCACGCACCGGCGGCGCGGGGTGCTGACCTCGATGATGCGGCGCCAGCTCGACGACGTGCGCGCGCTGGGCGAGCCGCTCGCGGCGCTGACCGCGTCCGAGCCGGCGATCTACGGCCGCTTCGGCTACGGCGCCGCCGCCTTCCAGCTGCAGGCCGAGATCGACACGGGCCGGGTGACGCTGGCGCTGCCGGCCGGCGCCGGGGAGGTGCGCCTGAGGTACGCGGACCCCGCCGAGGTGCTCGCGGAGTGCGAGGCGGTGTACGCGGAGCTGGTGCCGCGCCGGCCCGGGATGCTGGCCCGGCAGCCCGGCTGGGAACGGGCGGGGCTGCTCGATCCGGAGAGCGAGCGTGCGGGCGCATCGGCGCTGCAGTGCGTGGTGGCCGAGCGGGACGGCGCGGTCACCGGGTACGCCCGCTTCCGCACCAAGCTGGGCTGGGGCCCGGGCGGGCACGACGGCACGGTGACGCTGGAGAACCTGGCGGCCGTCGACCCGGCGTCCGAGGCGACGCTGTGGCGCTTCCTGTTCGACATCGACCTGATGACGACGCTGACCGTGCGGGGGCGGCCGCTCGACGACTCCTGGCAGCACCTGGTCTCCGACATCCGGCGCTGCCTGCCGCGCACGCGGGACTCGTGCCATCTCCGTCTCGTCGACGTGGGCGCGGCGCTCGCCGCCCGGACGTACCAGGCGCCGGTGGACGTCGTCCTGGACGTCGAGGACGCCTTCTGCCCCTGGAACACGGGCCGTTGGCGGCTGACCGGGGACGCAAAGGGCGCGTCCTGCGAGCGGACCTCGGACGCGGCCGACCTCGCCCTGTCGGTAAGGGAGTTGGGTGCGTCCTACCTGGGCGGGGTGAGCCTGCTGTCGCTGGCGGGGGCGGGCCGGGTGCGGGAGGTGCGGCGCGGCGCGCTGGGCGAGGCGGCGGTGGCGTTCGGCTCGCCCGTGGCGCCGTGGCTGCCGCACGGCTTCTAGGTCAGCGCTTCCAGGTCAGCGCTTCCAGGTCTGGGCTTCCAGGTCAGGGCTTCTGGCAGCCGGGGCACCAGAAGAGGTTGCGGGCGGCGAGCCCGGCGGTGCGGATCTCGGTGCCGCAGACGTGGCAGGGCAGGGTGGCCCGGCGGTAGACGTACACCTCACCGCCGTGGTCGTCCACGCGCGGCGGCCGGCCCATGGCCTCGGGCGTGTGCTCGGGGCGCACGGTGTCGATGCGGTTGTGGCGGACGCCCTCGCGCATCAGCTCCACCAGGTCGGCCCAGACGGCTTGCCACTGGGCGGGGGTGATGTCGCGGCCGGCCCGGTAGGGGTCGATGCCGTGCCGGAACAGCACCTCGGCGCGGTAGACGTTGCCGACGCCGGCGACGGTCTTCTGGTCCATCAGCAGCGCGGCGATGGTGGTACGGCTGCGGGAGATCCTCCGGTACACCGCGTCCGGATCGGCGTCGGCGCGCAGCGGGTCGGGCCCGAGGCGGTCGTGCACGGCCCGCTTCTCGGTGTCCGTGATCAGCGCGCAGGTGGTGGGGCCGCGCAGGTCGACGTAGGCGGTGGCGTCGGCCAGCCGGAGCCGGACGGTGTCGGTGGGCGGGGGCGCGGGGGCCGGGCCGAAGGCCACCTTGCCGAAGAGGCCGAGGTGGATGTGGACCCAGTCGGCGTCCCGGAACCCGAGGAAGAGGTGCTTGCCGTGCGCCTCGGTGCCGGTGAGCACGGCGCCGTCGAGCAGCGCGGCGGCGTCGGAGAACTTGCCCTGGGGGCTGGTCACCCTGAGGGCCCTGCCGGAGAAGCGGTCGGCGTAGTCGTGCGCCAGCCGGTGGATCGTGTGCCCCTCTGGCAAGGTCCCTCTTTCCTTCCGGCCCCCGAGGGGAGCCCTCAGTCCTGCTGCGGGTGGTGGGCCGGGATCGGCGGGAGGTTCCCCGTGGTCTCGTAGTCGGCCAGCATGTCGATGCGGCGGATGTGACGCTCGTCACCGGAGAACGGGGTGTCGAGGAAGACCTCGACGAACTTGGTCGCCTCCTGGGTGCTGTGCATCCGCGCACCCACGGCCACCACGTTGGCGTTGTTGTGCTGCCGCCCCAGCGCGGCCGTCTCCTCGCTCCAGGCCAGGGCCGCCCGCACCCCCTTCACCTTGTTCGCGGCGATCTGCTCCCCGTTGCCGGAGCCGCCGATCACCACGCCGAGGGCGTCCGGGTCCGCGGCCGCCTTCTCCGCGGCACGCAGGCAGAAGGGCGGGTAGTCGTCCTGGGCGTCGTAGATGTGGGGCCCGCAGTCGACGGGCTCGTGCCCCGCCGCCTTGAGCCACTCGACGAGGTGGTTCTTGAGTTCGTAGCCCGCATGGTCGGAGCCGAGATACACGCGCATGGGACGAGTGTGACACGCCCGTATCCGGGCAGCAGCTTCGGGTGTCGGCGCCGAAAAATGTGACCTGGGCCATTGAAGCTCAAGAAAACCTCAAGTAACAATCTGGATTCGGAGGTTCCCGAATCCATTCGCCTCCGATTCACTGGACCGCCTCGTACACCGCTCGTGCGAGGTCCTGTTCGCAGCCGCACAACGGCACCCCCCTCGAACGGGAATCGCTCCACCGGCGCAAAGGAATTCCGTCCATGACCCCTGGTTCCGGACTTCAAGCAGGTCTCAAGAACCGTCACCTGACGATGATCGCCATCGGCGGCGTGATCGGTGCCGGACTCTTCGTCGGCTCCAGCTCAGGTATCGCCACCGCCGGCCCCGGCATCCTCCTGTCGTACGCCCTCGTCGGCACGCTCGTCGTCCTCGTGATGCGGATGCTCGGTGAGATGTCGGCCGCCAACCCCACCTCGGGCTCCTTCTCGGCCCACGCCGACCGTGCGCTCGGGCGCTGGGCCGGCTTCTCCATCGGCTGGCTCTACTGGTTCTTCTGGGTCGTCGTGCTGGCCGTGGAGGCCACCGCGGGCGCCAAGATCCTCGAAGGCTGGGTGCCGGCCGTACCGCAGTGGGGCTGGGCGCTCATCGTGATGATCGTCCTGACCGCGACCAACCTGGTCTCGGTCGGCTCCTACGGCGAGTTCGAGTTCTGGTTCGCCGGCATCAAGGTCGTGGCGATCGGCGCGTTCGTGGTCGTCGGTCTGCTCGCGGTGTTCGGCGTGCTGCCGGGCGTGCACGCCGACAAGGCGAGCTTCTCCAACCTGACCGGCCACGGAGGCTTCCTGCCGCACGGTCCGGGCGCGATCCTCACCGGTGTGCTGCTGGTCGTCTTCTCCTTCATGGGCAGCGAGATCGCCACCCTGGCGGCCGGTGAGTCGGAGGACCCGCAGCGCGCGGTCACCAAGTCCACCAACAGCATCATCTGGCGGATCGGCGTCTTCTACCTGGGCTCGATCCTCGTCGTGGTCTCGCTGCTGCCGTGGAACGACCCGTCCATCGCGAAGGACGGCTCCTACGTCGCCGCGCTGAACTCCCTCGGCATCCCGCACGCCGGCGAGGTCATGAACGTCATCGTGCTCACCTCGGTGCTGTCCTGCCTCAACTCGGGCCTGTACACGGCCTCCCGGATGGCCTTCTCGCTCGGCCAGCGCGGTGACGCCCCGAAGGCGTTCGCCCGCACGACCTCCCGCGGTGTCCCGATGGCCGCGATCCTGTCCTCGGTCGTCTTCGGCTTCGTGGCGGTCTTCTTCAACTACCAGTACCCGGACACCGTCTTCCTCTTCCTGCTCAACTCCAGCGGTGCGGTGGCCCTGTTCGTGTGGCTGGCCATCTGCTTCTCGCAGCTGCGGATGCGGAAGATCATCCAGCGTGAGGCGCCGGAGAAGCTCGTCGTGAAGATGTGGCTCTACCCGTACCTGACCTGGGCGACGGCCGCGATGATCGTGTTCGTCCTCGTCTACATGCTGTTCGACACGAAGCACGACGGCCGGGAGACGGTGCTGCTGTCGCTGCTGGTCGCGGCGGTCGTGCTGGTGATCGCCTTCATCAAGCAGAAGGTGGAGGCGGGCCGCGGGACCGCGGTGTCCGTGGCCGACGAGCCCGAGAAGGTCACCACGGGCTGACCCGGACCGCTCCACGGCGCACGCGCCTCTGACTCACAGCACGGTGAAGGTCTCCTTCACCGTGCTGTACGTCTGTTCGGCCCTGGTCTCGATCTCCGGCTGGTACCAGGTGTTGACCTGGTACGACTTCCCGTCCGCGTCGAAGCCGAGCAGACGGGCGTGCCAGGGGGTGCCCTTGAGGGTGAAGGTGTACTCCCAGACGACCGCCGGGTACCCCTGGAAACTGGTCCGTGCCAGCCGGACCCGCACGTAGTCCCGGCCCTGCCGGGCGTCGCGCTCCGACTGCTGCCAGGTCCCCCAGAGGTCGCCCCGGGCCAGCGACGACTTGGCGACGAGTTCCTGCCGCCCGTCGGGCGAGGTGTAGTGCACCTCGGCGCCCGTCTTCACGTCCCGCCGCCATCCGCGCGGCGGCACCCACGCGAACCCGCCGGCCTCCACCCGCCCGCCGGGCGGCGCCCCGGTCGGCGTGCCCGTGCCGTCGGCGGTCGGGGACACGCCGGTCGATCCCGTGGGTGTCGCGGACGGGGAAGCGGTGGACGCGTCCGGGCCCGCCTGGGAAGCGGCGGCCGAGGAGCCGCCGCGCGACGCCGCGGAGCCGGTCGCGCCGTGGGCGGCACCGCGCCGGCCGGCTCCCCCGGAGG
>NZ_JARAUO010000051.1:0-60370 GCF_033792105.1 Streptomyces sp. WI03-4A
GTGCTGACGCTGGTCCCGGACGAGCCGGAGCGCCGGGCGGTGCCGCCGCCCCTCGCGGGCCCCCGGGCGCAGCCGCAGGCGCTGGCGCTGGCCGCGCTGACCTCGGGGGTGCCGGCCGCGCTGCCCGACCTGACGGCGCTGATCGGGCAGCAGGAGAGCCGGGTACGGGCGCGTCCTCAGGACGCCCGGGCGTGGGCGGTGCTGGGGACCGCGTACGTGGAGCGGGGTCGGGCGAGCGCCGACCCGGCGAACTACCCGAAGGCGGAACGGGCGCTGACCACGTCGATCCAGGTGCGCGCTGGCGGCAACGCCGAGGCGCTGGGCGGCCTGGCCGCGCTGGCGAACGCCCGCCGCGACTTCGCGTCGGCGAAGCGGTACGGCGAGCAGGCGCTGAAGCTGACGCCGAAGCGGTGGACGGCGTATCCGCCGCTGATCGACGCCTACACGGGGCTCGGCGACTACGCGGCGGCCCGGGGCGCCCTGGACAAGCTGATGGCGCTGCGGCCCGGGGCGGCCGCCCGGCCCGCCGTCATGGCCCGGGCCTCGGGGGTGTACCGGGACCGGGGCTGGCGCGAGGACGCCGTGGCGCAGCTGACGGACGCGGCGTCGACCGCCCGCACACCCCCCGAACAGGGCGCCTACCTGACCGGGGTGGGGCAGCTCGCCTGGGAGCGCGGCGACCGGGAGGACGCGCTGCGGCACTTCGAGGCGGCCGTACGGGTCGATCCCGGCCGGTGGTCGGCGCTGGCCGGGAAGGGCCGGGCGCTGGCCGCGCTGGGCCGCGCCGACGAGGCGCTGACCGCCTACCGGGCGGCGCTCGCCGGGCAGCCGGACCCGCGGGTCACCCTGGAACTGGGCGAGTTGTACGAGTCGCTGGGCCGGTTCTCCTCCGCGCGGGAGCAGTACGAGCTGATGCGGGAGCGGGTGGAGCGGGCGGTCGACGGCGGGGTGGACGAGGAGCTGCTGATCGGCCAGTACGAGGCGGACCACGGGGACGCGCAGGACGCGGTGGTGCGGCTGGAGGAGGAGTGGCGGCGCCAGCCCGGGATCGAGGTGGCCGACGCGCTCGGCTGGGCGCTGCACCGGGCCGGTGACGACCAGGAGGCGCTGAAGTACGCCTCGATCGCCACGGACAAGGCGAAGGGCGGCGGGGTGCGCAGCGCGCTGTACGCCTTCCACCTGGGCATGATCGAGCGCGAGACGGACCGGCCGGGTCCGGCCCGGCGCCATCTGCAGGAGGCGCTGCGGATCAACCCGTACTTCTCGCCGCTGCGGGCTCCCGAGGCCCGGGCGGCGCTGCGGGAGCTGGGGGACGTGCCGGACGAGCCGCTGCTCGGCGAGGACGGCTAGGGCTTCGGCCGTACCGTGAACCCGGGTCTCAGGGCCCGGGTTTGCAGTACAGGGAGAACCGGCGCGCTCCCGGCTCGCCGGAGGCGAAACCCAGGTACAGGCGGGGGCCGCCGGTGCGCCGGACCGCCAGGCCCTCGGGCTCGCGGTGGCTCAGGGTGTGGCCCGCTCCCGTGCGGTGGGCGGCCAGCAGGGCGCCGGTGCGGATGTCGAGGCAGGACAGGTACGTGTTGCCGTGGCGGGCGGGCGGGTTGGTCCGGGCGTCGTAGGCGCTGCCGGCGAGCTGGTAGAGGTGGTCGCCGTGCAGCGCGTAGCCCTGGAAGGGGACCGCCGGGTCGGGGTGGGCGCCGGTCTGGGGGAAGTCGGCGAGCGGGTTCGCGTAGTCGCGGGCGACGAAGGCGGCGAGGTCCCAGACGCGGTAGCGCGGGACGTTCTTCACGCGGTAGCGGATCGCCAGGCGGCGGGTGGCCGCGCAGAGGGTGGGCTGGTTGTTGCGGGAGCCCTCGACGGGGTGGCGGACCTTGACGTCCCGGGTGGTGCGGGTGGCGCCGGCGGCGAACCGGAACCGGGTGACGCCCCGGCCGAAACCGTGCAGCGCGTCGGCCTCGGTCCAGATCCAGACCGTGCCGTCGGGGTCGTTCTGCACGCCCATGCTGACGCCGTGCCCGAACCCCTTGAGGTACATGTGGCCGAGCCGCCGGCCCTCCGGGTCCAGGCGGTTCAGGCACAGGTCCCCGTCCTCCAGGCCGCCCCGGGCGACCTGGAGGACGTAGAGGTGGCGGTGGACCTCGTCGAAGGCGAAGGACTGGAGGACCGTGGGCTCCTGGAGCGTCGCCCGCTCCCGCAGCCGGCAGACGGCCGGCGCGGCGAGGTCGATGTGCTCCGCCACGGTCCCCCCTCGCGCCAGGCGGGGACCCTGGGTCCTACAGGTTGCCCCGCTTCTCCTGCTCGCGCTCGATGGCCTCGAAGAGCGCCTTGAAGTTGCCCTTGCCGAAGCCCATCGAGCCGTGCCGCTCGATCAGTTCGAAGAACACGGTCGGCCGGTCCTGGACCGGCTTGGTGAAGATCTGCAGAAGGTACCCGTCCTCGTCGCGGTCCGCCAGGATCTTCAGTTCCCGGAGAGTCTCGATCGGCACCCGGGTGTCGCCGACCCACTCGCCGAGGGTGTCGTAGTACGAGTCGGGGGTGCTGAGGAACTCGACGCCGGCCGCGCGCATGGTGCGCACCGTCTGCACGATGTCGTTGGTGGCCAGCGCGATGTGCTGGACGCCGGGGCCGCCGTAGAACTCCAGGTACTCGTCGATCTGGGACTTCTTCTTGGCGATCGCCGGCTCGTTGAGCGGGAACTTCACCTTGAGGGTGCCGTCCGCGACGACCTTCGACATCAGCGCGCTGTACTCGGTGGCGATGTCGTCGCCCACGAACTCCTTCATGTTCGTGAAGCCCATGACGTTGTTGTAGAACGCCACCCACTCGTCCATCTTGCCGAGTTCGACGTTGCCGACGCAGTGGTCGATCGCCTGGAAGGTACGGCGGGCGGGCGCCTCGACCATCGGCTGCGCCGCGACGTAACCGGGCAGGTAGGGGCCGTCGTAGCCGCTGCGCTCGACCAGGGTGTGGCGGGTCTCGCCGTAGGTGGCGATGGCGGCGAGGACGACGGTGCCGTGCTCGTCCTTCACCTCGTGGGGCTCGGCGACCGAGGAGGCGCCGTGCTCGATGGCGTAGGCGTAGGCGGCGCGGGCGTCCGGGACCTCGATGGCCAGGTCGACGACGCCGTCGCCGTGCTCGGCCACGTGCTGGGCGATGAAGTGGCCCCAGGGGGTGGACGGCTTGATGACCGAGGTGAGGACGAAGCGGGCGGAGCCGTTCTCGAGCACGTAGCTGGCGGTCTCGCGGCTGCCGTTCTCCGGTCCGGAGTAGGCGACCAGCTTCATGCCGAAGGCGCTGGAGTAGTAGTGCGCCGCCTGCTTGGCGTTGCCCACGGCGAAGACGACCGCGTCCATTCCCTTGACCGGGAAGGGGTCGGCCTGCCGGGCGGTCGCGTCGGGAGTGAGGTGTGTGGTCTGCGTCATGTCGGAAGGGTGGCCCCGGTCTGCAAGGTGCGCAATAGTTTGCGTGTTCGCTGGGCAATGTGTTCAGCGGTACGGCCGCATCGGCGGTCTTTCTGTACAGGATGACCACTCCGGAGAGGGTGCGGGAGGGACCGTGGCGATCGATCGTCTGGACGGGCGGATCATCGTGCTGCTGGCGCGGGAGCCGCGCATCGGCGTGCTGGAGATGTCACGGCGGCTGGGGGTCGCCCGGGGGACGGTCCAGGCGCGGCTCGACCGGCTCCAGTCGAACGGGGTGATCCGCGGTTTCGGCCCGCAGGTGGACCCGGCTGCCCTCGGCTACCCGGTCACGGCGTTCGCCACGCTCCAGATCCGGCAGGGCCAGGGTGCGGACGTCCGGGCCCACCTGGCGACGGTGCCTGAGGTGCTGGAACTGCTGACGACCACCGGCAGCGGGGACATGCTGTGCCGGCTGGTGGCCCGCTCGAACGCCGATCTGCAGCGGGTGATCGACCTGGTCGTCGGCTTCGAGGGCATCGTCCGGGCCTCCACGGCGATCGTGATGGAGAACCCGGTCCCGCTGCGGGTCATCCCGCTGGTGGAACAGGCCGCCGGGGACGCGGCGGAGGGGGTCTGAACAGGCATCGACCAGGCACTGACCAGGCCGGCAGGACAGGGAGCCCGCACCGGGAGAGACGTACAGAGAAGTCGATGCAAAGAAGGCGTTGCAAAGGATCCTTTGCATCGCTATCTTTGTACGCATGACGGAGCACGAGGAACGCACACAGCGCCGGCTGGACGCACGCGCCCTGCGCGGGATCGCCCACCCGCTGCGGATGCAGCTGCTGGACGCCCTGCGGCAGCGCGGACCCGCCACCGCCTCCCAACTGGCGGAGCGGCTCGGCGAGTCCAGCGGCGCGACCAGTTACCACCTGCGCCAGCTCGCCGCCCACGGCTTCGTCGAGGACGCCCCCGAGCACGGCAAGGGCAGGGAGCGCTGGTGGCGGGCCGTGGACCAGGGACTGGTCTTCGACAGCGACGACTTCGAGAGCGCGGGACCCGAAGTGCGCGGGATGGCCGAGGTCTTCCTGCACGAGGTCGCCGGCACCCACGCCCGCGAACTGTCCAACTGGCTCAGCACCCGGGGCCGTTGGGCCCGGGACTGGCACCAGGCGTCCGACATGAGCGACGCGACGCTACGGCTCACGCCCGCACAGGCCGCCGAGCTCGTCCGGCGGATGCACGGCCTGATCGACGAGTTCCGCGGCAGCGCGACCGACGCGGACCTGCCGGACTCCGAGCAGGTCCGGCTCCACACGCACCTCTTCCCGATCGACAGCCAGTGACCAGGCCAGGCACTGATCAGGCACCAGTGATCCAGCAGCTCGTGAACCAGCACCCAGTGAACCGACACGAAGTGAGAGGCCACGCCATGGACATCACCACCACGCTCGCCCGGCACCACGCCGCCGAACTGCGCACCGAGGCCACCGCGCACCGCCTCGCCGCCGGGACGGCGCACCGGACGGAGCTGCGCGCCCGCCTCGGCCAGGCCCTGATCGAGGTCGGCAGCCGTCTCGCCGCCCCGCGGCCGGCCGCCGCCGTCGCCTAGCAGCTCGGAACCGGGCCCTTCCCCTTCTGCAGCGCCACCAGGGCGTCGACCGCGCCGTTCAGCGTGGTCACCGGGACCAGCCGCAGCCCCTTCGGCAGCTCGGACCTGGCATCCGCGCACTCGGCCTTCGGCACCAGGAAGACGGTGGCACCGTCCCGCCGCGCGGCCTGGGTCTTCAGGGCCACCCCGCCCACCGCGCCCACCTTGCCGGCGGCGTCGATCGTCCCCGTACCGGCGATGTCGCGGCCCCCGGTGAGGTCACCGCCGCTGCCGTCGCCGTCCAGCTTGTCGATGATCCCCAGGGTGAACAGCAGCCCCGCGCTCGGGCCGCCCACGTCGGCGAGCTTCAGCTTGACCTTCACCTTGTCGGCGCTCAGGTGCAGGTACTTCAGCGCCGCCTGGGTCGCCGCGTCCTGCGACTGCTGCATCTGCTCGGCGTTGTGCTTCTCGATCTCCTTGACGCTGTTGCCGCTCGGGTAGACGGCGTCGCGCGGCATCACGGCACGGTCCGAGCGGAACCAGTTGTCGAACACGTCCCCGAGCGAGACCCGGGTGTCCGGGCCGGTCGCCACGATGGTCACCATCCGCAGCTGACCGCTGGTCCTCCGGGTCGGCGCCCCGGAGACGGTGATCACCGGCGTGCCCTGGTGCTTGCCCAGCACGTCCGCCGTCAGGCCCGGCTGCGCCAGCGAGAACGGCAGCGGCGCGAACACGGCCGTGGCGAGCAGCGCCACGACGGGCAGGGCACAGACGGCGACGGCCTGGGAACGCGTGAGACGTGAGAGCACGGAATCAATCTACGTGACGGCCGGCCGCCTCCCGAGCGGCGTGGGCGGCCCACCGCCGGGCGGGCGCGCGCCGCACCCGGGAGCGGGCCGGGTGGCATGCGGGAGCGGGCCGGGCGGCCCGTTCAGCGGAGCGCTTCCGCCACCTCGCGGGCCGCGTCGACCACCCGCTGCCCCACCCTCTCCGGGACGGCGTCCGCGAGCATCACCACTCCTACGCTGCCCTCGACCCCGGTCACTCCCACGAGGGGCGCGGCGGCCCCGCTCGCCCCGGCCTCCAGCTCACCGTGCGTCAGCGTGTACCCGGGGTCGCCGGACGGTGACTGCCGGGCGGAGAGGATCGCCTTGCCGGCGGCCCCGCGGTCCAGCGGATGCCGGAAACCGGCCCGGTAGGCCACGTGGTAGTCCGTCCACGTCGGCTCGACCACGGCGACGGCCAGCGCCTCCGTCCCGTCCACCAGTGTCAGGTGCGCCGTCGCCCCTATGTCCTCGGCGAGCGCGCGCAGCGCGGGCAGCGCGGCCTCCCGCACCAGCGGATGCACCTGCCGGCCGAGGCGCAGCACTCCCAGCCCCACCCGGGCCCGCCCGCCCAGGTCGCGGCGCACGAGCGCGTGCTGTTCCAGCGTGGCGAGCAGGCGGTAGACCACGGTCCGGTTCACGCCCAGCTTGTTGGAAAGCTCGGTGACGGTCAGTCCGTGGTCGGTGTCGGCCAGCAGCTTGAGGACACGTAGTCCCCGGTCGAGCGTCTGGGAGGTCTCCGCGGTCACGACGCCCACTCCTTCGGCGGTGAGGTCGGCGACCCCTGTGCGACGTATGCGTCGCCGAGTCACGACGGCGACGCGCTTCAGAGGCCGCCGATCGGCAGGTCGCCCGGCGGCTCCGGGCCATGTCGCTTCACGGCTGCGCTCCGCGGCGGCGCTGCCACGGGGCGTGTGCGTAGCGGGACACTAGCGAAGCCGGTTCGCTGAGCGGAAGCCTCCGTCCAGAATCCGGGCAAGGGCGGTTCCGGCCTGCCTGCATTCGTCCGGATACGCACACCGGGCAGGTCGTTCCGCACACCCGAACATGCTGGCGACGCCCGCGCGGACGGGCGAACGATCGTGCGGGTACGGGGCTGGTGGGAGGGGGTTCGGCCATCCCGGCGGCGCGTCAGCGCATGCGCGTGGCCCACTCCTGCACCTTGGCGATGCGCTGCCGCAGCTGTCCGGGGGTCGCCTCCGCGCTCGGCGGGCCACCGCACACCCGGCGCAGCTCGGTGTGGATCACCCCGTGCGGCTTGCCGCTCTGGTGGACGTAGGCGCTGACCATGGTGTTGAGCTGCTTGCGCAGCTCCATCATCTCCTTGTGCGAGACCACCGGGCGCCGCTCGGCCGGCAGCTCCAGCAGGTCCGCCTCGCTGTCCGGCTTCTTGCGGCTGTGCGCGATCTGCCGGGCCTGCCGCTTCTGCAGCAGCAGCTGCACCTGTTCGGGTTCGAGCAGGCCGGGGATGCCGAGGTAGTCCTGCTCCTCCTCGCTGCCCGGGTGGGCCTGCATGCCGAACTCGGCGCCGTCGTACAGGACCCGGTCGAAGACGGCGTCGGACTCCAGCGCCTCGAAGGGCAGCATGTCCTGCTCGCCGGTGTCCTCGTCCTGCTCCTTGTTCGCCTCCTCCATCTCCTTCTCGGATTCGGCGTACGGGTCCTCCTCGCCCTCCTTCTTGGGCTTGTCGAGGGCGTGGTCCCGTTCCTTCTCCATCTCGTTGGCGAAGGTCAGCAGGTCGGGCACGGTCGGCAGGAACACGGACGCGGTCTCGCCGCGCCGCCGGGACCGCACGAAGCGCCCGACGGCCTGCGCGAAGAACAGGGGTGTCGAGATGGTGGTGGCGTACACGCCCACCGCCAGCCGGGGCACGTCGACGCCCTCGGACACCATGCGCACCGCGACCATCCACCGGTCGTCGCTGCCGCTGAAGTCGTCGATCCGCTTCGAGGCGCCGGCGTCGTCCGACAGCACGAGCGTCGCCTTCGTCCCCGTGATCTCGCGGATGAGCTTGGCGTAGGCGCGCGCGGACTCCTGATCGGAGGCGATGACGAGGGCGCCCGCGTCCGGGATGGCCTTCCTGACCTCGGTCAGCCGCTGGTCGGCGGCGCGCAGCACGCTGGGCATCCACTCGCCGCGCGCGTCGAGCGCGGTGCGCCAGGCCTGGCTGATCGCGTCCTTGGTCATCGGCTCGCCGAGCCGGGCGGCGATCTCGTCGCCCGCCTTGGTGCGCCAGCGCATGTTGCCGCTGTAGGAGAGGAAGATGACCGGGCGCACGACGTGGTCGGCGAGGGCGTTGCCGTAGCCGTAGGTGTAGTCGGCGGCGGAGCGCCGGATGCCGTCCTGCCCCTCCTCGTACGTCACGAAGGGGATGGGGTTGGTGTCGGACCGGAACGGCGTACCGGTCAGCGCGAGCCTGCGGGTGGCGGGCTCGAACGCCTCGAGGCAGGCCTCGCCCCAGGACTTGGAGTCACCGGCGTGGTGGATCTCGTCGAGGATGACGAGGGTCTTGCGCTGCTCGACGCGATTGCGGTGCAGCATGGGGCGCACGCCGACGCCCGCGTAGGTGACCGCCACCCCGTCGTAGTCCTTGGCGAGCGGGCCGGCGCTGTACTCGGGGTCGAGCTTGATCCCTATCCGGGCCGCCGCCTCCGCCCACTGCTTCTTCAGGTGTTCGGTCGGCGCCACCACGGTCACCTGCTGCACGACGTGGTGGTGCAGCAGCCAGGACGCCAGTGTCAGCGCGAAGGTCGTCTTGCCGGCGCCGGGCGTGGCCACGGCGAGGAAGTCACGCGGCTGCTCCTGGACGTACTTCTCCATCGCCCCTTGCTGCCAGGCACGCAGCTTGCTTGCGGTACCCCAGGGGGCCCGGCCCGGGAAGGCGGGCGAGAGGTGGTGGGAGTGAGCGGAGGAAGCGGCGGTGGTAGTCACGGTCTCCGGGGAGGGGTCGGGCTCGGCTACGTATGACAACCGGGCCACCCTACCGGCGGCCCGGTGGTGCCGATGCCCGGACGAGGCCGGGTCGCCCGCGGGTGGGACTGACGTCACAACCCGGCGGACCACGGCGGGCCGGTCCGGGGCGGGACGGCCCCTTCCTGGAACGGCTGGTCGGGCCCGGACCGGCTGGCCGCGGGACGATCAGCCCCGGACAGGCTAGGCGCGGGCCGATCAGACCCGGACAGGCGAGGCGCGGGACACGATCAGACCTCGACCGGCTGGTCACGGACCGCCGGCTGGTCGGCGCCGCGCAGCCGGGTCGCCACCCACACGCCCAGCAGTGCCACCACCGCCATCGGCAGGAAGACGGCGGCGAAGGCGGCGGGGTGGGAGCCGCCGGCCGTCGAGGTGTCCGTGCCGCCGCCGCCGAGGGCCGCGAAGGCGGCGCCGGCCGCGGCGAGCAGGATCACGTTGGAGAGGCCGTCGGAGATCTGGAGCGCCGCGGAGTTGGCGCCGGCCTCCTCGGGGGCGGACAGCTTCAGCAGGAGCACGCTGGCGGAGGAGATCACCAGGCCCATGCCGAAGCAGCCGAAGCCCCAGGCGACGGCGACGATCCAGACGGGCACGCCGGGCAGGAGCACGCTCGGCGCGGTGGCGATCGCGGCGGCGGTCAGCACCATCCCCAGGGCCATCAGCCGCTCCCGGTGCGGTTCGAGACGCGGCCGGGACTGCGCCCAGGAGCCCAGCGCCCAGGTGACGCCGCCCGCGGCGAGGGAGAAGCCGGCCATCGTGGGCGACAGCCCGCGCTGGGTGACCAGCATCAGCGGGACGAAGGACTCGGCCGCGATGAAGGACCCGGCGGCGACGCCGCGCAGCAGCACGACGGAGGGCAGGCCGCGCACGGCACGCCAGGTGCCGGGGGGCAGCAGGCCGAGGACGGCGGGCACGAGGAAGGCGGCACCGGCGAGGCCGGGCAGCAGGGAGAGCCAGGTCAGGTCCTGGGCGGCGTACTGCAGCAGCCCGGCGCCGAGCGAGATCGCGAGGGCGAGCCGGATCCGGCGCCGGTCCAGGGAGGCGGAGCCGTCGGCACCGGGCACGGGCCCCGCCGCCCTGCGCCGTATCTGGGGCAGCGCGAGGGCGAGCGGGAACACCACCAGGACCGGGATGCCGAGGAAGACCCACCGCCAGCCGAGATGCTCGGTGACGGCGCCCGAGGCGAGCGGTCCGACGATGGACGGTACGACCCAGCCGGCGGCGAAGGCCGCCATGATCGCGGGCCGCAGCCGCTCGGGGTAGGCGCGGCCGACGACGACGTACAACGCGACGATGACCAGGCCGCCGCCGAGTCCCTGTACGGCCCGTCCCAGGATGAACACCCACATGACCTGGGCGGTCCCGGCGATCACCAGCCCCGCCGCGAAGGCGCCGATGCCGGTGGTCAGCGCTCCGAGCGGGCCGCGCCGGTCGGACCACTGCCCCGCGAGCACCATGCCGAACAGGCTGGTCGTGAAGTACCCGGAGAAGGCGAACGCGTACAGCGCCACCCCGTCCAGCTCCCGGGCCGCGACGGGCATCGCGGTCCCGACGGCGGTCGCCTCGAAGGCGATCAGGAGCACCACGGACACGATCCCGATGCTCAGCGCCCGATGCGCCCGCCCCAGCACGCCGCCCTCGTTCCCGGCTTTCTCGGCAGGTGCAGCGGTCCCGCCGTTCTGGTCGACGACGTCCACACCTGGGGCATCGGGGGATTCAAGGGTGCTCATGCGGGCCAGAGTAAGGTCCGCAAGCGGATTTGACCCCTGTCTGGGGCCCGGTCCGCTCTCCGACCTTGGTCGTACGACCCCGGTTCATGAACGGGGCGTGGCAGTCCCGTTGCGGCACCGGACGTTCCCTTGAGCGGCCCTCCGGCCCCGCCGTACGGTCGACGCACCGAGTTCGGCCCGCCCCCGGGCGACCGACCCGGCCGTGTGCCCGAGTGGTTCAGGGACTCGCCTGCAAAGCGAGTTACGCGGGTTCGATTCCCGCCACGGCCTCAAGTGTTTGACCAGGCACCGAGAGGGCGGCACCCCGCAAGGGGTGCCGCCCTCTCGGTCGTGCACTGGTCGGGCGGGTCTCACTCCACCGTCGGGGCGGGGTCGTGCGGGCGGGCGCGGTCGGTGTGGCCGGGCGGGCGGGGGCCCACGGGGAGTACCGGGCGGCCGTGGGTGTCGTTGATGACCGTGGCCGCGGCGGCGTACCAGGCGACCAGGCCCGTGGCGATGCCGAACCAGCCGCCCACCTCCGTCACGGTGTGCGGCGGAAACCCGGTCTGGAAGGCGCCGATGGCCAGGAGGACGAAGGTGATCGTCAGCAGCACGAGCACGGCCAGGACGGCGAGGTTGACGCGCAGCGCGGCTACGGCCATGAAGGCGGTGAAGATGCCCCACCCGAGCAGGAACAGCCCCAGCGCGTTGTGCGCGCCGCCGGCGACCTCCAGGCGCGGCGCGAGCCACCAGTAGGACAGCCAGAAGGCGCCGTACGAGACGAACGCCGTGGCGCCGAACGTGTTGCCGCGGCGGAATTCGAAGAGACCGGCGATGAACTGGGCCAGGCCGCCGTAGAACAGGGCGAGCGCCAGCACCGGGATGATCGCGGCGGTCTCCTGGAGCAGGTTCGTGTTGATGATGGAGAGCAGCAGGGTGGTCAGGGCGAAACCCGCCAGGCCCAGCGGAGCGGGATCACCCGAGACCGTCGGGTGCAGCGCCCGCGGGTGTGGCTGCTCCGAGGGCAAACTCGTCGTCTCCTCGTTCATGACCCGCATCCCTTCGACGAGAGGAGGGCGGGACCAGCCGGCCGACGCACGCCGTACACGGCCCGGCTGGCCGAAGTCCCGGGCAGCCGCGCTGCGCGGGACTTCTCCTGCGCTTATGTAGATTTGTACCCATTTGCCCCAGTGGTAGGCCTCTTGCCGGGCGAGGGCGTCAGAGCACCCCGCCCGCCTCGTCCCGGAACAGTTCCGTCCAGTAGTGCCAGTCGGTGGCCGGGGCCGCCGCGGTGGGGTCGACCGAGGCCAGGGTCCGGATCATGGCGGCGGCGAGCTGGTCGTAGGCGTCCGTCGTGAGTTCGCGGGACAGGTGCTCGTCGATGGTGCGCTCGTGGTGCAGGAGCCAGAGCGTGAAGGCCAGCGTGGAGACGTCGGTGTTCAGGGCGTGGAGCGTCGCCTCGGGCGCGCTGTAGGTGAGGACCGCGCCCGTCCTGCCGTCGACCACGAGGCTGTTGTCCTCGACCAGGTGGCCGAGGCGGATCAGGTGGTCGGAGTGGGCGGGCAGGACGTCCATGGAGGGGGTGGAGCGGTCGGAGCGGTCGTCGGCCGGCTCGCCGGTGGTGAACTCGGTGAGGGTCCGCAGCGGGCCGTCGGTGTCGGCGTGGAAGAGGACCGCCTCCTCCGGCAGCCCCGTCTCGCGCAGGAAGCGGCGGGTCGGCTCGTGGGTGAGGGTGGCGGGGAGGTCCACCTCCTCGTAGCGCGTCACCCGGCCGTGGCCGAACTCCTGGTCGAGGAGGCGGGCCGGGACGTCCAGCGTGAGGCCGCAGGCCGTGCCGGGACCGGCGACGAGGGCGAGCGGGCGGATCAGGGCCGCCGCCTTCCAGTAGGCCGGGACGCGGCCGTCCGTGCCCTCCGCGAAGAGGGCGAGGAGGCGGCGCGAGGCCTCGGTGGCGGTCCGGGGGCCGTACTGGCCGGCCAGGGAGGCGAAGCGGCCGCGCAGGCCCGCCAGTTCCTCCGTGACCGCGGCGAAGCGCAGCAGCGTGTCGAGCGAGGGGGCGAACGGCCGGGTCTCGGCCGGTTCGAAGAGGTAGGCCGTGGTGAGCTCGCCCGTGCGGCCGTCGAGCAGGATCGACTCGCGCTCCATGCCCGCGGGGTTGAGGAGTTCGCCGATCACCAGGCGGCCGCGCAGCTCCTCCGCGAGACGGAACGGACCGTCCGTGGCGTCGCCGAGGGTCCGCAGGCCGTGCGTGCGCAGCGGGGAGAAGGTCAGCAGGTCGGTCCGGGCCGGCAGGCCGGGCCCGGTGAGCAGACCGCGCGTCGGCGCGTGCGTGACGTACCGGTCCAGCTCCGCCTCGGTCAGCGTGATCGCCGGGACCCCGGCCTCGGTCGTGCTCATCGCTCCCCCGCGATCTTCCCCGTGCGTGCGTGACTGTGTGCGGGCGCCGTCGAACGGCGGCCGCGGGCGGGTGCCCGTCACTGCTCCGCACAGTACGCCGCACCACTGACAACGCCCCTCGGGGGAAAGGACGCAGCACGGCCCGGGCCCGTTGCGTGCCGGCGCACACCGGAACCGCCGCCGGATGGTGCGGGCCCCGTCAGGTGAAGTACACGCCGCCCAGAACGACGGCCAGCGCGGCCACCGCGAACAGCAGGATCCACAGGGCGAGCTTGCCCACGCCGGGCGCCGCCTCGTAGCGGGGTTCCTCCCGCGGCACCTCGCGCGCTTCCCCGGACGGCTGCGTCACTGGCCCGTCACCACCGCGGCCTGGGGGCGGATCGGCAGCCGGTTGACCGGGCGGCCCGTCGCCGCGCGGACCGCCGAGGCGATGGCCGCGGGGGACGTCACCACCGGGACCGCGCTGACCGACTTCGCGCCGAAGGGCGCGACCACGTCCCGCTCCTCGACCAGCTTCACGATCCGGATGTCCGGCGCGTCCAGCGCGGTCGGCAGGGCGTACCCCGTGAGGTCGGGGTGGCGGATCAGGCCGCGGGGGGTGCGCAGGTTCTCGGTGAGGGCGATGCCCACGCCCTGGGTGACGCCGGCCTCGATGCGCGAGGCCAGTTGCGCCGGGTTCAGCACCCGGCCCACGTCCTGGGCGACGGCCAGCTCCACCACCCGGACCGAGCCGAGTTCGATGTCGACGTCCACCACCGCGCGGATCGCGCAGAAGGCGAGGCCGACGAACGCGTCGCCCTGCCCCTCGGCGTCCAGCGGCTCGGTGGGGTGCGGGCGGCACTGGGCCGTGGCCCACAGCTCCTTGCCGTCCAGCGCCTCGGTGACGGTGGTCGACAGGACACCGTCGTACGAGGTGATCTTGCCGTCCGTGATCTGCAGCAGCTCCGTCGACATGCCGAACTTGTGCGCGAGCGGCTGGAGGAGTTGCGTGCGGACCATCTTGGCCGCGCGTTCCACCGCGCCGCCGGAGACCCAGGTGTGGCGGCCGCGGCAGCCCGCGCCGGCCGGGGGCTGGTCGGTGTCGACGGGGGCGACGTGGACCTCGTCGATGCCGAGCGTGTCCTGGACGATCTGGCGGGCGAGGGTGGTGAAGCCCTGGCCCGTCTCCACGGCCGCGCACAGCACGGTCGCCACGCCGTCGTGGACCTTGACGGTCGCCGTGGAGACCTCGTCGGCGCCCTCCGCGCCGAGCATGTGCACCATGCCGACGCCGTAGCCGACGCCCCGGCGCACCGCGCCCGGCTCGCCCGCGCCCTCGGGGCCGCCGGGCAGCAGCCACTCGTCCTCGGAGGTGTCCTTGGGCAGCGCCGGGAGCGGGAAGTCGCGTACCGCCTGGAGCAGTTCGGCCACCGGGGCCGGGCAGGTCACCGTCTGGCCGATGGGCAGGACGTCCCCGGTCGCGAGGGCGTTGCGCAGGCGCAGCTCGGCCGGGTCCTCGCCCAGTTTCTTCGCGAGCTTGTCCATCTGCGCCTCGTAGGCGGCACAGACCTGCATGGCGCCCTCGCCGCGCACGTGGCCCGACGGCGGGTTGTTGGTGCGTACGGCCCAGCCCTCGATGAAGGCGTTGGGGACGACGTAGGGGCCGCAGGCGAAGGAGACGGCGGCGGCGAGGGCCTCGGCGGAGGTGTCGGCGTAGGCGCCCGCGTCGAGCAGGATCTGCGCCTCGACCTTGACCAGTCTGCCCTCGGCGTCGGCGTGGTGGCGGTAGCGCAGCAGGGTCGGGTGGCGGTGGGCGTGGCCGAGGAAGGACTCCTCGCGGGTGGCCGTGAGCTTGACCGGGCAGCCGGTCCGCAGGGCGAGCAGTCCGAGCGGGAGCTGGAAGCCCTGGTCCTCGCGGTCGGCGGTGGCGCCCGGCACCCCGGTGACGACGATCTTCACCTGTTCCGGCGACAGGCCGTAGCAGGCGGCGGCCGTGTTCCGGTCGGCGTGCGGGTCGGTGGAGGCGAGGTACAGCTCGACACCGCCGTCGGGGCGCGGCACCGCGAGGCCGGCCTCGGCGCCGATGGGGGCCGGGTCCTGGCGGCCGATGCGGTACAGGCCCTCGACGACGACCTCGCCGAGCGCGTCCGGGTCGCCGTGGCGCAGCGGGATGTGCCGGATCAGGTTGCCGTCGGGGTGCAGGGGTTCGGCCTCGAAGGCCTGTTCGGGGTCGGTGACCGGGTCGAGCACCTCGTACTCGACGATGACGGCGGCCGCGGCCATCCGCGCGGTGTCGGGGTGGTCGGCGGCGACGGCGGCGATGGGTTCGCCGTGGTGGCGCACGACCTCGGAGGCGAACACGGGGCGGTCCGGGGTGCCCCGGCCGTGGACGGGGGTGCCGGGCACGTCCTCGTGGGTGACGACGGCCCGTACGCCGGGCATCTCGCGCGCGTGGGTGGTGTCGATGGACACGATGCGCGCGTGCGCGTGCGGGGAGCGCAGAACGGCCGCCCACAGCAGGCCCTCGGCCCACAGGTCGGCCGCGTACGGGAAGGTGCCCTCGGTCTTGGCCCGGGCGTCGGCGTGCGGCAGCGAGGCGCCGAGGCCGTGCGGCAGCGGTTCGGCGGCGGGGACCGACTCCGCCGCGGTGGTCGCGGTGGCCGCTTCGTTGCTCACCCCTGGCCTCCGTCCTGGCCGTAGTGCTGGTCGTGCACTCCCGGTGTACCGAATGTGCCGGGACTGTCGAAGACCCCCGGCACGTCGAACGCCGACGGGTTGACGCCGCCGGAGCCCGGGCCCGCCTGGTGCGGGATGCGCGCCTCGTCGGCGTCCGTCCCGTCGGCGGCGCCGTGCGCCTCGCGTCCGGCGACGACCTCCTGGACGGCGTCCAGGACGCCCCGGTAGCCGGAGCAGCGGCAGAGGTTGCCGCACAGGGCCTGCCGGGTCTCCAGCTCCGTCGGGGCGGGGTTGCCCTCCAGCAGGTCGTGCAGGGTCATCGCCATGCCCGGTACGCAGAAGCCGCACTGCACGGCGCCGCACCGGGCGAGCGCCCGCTGCACGTCGGAGGGCTGCCCGTCGGTGGCCAGGCCCTCGACGGTGCGGACCTCGCTGCCGGCCGCGGTGACGGCGGGGACCAGGCAGGAGGCCACCAGGCGTCCGTCCACCTGCACGTTGCAGGCGCCGCACTCGCCCTGCGAGCAGCCGTCCTTGGCGCCGGCGAGGCCGAGCCGCTCCCGCAGGACGTACAGCAGGGACTCGCCGATCCAGGCGTCGGTGACGGGGCGGTCGGCTCCGTTGACGCGCAGGACGAAGGAGGCGAGGGGGTGGTCGTCGTGGGGCGCGGACGCGGACTCGTCGGGGTCCTCGGCGGTCTCCTGCCCGGCGTCCGCGGGGGCGGCCTCGTCGGCCGCGTCCTCGGCGGCGGGCGCCTGCTGGTCCGGCTCGGCGCCGGGCTCGGTGCGGCCGGTTCCGTCGGCCGTGGCGGGGTCCGCGGCGCCGGTGTCGGCCACCCGGTCCGCCAGGTCCGCCTGGTCCGCCTCGGCCGCGTGGTCCGGGCCGCCGTCGGCCGCCGTTGGGGCCGTGTCCGGCGCCTCGGCGGCCCGGGGGGCGGCCGAGGGGGTGCCGGGCCCGGGATGCCCCGCCGGGCCGTCCGCGGGGCCTCCAGGGGCCTGCGCGAGCGGGTTCGCGGCGTACCCACCGGTGCGGTCGTCGTACTCCCCGGCGGTGGGCGCGCCGGCCGGGTGGGGGCCGGGGCCGGGCTCCGGCTGCCCCCAGGGGCCGTCCGCGGGTTCGGTCGCCCACGGCGCGGACGCTCCGCCGGGGAGCGTGGCCGGCGGCGTGCCGCCCCACTGCTCGACCAGGGCGGAGGTGGTGAACTCCCCCGACTCGTCGGGGAGGTCGCCGCCGGCCACCGGGATGCTCCACTGGCCGGTGACGTCGTGCCCGGCGCCGGGCTCGGCCGACGGCTCCTCGAACGTCCACTGCTGCGTGGCCGCCGGGTGGTACGTGAACCGGTCGTCCGCCGCCTGGTCCTGGGGCACCGCGTTGGGGTCGGGCCACTGGTCGCCGCCGGCGGGCATCGACCAGGTGCCGGTGGCGGCGGGGTCGTCCGTGCCCGGGGCCGCCGTTATCCGCGGCGGCACGTAGCCGTGGCCGGGGGCGGCCAGCGGGCTGTCGCCGGACAGCAGGGCCTCGATGCCGCCCTCGGGGAGCTTGACGAAGGCGGTGGCGCCGTCGTCGTAGTCGCCCTGGGGCAGCGGGTTCCAGCGGCCGCCGCTCGGGGGCGCGCCCTCTCCGTGCTGGTCGTCGGTCACGACAGCGCCCTCCCCAGTGCTCGTCGGGCCAGCGCGGCGACGGTGCGCCGCAGGTGCAGTACGGCGGGCGGTAGCGGTGCCACGGAGCCGTCCGGCTCCGGGGCGGGGTCCGGGATGCAGGCCGCGGCGACGTACTCGCCGAAGGCGCTCAGGGCCTCCGGGACCAGCGTGCGGTCGTTGTCCCAGTCGATCAGCTGGGCGACCCACTGCTCGGCGTCCAGGGGCCTGAGCGGCATCGGCGCTATGGCGCCGACGGCGCACCGCACCCCGCGCCGGGCCGGGTCGAGGACGACGGCGACGGAGGCCGCCGCGCGGCCGGGGCCGGTGCGTCCGGTGGCCTTCAGGAAGACCTGCGGGGCGTGCAGCAGGGGCACGCGCACGTAGCCGATGAGTTCGCCGCCGCGCAGCATCTCCACACCGGCCAGCAGGTGCGACACCGGGATCTCCCGGCGGGCCCCGCCCGGGCCCGCGATGATCAGCGTCGCCTCCAGGGCGGCCAGCACCGGCAGCGCGTCCCCGGTGGGGGCGGCCGTGGCGATGTTGCCGCCCAGGGTGCCGGCGTTGCGGATGTGCGGCGGGCCCGCGGCGCGCGCGGCGGCGGCGAGCGCCGGGATCAGGGCCGCGAAGTCGGGGCGGCCCATGCGCGCGTGGGTGAGGCCGGCGCCGAGCAGCGCGTGGCCGTCCTGGTACTGCCAGCCGCGGATCTCGCTGATCCGTCCGAGGCCCACCAGGGCGGCGGGCCTGAGCTGACCGGAGTTGACGGCGGCCATGAGATCGGTGCCGCCGGCCACGGGTACGGCCGTGGGCATGGCGGTGAGGGCCGCCACGGCCTCGTCCAGTGTCGTGGGCAGCGTGACGGCCTGCGCCGCCTGCGGTGCGTGCGTGGTCAAACCGGCTGCCCCTCTCCCGCTGCCCCACCTGGTCCCACCTGTGTGGCCGTACGGTACGTGCTCACAGGGCGGACGTGGCAACTCTGGCACATCTTCGCAAGGCCCGGACGCGGGGGTCCGCTAGGAGGCATTCGCCCACCTCATCGGGTACATGGTCCGATTTCGAACGGCATCGCCCATGCGTCTCGATTGCCACTCTTCGGTGGACCCTGGCGCGGTTTTCCGTAATCTGTTCTATCCGGCTCCGTCCGGCTCCCCCACGATGACCGATTCCGTCCGGCGCGCCGGTTTTCACCGGTGCGGCGGCGGGCCCTCGATCGGGCGGCCGGGCACACCGGGGCGCCGCTGCCAGGGCCGGGGGCCCGTGGCCGGCCGGTAGGCGACGCCGAGGGCGTCAAGTCGCCCGTAGTGGACGGCCATCCGGCGCCCGAAGTCCGCGAAGTCCCGTTCCGGCGGCGCGGGAAGCCGGCTCCAGGCGACCTCGGCGAACGCCACGAGCCTGGGGAACGCCTGGTAGTCCACGCGGCCCGCGTCCTCCATCACCTCGGTCCACACGTTGGCCTGAGTACCCAGCACATGGCGGGCCTCCTCGGCGGTGAGCCCCGCCGGCACCGGCTCGAACCGGTAGACGTCCTCCAGGGTGCGCACGAAGCCGATCGGCACGGGTTCGTCGGGGCCGGGGGCCTGCCGGTGGTCCAGATAGACGTACTGCTCCGGGCACATGACGACGTCGTGGCCGGCGCGCGCGGCCGCGACACCGCCGCCGTAGCCGCGCCAGGAGGACACCGCGGCGCCCGGCGCGAGTCCGCCCTCCAGGATCTCGTCCCAGCCGATGAGCCGGCGCCCGCGCGCGGCGAGCCAGCGGTCGAAGTGCCCGATGAACCAGGACTGCAACGCGTCCTCGTCGGCGAGCCCGAGGTCCGCGATGCGGGACTTGACGACCGGCGACCGCGTCCACTGGTCCTTGCGGCACTCGTCGCCGCCGATGTGCACGAACGGTGAGAACTCGGCGGCGTCCGCGGGGAAGAGTTCCAGGATCTCCTCGAACACCCCCTCGTAGAAGCGCAGTGTGGTGTCGGTGGGGGCGAGGACGTTCGGGGAGATCCCCCAGTCGTCCCAGACGGAGAGGGCGGTGGTGTCGACGACGTCGGTGTTGCCGAGTTCCGGGTAGGCGGCGACGGCGGCCTGCGAGTGGCCCGGTACGTCTATCTCGGGGACGACGGAGATGTGCCGCTCGGCGGCGTAGGCGACGATCTCCCGGATGTCGTCCTGGGTGTAGTAGCCGCCGTGCGGTTTCTCCTCCCACAGCGGCGACGCCCGGTGCCCGAATTTGGTCCTCGCGCGCCAGGAGGCGATTTCGGTCAGCCTGGGGTACCGCCGGATCTCGACCCGCCAGCCCTGGTCGTCCGTCAGGTGGAAGTGGAAGACGTTGAGTTTGTGCGCGGCCATCAGGTCCAGGTAGCGCAGCACGCCCTCCTTGGGCATGAAGTGCCGGGCCACGTCGAGCATGAGGCCGCGCCAGCGGAAGCGCGGGGCGTCCTCGACGGTGCCGCCGGGCAGGCTCCACTCCCGGCCGGGCCGCACGGGAGCGCGCCGGAAGGCGTCGGGGCCGAGCAGTTGCCGGAAGGTCTGGGCGCCCCAGAAGACCCCCGCCGCGCCGCCGCCCAGGATGCGGTAGGGCCCCCCGGGCCCCTCGTCGCCGAGCAGGCGGTAGCCCTCCGGCGGCAGGTCCGGGTCGATGCCGAGCACGACGCGGCCGGGGCCGTCGCCGGTCTCGGGGAAGGGCAGGCCGGTCGCCGCTCCGACGGTGGCCCGCAGCCAGCGCGCGACACCGTCGGTGCCGGGGCCCGCCTCCAGGACGGTGCCGCTGTCGAGGCGCGTGCGTCCGGCCGTACCGGGCGTCCAGCGCACGGGCGCCGGGATCATCGCCGGCTCCTCCGCCGTCCCGTCCGGCCTGCCGGACCCGTCAGCCCTGTCAGCCCTGTCAGTCCCCTCAGTCCCGTCGGTCATGCCGGTCCCCTCCCCTGGCGTCCGCCCCGAACGTTGCAAGATATGCAACGACTGTTTCGCAGCACACAACGGCCACGAGCCTAGGGACATCGCGAACCGGCCGACAAGAGGTCTGGACCACTCGACGGCCGGGAAACGCAAAGGCCCCCGGGACGCGTCCGGACGCGTCCCGGGGGCCTGACGGCTTCAGCCGGGCGGGGTGCGAGGTGACCGCTACTTGTCGTCGCCGCCCTCGTCGCCACCGCTGCCCATGGAGTCGTAGATCTCCTTGCACATGGGGCAGACGGGGTACTTCTTCGGGTCGCGGCCGGGCACCCAGACCTTGCCGCAGAGCGCCACGACGGGGGTGCCGTCGAGGGCGCTCGCCATGATCTTGTCCTTCTGGACGTAGTGGGCGAAGCGCTCGTGGTCGCCGTCGCCGTGGGACACCTGCGGTGTCGGCTCTACGAGGGTCCCCGTACCAGTCCCGCGCTCGGGCTCAAGAGTGCTCATACCAGCAAGGGTACTGAAGCCCGCAGGCATCAGTTGAGCGACGGGTCGTCCGGGTACGTGGCCACCATCGCCAACTCGTTGCGCTGGCGCCGGAGCACCTCGCGCCAGAGTCTCTCCGGGGCCGGTGAGGACACGTCACCGGGCTCGGACTCGACGACGTACCAGGCGCCCTCCACCAGCTCGTCCTCCAGCTGGCCGGGGCCCCAGCCGGCGTAACCGGCGAAGATCCGCAGGGAGCCGAGCGCCGAGGCGAGCAGCTCGGGCGGGGCCTCCAGGTCGACCAGGCCGATGGCGCCGTGCACCCGCCGCCAGCCGAGCGGGGTGCGGTCGCCGTCGGCGCCGCCGGGGATGACCGCGACGCCGAGCGCCGAGTCCAGCGAGACGGGTCCGCCCTGGAAGACCACGCCGGGCTCGCCGGTCAGCTCGGCCCAGCCCTCCAGGATGTCGCTCACGTCCACCGGGGTGGGGCGGTTGAGCACGACACCGAGAGAGCCCTCCTCGTCGTGGTCGAGAAGGAGCACCACCGCGCGGTCGAAGTTCGGGTCCGCCAGGGCGGGCGTGGCCACGAGCAGCCGCCCTGTGAGCGAGGACACCTCGGTCATGCCAGACATGATCCCGCATCTTCCCCTGGTGTGGGGAGCCAATCGGGTTGTGGGAGTGAACGCAGCTCAGGGCGCGCAGGTGCGTCCCTGGCGCACACCGGTACGGTCGGTGACCCCGTGTGGCCGGTGCTGAACCGTTCGTGTTGTGACACAGCCATGACGCGACTGGGGGGTCCTCGGGCTTATGGGAGGGGGGTGGTCGGCGATTACCCTGTCTCTCCCGGCCCCCGCGCAAGTGATCGGCCGACCCCTGCCCGACTCATCGGAACGCGAGATACATGACCGTCAACGACGATGTCCTGCTTGTCCACGGCGGCACCCCGCTGGAGGGCGAGATCCGTGTCCGCGGTGCGAAGAACCTCGTACCGAAGGCCATGGTCGCCGCCCTGCTGGGCAGTGCGCCGAGCCGACTGCGCAATGTTCCCGACATCCGTGACGTGCGCGTCGTACGCGGCCTGCTCCAGCTGCACGGGGTGACGGTCCGTCCGGGTGAGGAGCCCGGCGAGCTGGTGATGGACCCGACGCACGTGGAGAGCGCGAACGTCGCTGACATCGATGCCCACGCGGGTTCGAGCCGTATCCCGATCCTGCTCTGCGGCCCGCTGCTGCACCGTCTGGGCCACGCGTTCATCCCGGGCCTCGGCGGCTGCGACATCGGCGGCCGGCCCATCGACTTCCACTTCGACGTGCTGCGGCAGTTCGGCGCGACCATCGAGAAGCGCGCGGACGGGCAGTACCTGGAGGCGCCGCAGCGGCTGCGCGGCACCAAGATCCGGCTGCCGTACCCGTCCGTCGGTGCCACCGAGCAGGTGCTGCTGACGGCCGTACTCGCCGAGGGCGTCACGGAGTTGTCCAACGCCGCCGTCGAGCCGGAGATCGAGGACCTGATCTGCGTCCTGCAGAAAATGGGCGCGATCATCGCGATGGACACCGACCGCACGATCCGCATCACCGGTGTGGACAAGCTCGACGGTTACACCCACCGCGCCCTGCCGGACCGCCTGGAGGCCGCGTCCTGGGCGTCCGCCGCCCTGGCGACCAACGGCAACATCTACGTCCGCGGCGCCCTGCAGCGCTCGATGATGACGTTCCTGAACACCTACCGGAAGGTGGGCGGCGCCTTCGACATCGACGACGAGGGCATCCGCTTCTGGCACCCCGGCGGCCAGCTGAAGTCGATCGCGCTGGAGACGGACGTGCACCCCGGCTTCCAGACCGACTGGCAGCAGCCGCTGGTGGTGGCGCTGACGCAGGCCACGGGCCTGTCCATCATCCACGAGACGGTGTATGAGTCCCGGCTCGGCTTCACCTCCGCGCTGAACCAGATGGGCGCGCACATCCAGCTCTACCGCGAGTGCCTCGGCGGCTCCGACTGCCGCTTCGGCCAGCGCAACTTCCTGCACTCCGCGGTCGTCTCCGGCCCGACGAAGCTGCAGGGCGCCGACCTGATCATCCCCGACCTGCGCGGCGGCTTCTCGTACCTCATCGCCGCCCTGGCGGCCGAGGGCACCTCGCGGGTGCACGGCATCGAGCTGATCAACCGCGGCTACGAGAACTTCATGGAGAAGCTCGTGGAGCTGGGGGCGAAGGTGGAGCTCCCCGGCAAGGCGCTGGGCTAGCCGAACACCGAAAGGGCGGCCCCCCTCGGCTTGAGGGGGGCCGCCCTTTCGGCGTCTTCAGCCGGGGCACCCTGGTGGATCGGCGCCCCGAGCGGAGCGCTTACTTACCCTTGGCCGATTCCTTGAGCTTCGAGCCCGCGGAGACCTTCACGCTGAAGCCGGCCGGGATGTTGATGGGCTCACCGGTCTGCGGGTTGCGCGCGGTACGAGCGGCACGGTGGGTGCGCTCGAAGGTCAGGAAGCCGGGGATGGTGACCTTCTCGTCGCCCTTGGAGACGATGTCGCCGACGACCTCGGCGAACGCGGCCAGAACGGCGTCGGCGTCCTTCCGGGTCACCTCGGCGCGGTCGGCCAGCGCGGCCACCAGCTCACTGCGGTTCATGTTGTTACTCCCGTGTTCTTCTTGCCGTTGAGGCGTGAGGTGAGATCGATGCCGATGCGCTCGCGCCCAAAGACGCATCCTGCCCCTACCTGCGGCGGTAATGCCAATCCGGCACCCGTAGGAGTCGTGAGAACACCCTAGGGAGTCACACGAAAAGCGCCTGCTCGGCCGTCACCCTAGAGGGCGCCCGCCGGTGGGGGGTTCCACGACACTCCGGTGCGGGGGCCGCCGTGTCGATCCTCACAGCCCCCGCACCCTACGGTACGGCGTCGCTACGACGTCGCGCCGACGGCCTTCGCCGCTTCCCGGACCGCACCGGCCACCGCGCCCGCGACCTTGTCGTTGAAGACGCTCGGGACGATGTAGTTCGGGTTCAGCTCGTCCTCGGTCACCACGTCGGCGAGGGCCTTCGCGGCGGCGAGCATCATCTCGGTGTTGACCGTGCGGGACTGGGCGTCCAGGAGGCCGCGGAAGACGCCCGGGAAGACCAGCACGTTGTTGATCTGGTTCGGGAAGTCGGAGCGGCCGGTGGCCACGACGGCGGCCGTCTGACGGGCGATCGCCGGGTCGACCTCGGGGTCCGGGTTCGCGAGCGCGAACACGATGGCACCCTCGGCCATGGCGGCCACGTCGTCGCCGTCGAGGACGTTCGGGGCGGAGACGCCGATGAACACGTCGGCGCCGCGCACGGCTTCCTTCAGGGTGCCGGTGAGGCCCTCGGGGTTGGTGTTGTCGGCGATCCAGCGCAGCGGGGAGTCGGACGGGGCGTCCACGAGGTCCTCGCGGCCCGCGTGCACCACGCCGTGGATGTCGGCCACGACGGCGTTCTTCACGCCGGCCGCGATCAGCAGCTTGAGGATGGCCGTACCGGCCGCGCCGGCGCCGGACATGACCACGCGGATGTTCTCGATCGCCTTGCCGGTGACACGCAGCGCGTTGGTCAGGGCGGCGAGGACGACGATCGCGGTGCCGTGCTGGTCGTCGTGGAAGACGGGGATGTCGAGGGCCTCGCGCAGCCGCGCCTCGATCTCGAAGCAGCGGGGGGCGGAGATGTCCTCCAGGTTGATGCCGGCGAAGCCGGGGGCGATCGCCTTGACGATCTCGACGATCGCGTCGCTGTCCTGGGTGTCCAGGCAGATCGGCCAGGCGTCGATGCCGGCGAAGCGCTTGAAGAGGGCCGCCTTGCCCTCCATGACCGGCAGCGCGGCCTTGGGGCCGATGTTGCCGAGGCCGAGCACGGCGGAGCCGTCCGTCACGACCGCAACGGAGTTGCGCTTGATGGTCAGACGGCGGGCGTCCTCGGGGTTCTGCGCGATGGCCATGCACACGCGCGCCACACCCGGCGTGTAGACCATGGACAGGTCGTCACGGTTGCGGATGGGGTGCTTGGACTGCATCTCGATCTTGCCGCCGAGGTGCATGAGGAACGTACGGTCGGAGACCTTGCCCAGGGTGACGCCCTCGATGCCCCGCAGCTTCTCGACGATCTCGTCGGCGTGCGCGGTCGAGGAGGCCGCGATGGTGACGTCGATGCGGAGCTTCTCGTGGCCGGACGCGGTGACGTCGAGGCCGGTGACCGAGCCTCCGGAGGACTCCACGGCGGTGGTGAGCTGCGAGACGGCGGTTCCGCTCGCGGGCACCTCCAGCCGGATGGTCATCGAGTAGGAGACGCTGGGCGCCGTTGCCATGGCCGACTTCCTCTGCTTTCACCGTGTCGCGAGTTGTGCCGTCCGATCGTCGCACCTACCCCTCAGTACGTGGTAGTCGCCCTGAGTTGCGGACGTTTTGTTCACACGCCATGAGCGGTCGGCGGACTCTTTCGGAAAACCTCTTCCACCATACGAGAAGCGATCACACGGGGAAAGGGGCCCGCGGCACAAAGAGAGAGGCCCACGTCACACAGGACGTGGGCCTCTCTCACGTTCATGACACCGACCCGCCATGCTCGCCTCGCGGCAAGTGGTCCCTCGCAGGGACGAAGGTTGGGCCCGGGGGCTTGGATCGGGCCGGTGCCACACCAAGGCTAACAAACGGATCCCGCGGAGCCATTCCCGCGCGGGGAGTTCCTGAGGTTTCTAGTCCCGCAGCAGGTCAGGCACCCCCGCCGCGTCCGGCGCGTCCCGCTCCCCCGAGACCACCGTGAGCTGCTGGGTGGCCCGGGTCAGCGCCACGTAGAGCACGCGCAGGCCGGCCGGCGACTCGTCGGCGATCTCCGCGGGCGAGACGACCACCGTCGCGTCGTACTCCAGACCCTTGGCCTCCAGGCTGCCGAGCGCCACCACCCGGTCGCCGAGCCCGGCCAGCCAGCGCCGGGCCTCCTCGCGCCGGTTCATCGCGACGACGACGCCGACCGTGCCGTCCACCAGGCCGAGCAGCCGCTCGGCCTCCGCGCGCACGGTCCGCTCGAGGGAGTCCCGCACGACGGTGAAGCGCGGCTCGACGCCCGTGGACCGGACGGCGGAGGGCGACGGGGAGCCGGGCATGGCCAGGGCGAGGACCCTGGCGGCCAGCTCGGCGATCTCGGCCGGGTTGCGGTAGTTCACGGTGAGCTGGAAGCGGCGTCTGGGGCGGGTACCCAGCGCCTCGTCGCGGGCCTCGGCCGCCTCGTCCGGGTCGGACCAGGAGGACTGGGCCGGGTCGCCGACGACCGTCCAGGTGGCGTGCCGACCGCGACGGCCGACCATGCGCCACTGCATCGGCGTGACGTCCTGCGCCTCGTCCACGATCACGTGCGCGTACTCGGTGCGCTCCTGCGCCAGCCGCTCGGCCCGCTCCCGCTGGGACTCCTCGCGCACCGGCAGCAGCTCCTCGAGGCCGGTGAGCTGGTCCAGCGGGTCCAGCTCGCGCTTCTTGCGCGGCCGGGCCGGGACACCGAGGAGCGCCTGGAGCTCGTCCAGCATGGCGACGTCGTGCACGGAGTACCCGTCGCGCTTCAGCGCCCGGGCGACCTTGCGGACCTCGCCGGGGTTGAGGATCCGGCGGGCCCAGCGGCCGAGCCGCCGCTCGTCGGCCATGGCGGCGAGGACGCCCTTCGGAGTCAGCTCGGGCCACCAGGCGTCGAGGAAGGCGACGAAGGAGTCCTCGCCCATGACGTCCTCGTCGAAGGACGAGCGCAGCTCGGCGGCCAGCTCGGGGTCGGTGTGCCGGGAGCCCGCGCCGGACTTCGCCCACAGGGCGTCCAGCAGCAGCCTGCGGGCACGGGGGCGGAGCAGGTTGACCGGCGCGGTGCCGCCCAGGGCGGTGCGGCGGACGCGTTCCAGCTCCGGGGCCTCCAGTTCGAGGCGGCGCCCGAAGGCCACCACCCGGAGCCGGCCGGGCGGGCCCGCCGGGGTGCGCGGCCCGCCGTCGGCTCCGGTGTCGCCGTCGGTGAAGCCGTCGGTGTCGTCCAGGGAGAGCTGTCCGGCGGGGTCACCGCCCCCGGCACCCAGCTCCAGGGCGCCCCGGGCCGCCTTCCGCAGCACCTTCAGCATCCGGTGGGAGCCCTTGGCGCGGGCCACGGCCGGGGAGTCGTAGAGCGTGGCCTCCACACCGTCGACGAGCGAGCCGATCGCGCGGATGGCGACCTGGCCCTCCTCGCCGAGCGAGGGCAGCACGCCCTCGGTGTAGGCCACCAGCAGCGGGGTCGGAGAGACGATCAGGATGCCGCCCGCGTAGCGTCTGCGGTCCTGGTAGAGCAGATAGGCCGCGCGGTGCAGGGCGACCGCGGTCTTGCCGGTGCCCGGGCCGCCCTCGACCTGGGTGACGGAGGCGGCGGGGGCGCGGATCACCAGGTCCTGCTCGGCCTGGATCGAGGAGACGATGTCCCGCATGGTGTGGCTGCGGGCCTGGCCGAGGGCCGCCATCAGCGCGCCGTCGCCGATGACCGGCAGCTCGCGGCCGTCGAGGGACGCCGTCAGCTCCGGGCGCATCAGGTCGTCCTCGACGCCGAGGACCCGGCGGCCCTTGGAGCGGATGACCCGGCGCCGCACGACCCGGCCGGGGTCCTTCGGGGTGGACCGGTAGAAGGGGGCGGCGGCGGGCGCGCGCCAGTCGATGACGAGCGGGGCGTAGTCCTCGTCGAGCACGCCGATCCGCCCGATGTGCAGGGTCTCGGCGATGTCGGCGGTCCGGTCGGGCCGGACCGCGCCCTCGGCGGGCTCCACCGCCGTGTACGCGCCGTCCGGGCCCTTCTTGCCGTCCTTGCCGAGCAGCAGGTCGATCCGGCCGAAGAGGAAGTCCTCGAACTCGTTGTTCAGCCGGTTGAGATGGACGCCGGCCCGGAAGACCTGCGCGTCCCGCTCGGCGAGCGCGCCCGGGGTGCCGACCTGACCGCGCTTGGCCGCGTCGTTCATCAGGAACTCGGCCTCGTGGATCTTCTCCTCGAGCCGCCGGTACACCCGGTCCAGGTGTTCCTGTTCGACGCTGATCTCTCGGTCACGCACGGAGTCCTGTGCGCCGTGTACCGAGCCGACCGCGGACTGCTGAACCTGAGCGGCCACCGGGCCCCCTTCTGACGTGCTGGGCAGCCGTCAACCGTACGCGAAGGGGACCCGGCAAAGCTACGTCGGCTACGCGTCCACCTGGACGAGCTTCTTGCCGTCGAAGGTCATCACCTCGAAGTGGTCGATCTCGTTCGGCTTGAGGGCCGTGCCACCGCCGATGTACAGCGGCTTCTTGGCCTCCGGGCTCGTCGCGTCCGGGATGCCGTAGCCCCACTTCGGGACGGACCAGGAGCCCAGCGTCTGGCGCTCGCCGTTCTTGCCGACGGCGATCAGGGAGCACTTGAGCGGTCCCTTGACGCCTTTGAGCTGGAGGACCGCCGAGGTGCCCCAGGCCTTCTCGCCCATGGCGACGGTCGCGCTGGCGCCGGTGGCGCCGTCCGACCCCGAGACCTTGTCCGGCAGCTGGTCGAAGGTGGTCTGCGCGCTCGCCGCCAGCGGTGTGGCGGTCTGCCCCGAGTCGCCTCCGCCGTTCACCGCCATGACGGCCATCGGGCCGCCGATGATCAGCGCGGCGGCGGCCGCGACCAGGTAGAAGCCCTTGCGACGCTTCTGCGCCCGGCGCTCGGAGACCTCGTCGACCAGCTTCTCCACCAGGCGCGGACTCGGCTTGGCGGACAGCGACTCGCCGAGCGCGGGTGTACTTCCGGAGTCGGGCAGGTCCGCGAGGGCGGCCAGCATCGGCTCCATCCCGGCCAGCTCGTCCAGTTGCTGGGCGCACCACTCGCAGCCGGCCAGATGGGCCTCGAAGGCGGTCGCCTCGGCGTCGTCCAGAATGCCCAGGGCGTAGGCGCCGACGGTCTCGTGCTCGTTCGGCACCGGAGATCCCTGCATGGGTCCTGACATACCCGTACCACCCGTGCCGAATCCTTGCATTCCCCCGTATCCGCTCATCACGCCGTCACCCCCCGCTCCTCCAGTGCCAGCTTCATCGACCGCAGGGCGTAGAACACCCGGGAACGGACCGTGCCGCTGGGGATACCCAGCGTTTCGGCCGCCTCGTTGACGGTACGCCCCTTGAAGTACGTCTCGACGAGCACCTCCCGGTGGGCCGGGGTCAGGTCGTCGAGCGCGTCGGACAGCGTCATCAGCCACAGCGCCTTGTCGATCTCGTCCTCCGCGGGGATGACCTCCAGCGGCGACGGATCGACCTCCTGCGGCCGGGCCTGCCGGCTGCGGTGGCCGTCGATGACGATGCGGCGCGCGACCGTCACCAGCCAGGGGCGTACCGAACCGGTCGCCCGATTGAGCTGACCGGCGTTCTTCCAGGCACGGATGAGCGTTTCCTGTACGACGTCCTCGGCACGCTGCCGGTCACCGGCGACCAGCCGCAGGACATACGCGAGCAAAGGTCCGGCGTGCTCCCGGTACAGGGCACGCATCAACTCCTCGTCAGGTTCCGAGGGCTGTGAGGACATGCGATGTCGGGCCCTCGATCCACGTTCATTGGCCACGGCCGCATCCTTGCGCACGCCCACCTCCGGTGTCCGGGGGTTCCCCCAGTCGGTCGCTCGCCCACCCGTACGGACGGGGGCCGCGTGCCGTTCAAACCTCAGTGGCAGATTTCTTGTGAGGGGTGTGACGAGCGGGACATGCGCACACATTCCCACCACGTGATCTTTACATTTCAGACACGGCGCCGAGCGCGGCCGGGCCGGCGGTGCGGGAAGGGCGCCGAACGGGATGTTACGGAAATCACTCCGGTCGTCGCGGGGGCGCTATCCGACTCTATCCGGCACAAGACCCGTACCGGACACTCGGGTTCCGGATGCTCAGGCGCGGGCGAGGGCGACCCGCCTGCGGTGCCGTGCCACCCGCTCCCGGTTGCCGCAGACCTCGCTGGAGCACCAGCGCCTCCGTCGCCCCCGGGAGGTGTCCAGGTACACCAGGGGGCAGTTGTCCCCCTCGCACTCGCGGACGGCCGCCCGCGCCTCGGGATCGGTGAGCAGTTCCACGGCGTCGCGCGCGAGGAGGGCGAGCAGCCCCGCGCACCCGGGCGGCGGCGCCAACCGCCGCACCAGCGTGCCGTCCTCGCCGCGCACCGCGCACGGCACCGGGGGCGCGGCACGGGCGATCTCGTTGAGCCGGCCGAGCGCGCGGTCGTGCGGTCCCGGCTCCCCCGCGTCGCCGCCGCGCAGCAACCGGCCTACGTGTCCCCGCAGTTCCCGGAACCCCGGCAGCCAGGAGGCGTCGGCGTGGTCCAGCGGGGTGCCCGGTGGCACGAGCCCGGACCCGCTGATCCAGGCCCGCAACGGCTCGACGGTGTCCAGCCGTTCGGCCGGATGCGCGGTCGCGAGGAGGTCCAGACAGATCCTCCCGGCGTCGAACCGCGGCTCGTGCGGGACCGTGACCGTACCCAGTGCCATGTGCCTGCCACCGCCTAGGACAGGGGGACCGTTGCGTCGCTCCTCCTCACAGTGCCCGCCCCGGCGGGCCGCCGGAACCCCCCGTACCGGGCTGGACGCACGCGTATGCGGCCGCGCTCCTCGGCCATGTCCCCGGCGGCGGTTCCCCGGTTGGCTTGTGGGCATGTCGGAGAAGAGAAGCAGCAGGGCCGTCCTGGGCGCGGCCACGGTCGCGATGGGCCTGATCGCCGGGGTGTTCTACGTCTTCGCCTGCGCGGTGATGCCGGCCCTGGACCGCAGCGACGACCGTACGTACGTCGAGGTCATGCGGGACATCAACGTGGTGATCCAGAACCCGGTGTTCTTCCTCGGCTTCCTGGGGGCCCTGGCGCTGACGGGGGTGTCGGCGTGGCAACTGCGGGGCACGGCGGGCGGCCGGTGGGTGGTGGCGGCGCTCGTCGCGTACGGGCTCGCCTTCCTCGTCACGGTCGTGTTCAACATCCCGCTGAACGACGCCCTGGCGGCGAAGGGCGATCCCGCCGCCCTGCGGAAGCACTTCGAGGACCCCTGGGTGGCGTGGAACGTCGTCCGGGCGGTGCTGTCGACGCTGGCGCTGACCTGCCTGGCGCGGGCGCTGACGGCCGTGCGGCCCGCCGCCGAACGCTGACGGCCGGGCGGCGCGCAGCCTGGAGTCCCACGGCCCGCTCGCCGGGCCATGGCGCCTACGCGTCCGCGTACTTGGCGTCCGCGGCCGGGTCGAGGGCCAGCCGGTAGCCGCGCTTGACCACCGTCTGGATCACCTTCGGCGTCCCCAGCGCCGTGCGCAGCCGGGCCATGGCGGTCTCCACCGCGTGCTCGTCCCGCCCGGAGCCCGGCAGCGCGCGCAGCAGTTCGGCCCGGGGCACCACCCAGCCCGGCCGCCGGGCCAGCGCCCGCAGCAGGGACATCCCGGCCGGCGGCACCGGCTTCAGCTCGTCGTCCACCAGGACCGCGTGCCCCCGGATCTCCACCCGGTGCCCGGCGACCGGCAACGCCCGTGCGCGGTTCGGCAGTTGCTGGCAGAGCAGCTGCACGAGCGGCCCGAGCCGGAAGCGTTCGGGCTGCACGGTGTCCACGCCCCGGGCCTGGAGCGGCAGCGCGGTGACGGGGCCGACGCACGCGGCCAGCACGTCGTGGCCGAGCGCGGCCAGCACCTCGCCGATGAGCCCCCGGTCCTCGGCCCGTGACAGCAGGGAGGCGGCGGCGGGCGCGCTGGTGAAGGTGAGGGCGTCCACCGCGCGGGCGACGACGGCGTCCAGCAGGCGGTCGACGGGGCCGATGTCCTCCGGCGGCATCCAGCGGTACACCGGCACCGGCACGACCTCCGCGCCCGCGGCCCTCAGCGCCTCCACGAACCCCGGCAGCGGCTCCCCGTGCAGCTGTACGGCGACCCGGCGCCCGTCGACGCCCTCCGCGAGCAGCCGGTCGAGCACCTCGGCCATGGACTCGCCGGCCGGCGACCACTCCTCGGTGAGCCCGGTGGCCCGGACCGCCCCCTTGACCTTGGGGCCGCGGGCCAGCAGCTCCACCCCGCGCAGCCGGTCGAGGAGCTGCTCCCCGAGCCCCCAGCCGTCGGCGGCCTCGACCCACCCGCGGAACCCGATGGCGGTGGTGGCCACCACCACGTCCGGCACGTGGTCGATCAGCTCCTTGGTGGCGGCGAGCAGTTCGCCGTCGTCGGCGAGCGGCACGATGCGCAGGGCGGGCGCGTGCAGCACGGCTGCGCCGCGCCGGCGCAGCAGCGCGGCCAGCTCGTCGGCGCGGCGCGCGGCGGTGACGCCCACGGTGAAACCCGCGAGGGGCCCGTGCTCGGGTTGCTGGTCGGGGTGCTGCTGTTCGTCGTCCATGGTTCTCCTACCTTGCCCGCATGCCGAACGAGCCTGTCAACGGCGCGTGACGGGCTCGGTTCGGTGTGATGTCCGCGGTGTTACGTCACACATCGGCGTAGCTGAGCTGCGGCTTCTCCTCGGCGGCGGCGGTGGGTGCGACCCGGCCGGCCGAACGGCGGAGGTATACGGCCCAGGTCACCGCGAAGCAGACGCCGTAGAAGGCGAGGAACGCGACGAAGGCGCCGGTGCCGGAGCCGTAGGAGAGGAAGGACTGCCGGAAGGCCAGGTTGATGCCCACGCCGCCGAGCGCGCCGACGGCCCCGATGAGCCCCATGGCGGCACCGGACAGCCGCCGCCCGTGGGCCGCCGCCGCCTCGCCCGTGAGTCCCCCGGCGAGGGCCTTGGCCTGGAAGATCCCCGGGATCATCTTGTACGTCGACCCGTTGCCGAGCCCGCTGAGCGCGAACAGCACCACGAAGACCGGCACGAACAGCGCGAGCGACCTCTCCGTGCTCGCCACGATGAGGACGGCGGTGGCGGCGGCCATGCCGACGTAGTTCCACAGGGTGATGCGGGCCCCGCCGTAGCGGTCGGCGAGCCGGCCGCCGATGGGCCGGATCAGGGAGCCGAGCAGCGGGCCGATGAAGGTGAGGTACGCGGCCTGCAGCGGGGTGCGCCCGAACTCGTTGGTCAGGACCTGCCCGAAGGCGAAGCTGTAGCCGATGAACGAGCCGAAGGTGCCGATGTAGAGGAAGGCCATGATCCAGGTGTGGCCGTCCCTCGCCGCGTCCCGGGCGGCGCCGGTGTCGTTCTTCACCGTGGCGAGGTTGTCCATGAACAGCGCGGCGAGGGTGGCGGCGACGACGATCAGCGGGATGTAGATGCCGAGCAGCACCCGCGGGCCGCCGCCCGCCCCGATGATCGCGAGGGCGACGAGCTGGATGACGGGCACGCCGATGTTGCCGCCGCCCGCGTTGAGCCCGAGGGCCCACCCTTTCTTCCGCAGCGGGAAGAAGGCGTTGATGTTGGTCATGGAGGAGGCGAAGTTACCGCCCCCGACGCCCGCCAGCAGCCCCACCAGCAGGAAGGTGGAGAAGGACGTCCCCGGCTCCATCACCACGAAGGCGGCGACGGTCGGCACCAGCAGCAGGCAGGCCGAGACGATCGTCCAGTTCCGTCCGCCGAACAGGGCGACGGCGAAGGTGTAGGGCACCCGGACGACCGCGCCGACCAGCGTGACCACGGAGGTCAGCAGGAACTTGTCGGCGGGGGTGAGCCCGTACTCGGGCCCCATGAAGAGCACGAGCACGGACCACAGCGTCCAGACCGAGAACCCGATGTGCTCGGAGAACACGGAGAACCAGAGGTTGCGGCGGGCGACCTTCTCTCCGGTCGCCTTCCAGAAGACCTCGTCCTCCGGATCCCAGCGATCGATCCAGCGGCCGGCACGGCCGGTCGGGGCGGGGGGCGGGACGGGGGTTGGGGCTGGGGCAGTCATGGCGCCTCCACGGGGCTCCGGGTGCTCGGTCGTCCGGTGCGGAACTGGGACCCGAAGGTAGGGAGGGCGCGTTTCCTGTCTGTGGCCGCCCGAGTGACCGCGAGGGAACGTTGCTCTCACTCGGCCGGCAGGCGGCCGGTGAGGGCGGCCGCCCTCGCGGACGTCCTCACGCCGGCCCGCGCCGCCCCCGCCCCGCTCGACGCCGTTCGGCCACAGCCTCGGGCTGCGCTTGGCCGCGATGTCCTCGATCCAGCCGGCGGCCAGGACGGTCAGCCCGATCAGCGGCCAGGGTCGCGGTCGGCGGCGGGTCGGCCGAGCCACCGCGGTCGCCGGTGCCGACGGCCGTGCCGTTGCCGGGAACCTCGGCGGTGGAGCCGGGCGCGGGGGCGGTGCCGCCGCTCGTGGACGGCGTGGCGGGTGCCGCGTCGCCGGTGCCCGAGGGCTGGACGGAGGAGTCGGCGGGCGCCGGGGAGGTGTCCACCTGACCGGCCGGCTTGTCCTCGTGCTGCGGCACCGGGATCCAGGGCGCGTCCGAGCTGCCGGACAACAGGGTGGCGACGATGACGACGGCGAACACCGCGCACGCCAGCCCCACCACCATGCCGAGTCGGCGGAAGGGACGGCTGCGCCGGCCGGACGCGTCGACGAAAACCGGACCGTCGTCGCGGCCGGAGCCGCCGGGGGCGCCGGCGGCCGGGCTGAGCTGGATGTCGCCGAGCCGGACGGCGTCGAGCTGGACCGTCACCTCGTGCGGGTCGTGCGTGGGGTCCGCGGTCCGGGACCGGGGGGGCCGGTGCGGAGGCGGCGGGGGCTCCCGCGCCCGGGGGTCGCGCAGGACGCCGGTGGACCCGGGGAAGGAGCCGGCGGCGGGGTCGCGGGCCGGGGTGGAGGGCAGCACGGCGGTCCGTTCGGCGTCCGGTACTGCGGCCTTGCGGAACTCCGCGGTCCGGCGTAAGTCGGCCGGTCTGCCTCCGGGCCGGGACCGCGGGAGCACCGCCGTCTCGTCGGCCTCGGTCCGGGCGGTACGGCCGCTCCGGTTGTTCAGGCCACGAATGTGGCGCACGCCGAGGTTTCATGGTTGCCACGTGTCACTTCTGAGCGCTCATCACATGATCGTCAATGGCCGGAAACCATCGGTCTGTTGGCCGTTGGAGCCACTTTTCGGCACGGGTGATCTCCGCGGCGGCAGCTCTGAGCGCGTCCAGCCCGGGGTGGACCAGCCCCTTTCGCCACACGAGCGACACGGGCGACAGCGGGACGGGATCGACGAGCGGCCGCAGCACCGTGCGGGGCATGGCCGGAAAGTCCACCACGGCCAGAATCGGATTGCGGGTCTTGGCCATGATCCGCTCGAACTCCTCGTCCCCGACCGCCAGCGGAAGGGGTGAAGCCAGTCGGATGCCGTGCCCCTCGAACAGGTGAAGTGCCAGGTCGGTCCACTCCCGGGTGCGCGGGTTCCCGGCCCCGGCGTACACCGTCTCCCCGGCCAGCGCGGCCACCGGGACCTCGGGAAGGGGGGCCAGGGGGTGGTCGTCGGGCAGCACCACGGCCATCGGCTCCCAGCGCACCGGCTGCTGTTCGAGGCCGGACCGCAGGGCGGCCTCCAGGCCGGCGAAGCGGCCGAAGGAGGCGTCCAGCCGGCCCGCCAGCAGTTCACCGGCCGCTCCGGTGAGGCCGCTCTCGTAGCGGGCCATCAGCTCGCAGTCGGGGGCGAGTTCACGGGCCCGGTGCAGCACCCGGCGGCCGGTGACCAGGCCGGCGGAGTTGAGGTCGACCAGCAGCGGCCGCGCCTGCCCGAAGGCGGCCAGCAGATCGTCCTGGGCGGCCAGCACCCGCCGGGCGTGCGGCAGCAGGCGCTCGCCGTCCGCGGTCAGCGCGACCTGCCGGGTGGTCCGCAGGAACAGCTCGGCGCCCAACTCCCGTTCCAGCCGCCGCACGTCCCGGCTGAGCGCCTGCTGGGCGACGTACAGCCGGGCCGCGGCCCGGGTGAAGTGCAGTTCCTCGGCGACGGCGAGGAAGGCGCGCAGCAGACGGGGGTCGAGGGAGGCGGGAGCGGGCATGCGGGGGAATTTACAACGGGAGCGCGTGAATCGGCACGGAGAAGGTGTTGGACCCGGTGATCCACTCCGGGCGACCGTGGGGGCATGCCGCAACAGACCACCGAAGACGCCCGAATAGGGGGCGCACCGTCACCGTCACCGGCGCCGTCACCGTCGCCGTCGCCGTCGCCGTCCGCCGGATCCGGGTACCGCCGCCTGTTCCGCCTCCCCGGGACCCGCGCCTTCACGGCGGGCAACCTGATCGCCCGGCTGCCCATGGGGATGTTCGGGGTGAGCGCGGTGGTGATGATCGCCGGGTCCCGGGGCTCGTACGCCCTCGCCGGTGCGGTCACCGCGACCGGGCTCGCGGCGACCGGGCTCGCCGGCCCCTGGATCGCGCGGCTCGTGGACCGGTACGGGCAGACCCGGATCGCCGTGCCGGCCACCGTGACGGCGGTGCTCGGCAGCCTCGCGCTGCTGTTCTGCGTGCGCTACGACGCCCCCGACTGGACCCTGTTCGCCGCCTACGCCGCCACCGCGGCCACCCCCAACATCGGCGGGCTGTCCCGCGCCCGCTGGACCCACCTGCTGCGCGACGACCCGGGGGCGCTGCACACCGCCAACTCCTTCGAGCAGGCGGCCGACGAACTGTGCTTCATGCTCGGCCCGGTGCTGGCGTCCTTCCTGGCCGGCACCCTCTTCCCGGAGGCGGGCACGCTCGCCGGTGCCGTCCTGCTGCTCGGCGGGATGCTGCTGTTCACCGCCCAGCGGGCGACCGAGCCCCCGCCGGCGGCCCGGTCGAAGGGGCCCTCGCCGCTGCGCAGCCGAGGGATCCCACCGCTGCTGGCCTGCTTCGTGGCGACCGGCGCGGTGTTCGGCTCCATGGAGGTCGTCACGATCGCCTACGCGGACGCGCAGGGACACCGCGCGGCCGCCGGCGCGGTCCTCGCGCTGCAGGCGGCGGGTTCGTGCGCGGCGGGTCTGGTCTACGGCGCCCTGAAGCCGGCCGGGCTGCGGCTCGGCCACTGCCTCACCGGGATGGCCGTGCTGATGACGCTGCCGTGGCTGGCCGCGTGGGCCACGGGATCGCTGTGGGTGCTGGCGGGCGCGCTGCTGCCGGCGGGGATGGCGACGGCGCCGACGATGGTGACGGCGATGACCCTGGTCCAGCGGCGCACCCCGGCCGACCGTCTCAACGAGGGGATGAGCCTGGTGGTGACCGGCCTGCTGACCGGGATCGCCTGCGGTTCGGCGACGGGCGGCTGGGTCGTGGAGCACCTGGCCCCCACCACCGCGTACGCCGTGCCGGTGGCCGCCGCCGCGCTCGCCCTCGTGCTGGCCACGCTGACCCGTGCCGGTTCCGGGACGGCGACCGCCGCTCCGGCCACCGCGTGACGGCAGGACCACTGGGACATGACGACGGCCCCGCCGCTCGGAAGCGACGGGGCCGTTGCCCACATGGGGTACTCCCCGCGGGGAGCTGGTGGAGATGGCGGGAATCGAACCCGCGTCCAACGGTGCGGAAGGAGGGCTTCTCCGTGTGCAGTCCGCTTCGCTTTTCTCGGCCCCGGAGATCACGCGGACAAGTCTCCGACGGGCTCAGTCACTGTTTGGTTTCCCTCTTCACCCCGTGACCGGGATCAAGGTTTAGTCCCCTAGTCGATGCCAGGATCCGGGTCGGGAACAGCCCCGGGCTGACACTCCTATGAGAGTTCGCTAGCTGCTAATTAGGCAGCGAGGGCGAACGAGGAGGAATCGCGCTTGGTGTTGGCGATTATTGTTTTCGGCCTGTGGTTTACGAGATCATGGCCGCTTCCTCGACACGCTTCCCCTGCTTCGACATCCGCTGTCGAAACCGATCATCCCCATGTTGATTTTTCAATCCCTCCGGAGAGGGTCACACGCACCCTCGGGGGGTGCAGGTGCCATCGTACGTGACCAACGCGGGTCGATGCCAGCGTATTCCCGCTAGGCCCGCTGCTTGCGGCGCACCGCCGACATGGCGCGGTCCGCCTCGCGGCGGTCCTGCTTCTCCCGCAGGGTCTGGCGCTTGTCGTACTCCTTCTTGCCCTTCGCCAGCGCGATCTCGACCTTGGCCCGGCCGTCCTTGAAGTACAGGGCCAGGGGCACGATCGTGTGACCCGTCTCCTGGGACTTCGACTCCAGCTTGTCGATCTCGTCGCGGTGCAGCAGCAGCTTCCGCTTGCGGCGGGCGCTGTGGTTGGTCCACGTGCCCTGGCTGTACTCGGGCACGTGCACGTTGTGCAGCCACGCCTCGTGGCCGTCGAGCTGCACGAAGCCGTCGGCCAGCGAGGCCCGCCCCTGGCGCAGCGACTTCACCTCGGTCCCCATCAGCACGAGACCCGCCTCGTACGTGTCGAGGATGTGGTAGTCGTGCCGCGCCTTCTTGTTCTGCGCGATCAGCTTGCGCCCTTTTTCCTTAGCCATAGTGCCGACCATTTTCGCACCATGGAGGGGGTGGGAGGGAAGCGCATTAAGGAGGCGCCGCAAGGGGTCGCTACGAGGGGTCGCCCAGGCCGGTGAGGACCGTCTCCGCCCGCCGCAGGGCTCCGGGCCCCGCGTCCAGGTCGGGCGTGATGCCCCGGCCGTCCACCGCGTGCCCGGACGGGGTGCGGTAGTGGCCCACGGTCAGCTCGGCCACGGAGCCGTCGGGCAGCCGGGTCGGCATCTGGATGGAGCCCTTGCCGAAGGTGCGGGAGCCGATCACCATCGCGCGGCCCCGGTCCTGCAGGGCTCCGGTGAGCATCTCGGCCGCGCTCATCGTGCCCCCGTCGACGAGGGCGACCAGCGGCCGGGCGGTGTCGCCGCCGGTGCGGGCGTGCAGGGCGCGCTGGGCGCCCTCGACGTCGTAGGTGGCGACCAGGCCGCCGTCGAGGAAGGCGGAGGCGGTGTCCACGGCCTCGGTGACCAGACCGCCGGAGTTGCCCCGCAGGTCGAGCACGATGCCGGCCGGGGCCTGCCGCAGCGCGGCGCGCACGGCGTGGCCTGAGCCCTTGGTGAAGGCGGCGATCCTGATGACGGTGACCCCGCCGGGCAGCTTGCGCGTGGTCACCGAGTCGGTGGACAGGCGGGCCCGGCGCAGGGTCTCGGTCCACGCGCGCGTGCCGCGTTGCAGACCGAGCGTGACCGTCGTGCCGGCGCGCGCGTCGTCGGCGTCGCCGCGGAGTAAGGAGACCACCTCCGTGACCGGCCGTCCGTCGACCGCGCCGCCGTCGACGCTGCGCAGCCGGTCGCCCGCGCGGATCCCGGCGTCGGCCGCCGGCGAGCCCGACTGCACCCGGGTCACCTCGATACGGCCGTCCGCCTCGCGCCGCGCCCACAGCCCGACGCCGGTGTACTGGCCGTCGAGGGCCTCCTGGAACTCCTGGTACTCGTCCTCGGAGTAGACGGCGCCCCAGCGGTCCCCGCTGCGGCTGACGGCCCGCTCGGCGGCCTCCATCGGCGACTTGCCGTCGGCCATGGCCCGGGCCGCGGCCTCCCGCACGTCCTCGTGCCGGGACGCCGAACGCGCGGACCCCAGGGCGGTCTTGCGGCCGGAATGGCTCCCCTGGGCGGTGTCCGGGAAGGAACCGGTGGCGGCGCCGGCGACGAGGACACCGGCGAAGACCAACGTCAGGGCGGCCCCGCGGCCGAAGCGGCGGGGCTGACAGAACAGGTCGCGGCCGGACATGGCGGTGAGTCTAGGACAACGCGAAGGGCCGTACGGTCGCTTGCCCGTACGGCCCTGTTGGCATGCGTCACACCTTCAGGTACTTGCGCAGCGCGAAGAACGCCGCCAAGGCGGGCATCAGCACACTGGTCGCGAGGATCAGCGGGAGCTTGGTCAACACCGCGTCCCAGCCGACGAAGTTGATCAGGGTGAGCTTGGTGGACAGCGCCATGCCGTGGTCGATCGTGAAGTACCGCCCGACGACGAGGAAGAGGCAGGCGAGGCCACCGCCGATGAGTCCGGCGACCGCGGCCTCCATGATGAACGGCGCCTGGATGTAGAAGCCCGAGGCACCGACCAGGCGCATGATCCCGGTCTCGCGCCTGCGGCTGAACGCCGAGACACGCACGGTGTTGACGATCAGCAGCAGCGCGACGAGCAGCATCAGCGCCATCACACCGAGGGCCGCCCGGTTCATCAGGTTGAGGAGCTGGAAGAGGTTGTCCAGGATGCCCTTCTGGTCCTGGACCGACTGCACCCCGTCACGGCCGTTGAACGCGGTCGCGATCACCTGGTACTTCTGCGGGTCCTTGAGCTTGATGCGGTACGACTCCTGCATCTGGTCCGGCGTGAGCGAGCTGGCCAGCGGGGAGTTGCCGAACTGCTCCTTGTAGTGCTTGTACGCCTGGTCCTGCGACTCGTACGCGACCTTCTCGACGATCGGCATCTTGTGCAGGTCGCTCAGGATCTGCTTCTTCTGGTCCTCGGTGACCGCGCCCTTGGCGCAGTTGACGTCCGACTGCGCGTCGCTCTTGTTGCACAGGAAGATCGAGACGTTGACCTTGTCGTACCAGTAGCCCTTCATGGTGCTCACCTGGTCGCTCATCAGCAGGGAGCCGCCGAAGAGGGCGAGGGACAGGGCGACGGAGACGATGACGGCGAACGTCATCGTCAGATTGCGGCGGAGACCGACACCGATCTCCGACAGGACGAACTGGGCGCGCATGGCGTCTGGTCAAGCCTTTCCGTCGTGAACTTGCTTAGTGCTGGTAGCCGTAGACGCCGCGGGCCTGGTCACGCACGAGGCGGCCCTTCTCCAGCTCGATGACGCGCTTGCGCATCTGGTCCACGATGTTCTGGTCGTGCGTCGCCATGATGACGGTGGTGCCCGTCCGGTTGATGCGGTCGAGCAGCTTCATGATGCCGACGGAGGTCTGCGGGTCGAGGTTGCCGGTGGGCTCGTCGGCGATCAGCAGCTTGGGCCGGTTGACGAAGGCGCGCGCGATGGCCACGCGCTGCTGCTCACCACCGGACAGCTCGCCGGGCCTGCGGTCCTCCTTGCCGCCGAGCCCGACGAGGTCGAGCACCTGCGGCACGGACTTGCGGATCTCGCCGCGCGACTTGCCGATCACCTCCTGCGCGAAGGCCACGTTCTCCGCGACCGTCTTGTTGGGCAGGAGGCGGAAGTCCTGGAAGACCGTCCCGAGCTGGCGGCGCATCTGCGGCACCTTCCAGTTCGAGAGGCGGGCGAGGTCCTTGCCCAGCACGTGCACCTGGCCGTGGCTGCACCGCTCCTCGCGGAGGACGAGCCGCAGGAAGGTGGACTTCCCGGAGCCGGAGGATCCCACGAGGAAGACGAACTCGCCCTTCTCCACTTCCAGGGACACATCCCGCAGGGCTGGGCGGGTCTGCTTGGGGTAGACCTTGGAGACGTTGTCGAATCGGATCACGGATGCACCACGGGTCGCCGGGGGTAGATGAGCGTGACCATACGCGAACCGGGCGCGCAAGCGCAGGGCCCGGGCGTGGTTGGGTAAGGCTTGTGCGTTTTTGTACGGCCCTGGATGTGGGGTTCTCCGGGCGCCCGCGCTCTTTCGAGGGGAACCTGGCAGAGTGGAGGGGGAACGTTCTGGTTCCCGTGTGCGTTGTATGTGTGATGGCCGGTGCAAGGAGGGCGAGCGCATGACGTACGACCGGTTGGTGTGCGCGAACTGCGCGTCGCCGGTGAGCGAGGGCCGGTGCCCGGTGTGCCGCGCCAACCGCGAGCGACTGCAGCAGGACAACTTCTTCGCGGGGCTGAACCCGATGGCGCTGATCGCACTGCTCGCGGTGCTGATCGCCACGGTCGCGCTGCTGGCGCACCAGACCGCCTAGGAGACCCGCGCGGGACGGCGCACGCACGGCGTGCGCGACGGCCCGTGGAGACGCCGGAAGGGCCCGGAGCGCCGAGCTCCGGGCCCTTCGGCGAGTGCCCCGTGTGCGGTACGTGACCGCGGGGCTACGCTCAGGCCGCGGCGCCGCCGCGGCCGTTGACCAGACGCGGCAGGACGCGGAAGCCGATGCCGCCGGCGATCATCGTCGCGGCGCCGACGATCAGGAACGCGGTCTGGCTGGCACCGGTCTCGGCGAGCTGCTTGTCGCCGCCCTGGGCCGTGGTGTCGGAGCCGGTGTCGGTGAGGGTCGAGGAACCCTCCTCCTGCGGCACGTTGTCGTTGCCGCCACCGTCGGGGGTGGTGTGGCCGTTGCCGCCGCCGGTCGAGCCGCCGTGGCCGCCGCCGTTGCCACCGGAGTTGCCATTGCCACCGGTGTTGCCGTTGCCACCGGTGTTGCCGTTGCCACCGGTCGTGGTGGTGCCACCGTCGGTGGTGGTGCCGCCGGTCGTGGTGCTGCCACCGTCAGTGGTGGTGCCGCCGGTCGTGGTGGTGCCGCCGTCGGTGGTCCCACCGTCAGTCGTGCCACCGTCAGTGGTGGTGCCGCCGTCGGTGGTCCCACCGTCAGTCGTGCCACCGTCAGTGGTGGTGCCGCCATCGGTGGTCCCGCCGTCGACAGTCCCGCCGTCGACAGTGCCGCCGTCGACAGTGCCGCCGTCGACGGTGCCGCCGTCGGTGCCGCCGTCGGTGCAGATGCCGATCGGGCAAGGGTCACCGCCGTCGGTGCCGCCGTCGTCTTCCCCGTCCGCGCTCACGCCGAGGGTGACCGGCCCCGCCTGGACACCGAGGTCCAGAGCGGAGGCGGCACCGGCCGCGGTCAGCGAGGCACCGGCCGCGATCACGGCACCGGCGGCTATCCGCGCGACCCGGATCCGCGTCTTCTTCGTCATGTGGTTGCTACCCCCAGTAGCTGTTCGTCAATGAGGCGGCGCTCGGGGCAGGCCGTGATCGACGGAGGCAGCCGACGAAGCCCGATATGTGATCGAGCGTTTCCGTTCCCCCGGTTCACATGCGCCCCAGAGATACGCATGCCACGCTTCACCCTTCCCACTTTTCAAAGCAGCGTCAAGGCCGTTGCGCGCGCAATGTCCAGCAGGGGGGCGTTTGCCGGGAGTTGAAGGCTGTGAGTGTGATGTAAAACCCAGCCAAATGACAACTGCCGCCTCAGGGGCGGCAGTTGTCATGTCGATAAAGTTACTTCTCCTGCTGCTTGCGCCAGCGAATTCCGGCCTCCAGGAAGCCGTCGATCTCGCCGTTGAACACGGCCTCGGGGTTGCCGACCTCGAACTCGGTGCGCAGGTCCTTGACCATCTGGTACGGGTGCAGGACGTACGAGCGCATCTGGTTGCCCCAGGAGTTGCCGCCGTCGCCCTTCAGGGCGTCCATCTTGGCCTGTTCCTCCTGCCGGCGCCGCTCCAGCAGCTTGGCCTGGAGGACGTTCATCGCGGTGGCCTTGTTCTGGATCTGCGACCGCTCGTTCTGGCAGGAGACCACGATGCCGGTGGGGAGGTGGGTGATGCGCACCGCCGAGTCGGTGGTGTTGACGCCCTGGCCGCCGGGTCCGGAGGACCGGTAGACGTCGATGCGCAGGTCGGTCTCGTCGATCTCGACGTGGTCGGACTGCTCGACGACCGGCAGCACCTCGACGCCCGCGAAGGAGGTCTGGCGGCGGCCCTGGTTGTCGAAGGGCGAGATGCGCACGAGGCGGTGCGTGCCCTGCTCGACGGAGAGGGTGCCGTAGGCGTACGGCGCCTGCACGGAGAAGGTGGTCGACTTGATGCCGGCCTCTTCGGCGTACGACGTCTCGATGAGCTCCGTCTTGTAGCCGCGCTGCTCGGCCCAGCGCAGGTACATGCGCTGGAGCTTCTCGGCGAAGTCGGCGGCGTCCACGCCTCCGGCCTCGGCGCGGATGTTGACCAGCGCCTCACGCGAGTCGTACTCGCCGGACAGGAGGGTACGGACCTCCATCTCGTCCAGCGACTTGCGCACCGAGGTCAGCTCGGACTCGGCCTCGGCGCGGGTGTCCGGGTCGTCCTCCTCCTCCGCCATCTCGAAGAGGACGGCGAGATCGTCGATCCGACCGCGCAGCGCCTCCGCCTTCCTGACCTCGGCCTGGAGGTGGGAGAGCTTGCTGGTGATCTTCTGCGCCTCGTCCGGGTTGTCCCACAGGGACGGCGCGGCCGCCTGCTCCTCGAGCACGGCGATGTCTGCCCTCATCCGGTCGAGGTCCAGGACGGCCTCGATCGACTCCATGGTCGAGGAGAGGGACTTCAGCTCTTCGGATACATCGACGACTGCCACGCCTCCAGCGTAACGGCTCCGCCGAGCGCCCAAGGCAGGGTGCGCCCAGCCGGGCACCACCAGCGCCCCGCCGCCCGCCCCCGCACGGTCACGGGGCCGAGGTGCTGTGGGTGTCCTGCGGCGGCTGGTCCTCTCCCGAAGCGGCCCACCAGGCGCCGACGCCCACGAGGGCCGCGACGGCCACCCCGGCCACCCCGAGGGTGATCCTGCGCCGCCGCACGGTGGCCCGGTGCCGTGCCGAGCCCGGCCTGGGCGCACCGTGGGCCCGGGGCACCCGCGCCGTCCCGTGCGCGCCGCCGGCCAGCTCGTCCGGGGCCGGCACCCGCATCGAGGTGTGCGTGTCCCGGTTGGAGTCGGGGCGGGAGCCGGGCACCAGGGACACCGCGCCGCGCCGCCGTACCGGCTCTGCCCCGGACGGCGCGGGCGGCGCCGTCTCCTCGTCCGCCTCCTCGGCGAGGTCGGGCTCGTCCACGTCCAGCGGCGGCATGCCCGCCAGCATCGGGAGCTGCTCGCGCAGCCGTGCGGCCAGCTCCGAGGCGCGCAGCCGGGAGGCGGGGGCCTTCGCCAGGCACTGGACGATGAGCTGCCACAGCTCGTCGGGGATGCCGGGCAGCGGTGCGACGGTCTCGGTGACGTGCCGGCGCAGCACCGCGCCCGGGTGGCCGCCCCCGAAGGGCGTGAAGCCGGCGAGCAGCTCGTACAGGACGGTCGCCAGGGCGTAGATGTCGACTGCGGCGCGCGGCGGCAGGCCCTCGACGATCTCGGGGGCCAGGTAGTCGGGGGTGCCGATGATCTTCGTGGCGCGGGTGCGCTTCGGTGAGTCGATCAGTTTGGCGACGCCGAAGTCGGTGAGCAGCGCCGGGTGCGCGCCGCCCGGGCCGAGCGGGCCCTGCATGTCCAGCAGCACGTTCTCGGGCTTCACGTCCCGGTGCACGACCCCGGCCGCGTGGGCGGCCGCGAGGGCGTCGGCCACGTCGGCGACGATCGCCACGGCCGCCTCGGGCGCGAGCCGGCGCTCACGTTCCAGACGGGTGCGCAGGTCGGTGCCGCGCACCAGGTCCATGACGAGGGCCAGGTCGTTGCCGTCGACCACCAGGTCGCGGACCGTGACGATGTGCGGGTGTTCCAGGCCGAGCAGCGCGGTGCGCTCCTGGACGAAGCGGCCGACGAGTTCCTGGTCGGACGCGAGGTCCTCGCGCAGCAGCTTGACGGCGACGGGACCGTCGGGCCCCTCGCCCAGCCACACCGTGCCGGCACTGCCCCGCCCCAGGATCTGGTTGGCGGTGTACCGGCTGCCGATCTTCCGTGCCAAGACTGCTCCTACCGACGCGTGTTGTCGCTAAAACTACGCGTCGCAGGAGCCAACCTTCACCGTGGAGACGGAAATCACCCGCCAGATGTCGACAAATTCCCAAACTGGCGATCAGTTGCCGCTGCCGGAGGAGTCCCCGATCTGCTTGACCCAGTGGCTCACCTTGCCGGCCCAGTCGCTGAGCTGGGACCAGTAGCCCCGGCCCTGGCCGATCCAGTTGTGCAGCGGGGTCAGCTCCCAGACCAGCCAGCTCGCCACGACCAGGATGACGATCGTGAACAGGCAGCCCTTCAGGCAACCGAGGCCGGGGATCTTCATCGGGTTGGCGCTGCGCTGCCGCGCCGGCCGGGGCTCGCGCGCGGGCCGCTGCGGCTCCGGGGCGGGGGGCGCGTACCGCTGCGGCTGCTGCTGCGGGGCGTAGCGCTGGGGCTGCTGCTGCTCCGGGTAGCCGTAGCCGGCGGGCGGGCGCTGCCGGCCGCGCGGCTGGGGCTGCTGCGGACGCGCCTGCGGGGCCTGGCGGGGCTGCTGCTGCGGCCGGGCGACCTGCCGTTGCGGGCGGCGGCGCAGCGGGTCCTCGTCGGGGTCGATGTACTGGATCTGCGTCTGCTCGTTGCGGTCCCGGGCGGCGCGCAGCTGGGTCTGCCAGGGGTGCGGCTGCTCGGGCCGGCCGCCGGGCTGCCCCTGGGGCACCGGCGGCAGGACCGCGGTCGGGTCGGCGGCGCCCGTGTTCGGCAGGACGGCCGTGGGGTCGGCGGCGCCGACGGGGCCACCGGTGTGCGGCAGGACGCTGGTCGCGGCGTTCGGGTCGTACCCGCCCGGCGCGTTGGTCGGCAGCACCTGGGTGGGGTCGGCGGCGCCGGGCACGCCCGGGACCGCGGCCGGGGCCGGGTCGGGTGCCAGCAGGGCGCCGACGCCCTCGGCGGCGGCGATCTGCGCGGCGTTCGCGTGCACGCCGACGCCCTCGGCGACGACCCGCAGCCCGCGCGCGAGGTTCTCGGCGCTGGGCCGCTCCTCGGGGTTCTTGCGCAGGCAGCGCTCTATGACCGTCCACAGCGGGTCCGGGACGGTGGAGGGCCGGCGCGGCTCGGCGCTCAGGTGCTGGTGCAGGACCTCGAGCGCGCTGCCGCCGGAGAACGGCGGACGGCCGGTGACCAGCTCGTAGAGCAGGATGCCCGCGCCGTAGACGTCGACGGCGGAGGTCTGCGGACGGCCCTCGGCGGACTCCGGTGCGACGTAGGCGGGGGTGCCGACGAACTCGTGGGTGCGGGTCAGGCCCGGGGAGTCGGCGAGGCGGGCGATGCCGAAGTCGGTCAGCATCGGGTGCATCTGGCCGTCGTACTGCTGGAGCAGCACGTTGGCGGGCTTCAGGTCGCGGTGGACGACGCCGTCGGCGTGGCTCGCGGCGAGGGCGTCGGCGATCTGCGCCGTCATCAGGGCCGCGGCGACCGGGGTGAAGGGGCCGTTCTCGCGCAGGTAGCGGTGCAGGTCGGGGCCGTCGACGAGGTCCATGACCAGGGCCAGCAGGTCACCCTCGACGACCAGGTCGCGGACCCGGACGATGTTGGGGTGGGTGAGCCGGAGCAGGACGGAGCGTTCCCGCAGGAACCGCATCACGATGTCCGGGTCGCCGGCCAGCTCTTCCTTCAGGACCTTGATCGCGACCGTCTCGCCGGGCTGGCCGGGCACGGCCGCCTCGGCACCCGCGGTCTCGCGCTGGCGAGCACGCCAGACAGTGCCCGTGGCGCCGCGTCCGAGCGGCTCCTCGAGCAGGTACTTGCTGCCGACTGGCCGCACGTCACGCGCTCCCTGCTGCTTGCTGGCTGCTTGCATGGCTGCTTGCTCGCCGGTGTTCCGGTGTTCCGATCCACTGTAGTGCCGCCCCCGAGGGCACTACGTAAACGTTCCCGTCGATGTTCGAAGGAAAGACGCTCGCTCCGGTCTCCTGGTTGCCAAGGGAGGCACGTGACCGATCTCAACTGATCATCGATGCGCCAGTGGTCAGGCACTTTTGGGGGCAGAGCTGACCAATCAAGATCACTTGGCCCCGGGGCGCGGGCGTGTTGTCAGCGACAGGTGCGAGGATGCCTGCAGTACTGGCCGAGTGCTCGTGCGGGGGTGGGGTACGTCCGCGCCCGGGCAGAAGGGACCGCTGACGGCGATGCAGATCCGGCTGACCGTCGTAGACCCGCTGGGCCCGACCCCGCACCGGGGCCGAGCCGCGAGCCGCGACGTGCTGGTGACGGCGCCCGCGGGCACGGACCTGGCCGCCGTCGCGTCGGCGCTGGCCTCGGCGGTCACCGGGGACGGCGGCTCGGGCCGGGACACCGGCGGCTCCCCGGTCGTGCTGTACGCGGGCACGGACCGGCTGGACCCCCGCCGCCACACCCTCGGCGAGCCCCCCCTGGTCGACGGCGCCGTGCTGTCCCTGGGCGCCCCGGCGGCCCCCGAGCCGCATCCCGAGCTGGACGACGCCCCGACCCAGCTGCACGTGGTCGCGGGCCCGGACGCGGGCGGGGTCCATCTGCTGCACGGCGGCCGGATCACCGTCGGCCGCTCCGCCGACGCCGACGTCCCGCTGGACGACCCGGACGTCTCCCGCCTGCACTGCGCGGTCACCGTGGCCGCCGACGGCCGTGTCTCGGTGGCCGACCTCGGCTCCACGAACGGCACGGCGCTGGACGGCACGCGCGTGGACGAGCGCCCGGTGCGGTTCTCAGCGGGGGCGCTGCTGAGGATCGGCGAGTCCGCCCTGCGGGTCACGCCGTCCGGCGGCCCCGGCGCCCGGGTGCGCACGGTGCCGGACGGGGAGGGCTGCGTACGGGTCGCCCTGGAGGCCGGGGAGGCCGGTCAGGGCCGGACGGCGGGCGTGGACCCGGGCGCCGGGGCGGCGGCGGACACCGCCGGGCACCCGCGCGTGACACCCGCCGCGGCGGGCGGCCCCACCGGGGCGACCCACCACGCGTACGGCGCGACGGGCTGGGGCGCGGGCGCCCAGGAGTACCGGCGCCGGGACCAGCCGGCGGTCCCCGGCCAGGCCGGGGCGCCGAGCATCGAGCGGCGGGACGGCGGCTCGGGAGCACCGGAGGGCGGCCCCGGCGGCACGCTCCCGGCGCAGGGCGCGCCGACCCGGGGCGGCGACACCCACGCGGGGCACTACGGCATCGGCGGCCCGGCCGGTAGCGCGTACCCCGGTACGGCGGCCCACGGCCCGGCGCCGGACGGCGCGGCACCCGGAACGGAAGCGGCGCGCGGGGTGTACGGCGCGGCACCCGGAACGGAAGCGGCACGCGAGCCAGAAGCAGCACACGGATCCGGAGCGGCAGGCGGGGCGTACGGCGCGGCACCCGGGACGGAAACGGCCCCCGGGACGGAAGCAACACGCGGGGCGTACGGCGCCGCACGAGGGACGGAAGCGGCCCCCGGGCCGGAAGCGGCGCGCCGGACCGAAGCGGGGCGCGGCGGACGCAAGGACACACCCCTGCACGGCACCGACCTGCCGGAGGGCGGCCGCCGCCGGGGCGGCATCGGCGCGTGGGCACGTCGGCTGGCCGGCGGGCGCGGCGAACAGCAGCCGGCCGCGCGTGAGGCGTACGGCGCCCCGGTGGCAGCCGTGGCCGCCGCCCCGGCGGGCGACGTCACGCGCGCGCCGGAGACCTGGCCGGACCCGGCCGCGCTGCTGCTGACGGCGCTGGGCCCCGGGCCCCGGCTGTGGGAGCGGGGGCCCGGTCACCCGGAGGCGCTGACCGTGCGGCTCGGCACGGCCGACCGGAGCGCCCCGGACGGCTCGGGGGTGCTGCCCGCCGTGCCGGTGACCGCCGCGCTGCGCGAGGCGGGCGCGCTGGGTCTGGCCGGTCCTCGCCCCCGGCTCGCCGGGCTGGCCCGCGCGGTGCTCGCTCAGCTCGCCGCGCTGCACTCCCCCGACCTGCTGGAGATCGTGCTGATCAGCGCCGACCGGGCGCGCCCGGTGGAGGAGCGGGCCGCCGAGTGGTCCTGGCTCGGCTGGCTCCCGCACGTGCGGCCGGGCCACGGCCAGGACTGCCGGCTGCTGCTGGCACACGACCGGGAACAGGCGGCGGCCCGCACGGAGGAACTGCTGCGCCGGGTCGAGGAGTACGCGGCGACCGGCAAGGGCGCGGCCCAGCCCGCTCCCGCACGGCAGGCCCCGGCGGGCGACGGCACCGCGGCGGCACCTGATCCCACCGCCTCCGAAACGCCCGCCTTCGGCACCTCCGCCTTCGGCGCCCCGGCCGCGCCGCAGGCATCGGACGCCCCGGTCGCTCCCGGCTCCGCGCACCGGACCGCGCCCGGCCGCCGTCCCTCCTGGGCACAGGAGGGCGCGGGCCTGGGCGGAAGCGGCGGCTTCCCGGGTCCGTTCACGGTCGTCGTCGTGGACGGGGACCCCGGCGGGTCCTCCCTCCAGGAGAGCCTGGCGCGGCTGGCCGTGGCCGGGCCCCGGGCCGGGATCCACGTCCTGTGCCTCGCCGAGACCGCGGCCGCCACCCCCGCCTCGCCGGTGACGCGGACGTACGAGGAGGCCTGCGCGCTCACGCCCACCTTCCGGCACTGCGGGGCCGTGGCCCTGCTCAGCGGGGACGTCGCGGGCGCGCTGCACCTGATGCGGGTCGCGCCCACGGGCCCCGTCGAACCGGGGACGTCGGCGACCGTCGACGCCGTCTCCGCCGCCTGGGCCGAGCGGTTCGCGCGGGCCCTGGCGCCGCTGCGGCCGGACGGCCCGGTCGGCGAGCGGCACGCGCGCGTGGCCGTGCCGCTGCCGCAGTCGGCGCGGCTGCTGGACGAGCTGGGCCTGGCCCGGGCCACCCCGGCCTCGCTGATGGCGCGCTGGGCGGACGCGGCCGACGACACGGAGTCGCTCGGCGGCCGGGCCCGGGCGGTGCTCGGGGCCGGACCGCGCGGCCCGCTCACCGCCGACCTGGTAGCCGAGGGGCCGCATCTGCTGGTCGAGGGCCCGGCCGGCAGCGGCCGCACCGAGCTGTTGCGGTCCGTGGTCGCCTCGCTGGCCGCCGCCGAGCGGCCGGACCGGCTGGGCATGGTGCTGATCGACGGCCGCGACGGCGTGGGCACGGGCGCGGGGCGCGGCGAGGGGCTGCGCGTCTGCACGGACATACCGCATGTGACGACCCATCTCATCGCCAACGACCCGGTGCGGATGCGGGAGTTCGCACAGTCGCTGAGCGCCGAGCTGAAGCGGCGCGCGGAGCTGCTCGGCCGGACGGACTTCACCCAGTGGCACTCGGGGCGTGAGGTGTCGGGCCGTATCGTCGCGCAGCGCACGCCGGGCGGGCGGGCGGCCGCCGCCCCGGCCCCGACGAGCGCGGGCGCGGGGGACATAGAGTCCCCGCCGAGTTCCACGCTGCGGCTGCGGCCCGGCGCCGCCGCACGGCAGCGCACCGAGGCGGCACCGCCGCTGCCCCGCCTCGTGGTGGTCGTGGACGACCTGGACGCGCTGGTCTCCCCGGCGCTGGGTTCCCCGGGCCGCCCCGCCGCGGGGTCGGTGCTGCGCGCTCTTGAGGCGGTGGCCAGGGAGGGCGAGCGGCTCGGCGTGCACCTGGTGGCCGCGGCCGGCACGGGCGGCCGTACGGCGGAGACGGAACCGGCCCGCCGGGCCGACCTGCGCATATCCCTGGACGCGCCGTCGGCGGGACCGGACGAACCGGCGCCCGGGCGGGGCCGGTTGACCTACGCGGACGGCCGGGCCGTCGGCTTCCAGGGCGGCCGGGTGACGGGCCGTATCCCGCGGACCGCGACCCAGCGGCCCACGGTCGTGCCGCTGGAGTGGCAGCGCATGGGCGATCCGCCCACCCGTCGCCCGGTGCGCGAGCTCGGCAACGGCCCGACCGATCTGGCGCTGCTGGCGAGCGCGGTGGAGCGCGCGGCCCGGGAGGTCGCGGCGGCGGAGGTGCCCTCCCTGCTCTGACCGCCCCTCACCGTGGTTCGCGCACTCCTTTGATCACGAGCCGGTCACGATGAGCCGCTGGACGGCGCAGGCGCTCTTGCCGCTCCCGCACGCCCCGGCGTAGACCGGAGCGGACGGGACAGAGTTCTGACGTTCAACGGAGAACGACGAACGGGGAAGTGATGCGGAGCAACACCATCCGGACACACAGGGCCGTCACCACACTCGCCGCGCTCCTCGCGGGAGCCCTCGCCCTCAGCGCCTGCTCCGGCGGCGACGACAAGAAGGACAGCGGCGGCGGATCCACCGGGAGCGGGTCCGGCGTCAGCCTGCCGAAGCTGAACGGCGTGAACCTGGAGGTCGCCGCCGTCTGGACCGGCACCGAACAGGCGAACTTCAAGAAGGTCCTCGCGGAGTTCGAGAAGCGCACGGGCGCGAAGGTCACGTTCGTACCCGCCCAGGACCCGATCATCAACTTCCTCGGGTCGAAGATCGCCGGTGGCCAGCCACCGGACGTCGCCATGCTGCCGCAGCCGGGCGCCATCAAGCAGGCCGTGGACAAGAAGTGGGCCAAGCCCCTCGGCCCGGCCGCCGTGAAGGAGTTGTCGAAGAACTACTCGCAGGGCTGGCAGGACATCGGCAAGGTCGACGGCAAGCAGTACGGCGTCTACTACAAGGCCGCCAACAAGTCGCTGATCTGGTACAACGCCAAGGCGTTCGAGAACGCGGGCGCCAAGGAGCCGAAGACCTGGAAGGAACTGCTGACCACCGCGCGGGCGGTGTACGACTCGGGTGTCACCCCGTTCTCGGTCGGCGGCGCCGACGGCTGGACGCTCACCGACTGGTTCGAGAACGTCTACCTGTCCCAGGCGGGCCCGGAGAAGTACGACCAGCTCGCCCAGCACAAGATCAAGTGGACCGATCCCTCGGTGAAGCAGGCGCTCACCACGCTCGCCCAGGTCTGGGGCAAGAAGGACTACGTGGCGGGTGGCGCGGACGGCGCCCTGCAGACGGAGTTCCCGGCGTCCGTCACCCAGACCTTCACCGGCGGCGACCAGCCGAAGGCGGCCATGGTCTACGAGGGCGACTTCGCGCAGGTCAACATCGGTGACACCAAGGCGAAGGTGGGCACGGACGCGAAGGTGTTCCCGTTCCCGGCGGTGGGTTCCGCGGCGCCCGTGGTCTCCGGCGGTGACGCGGCCGTCGTCCTGAAGGACTCCAAGGGGGCCCAGGCGCTCGCCACCTGGCTGGCCTCGCCGGACGCGGCGACGATCCAGGCCAAGCTGGGCGGCTACCTCTCGCCGAACAAGAGCGTGCCGGTCTCGGCGTACCCGAACCCGGTGCAGCAGAAGATCGCCAAGGCGCTGATCGCGTCCGGTGACGACTTCCGCTTCGACATGTCCGACCAGGCCCCGCAGGCCTTCGGCGGCACACCCGGCAAGGGTGAGTGGAAGGACCTGCAGGACTTCCTGAAGAACCCGAAGGACGTCGCGGGCGCCCAGACGAAGCTGGAGAAGGACGCGGCGGCCGCGTACGGGAACGGGGGCTGATCCGGCCATGGCGTCGGCAGCGGCGGCCGGGGCCCCACCGGGCCCCGCCGTGTCCAAGAGCCGCAAGAGCGTGACCGGCACCCGCCGGACGGTGGCAGCCCTCTTCCTGCTGCCGGCCCTGGTGCTGCTGGGCGCGCTCGTGGTCTACCCGATCGGGTACTCGATCGTCCGCAGCTTCTACAACGCCTCGGGCGACGGCTTCGCCGGGGTCGACAACTACAAGGCGCTGTTCACCGACGACGGCATCCGCACGGCGCTGAAGAACAACGTGATCTGGGTGGTGTTCGCCCCGACGGTCTCCACCGCGCTCGGCCTGATGTTCGCGGTGCTGACCGAACGGGTGCGCTGGGGAACGGCGTTCAAGCTGGTCGTCTTCATGCCGATGGCGATCTCGATGCTGGCGGCCGGGATCATCTTCCGGCTGGTCTACGACCAGGACCCGGACAAGGGCGTCGCCAACGCGGTGTGGGTGGGCGTCCACGACACGTTCGCCCCGTCGTCGGCGTTCCCGAAGGCGCACCCGGGCCGCGAGTCGCCGCTCCGGCCCGACCAGGGCGGCTTCGTCACCAGGACGACGGTGCGCGCGGGACGGCCGGTCGCCCTGCCGCTGGTCGGTGTCGCCCCCGACCAGCTCCCCGGTGACACGAAGAAGGCGGTGGCCGCCCGGCCGGAGCCCGGGAAGGTCACCGGCACCACCTGGCAGGACTTCACCCGCGGCAAGGGCGTGGGCAGGCTGGGCGCGCCCGACCCGTCCGAGCCGGGTTACGCCGGGATGCGGATCGAGGCGGTGAAGGACGGCACGGTGGTGGCCTCCACGACGGCCGCGGCGGACGGCACCTTCACGCTGCCGGCCGAGGCCGACGGGGCCGTGCTGCGGCTGCCGGCGGCCAACTTCAAGGAACCGTACAACGGCGTCGACTGGCTCGGCCCCTCGCTGGTCACCCCGGCCATCATCGGCTCGTACGTGTGGATGTGGGCGGGCTTCGCGATGGTGCTGATCGCGGCCGGGCTCGCGGGCGTGCCCCGGGAGCTGCTGGAGGCCGCGCGTGTGGACGGCGCCAACGAGTGGCAGGTCTTCCGCCGGATCACCGTGCCGCTGCTGGCTCCGGTGCTCGCGGTGGTCATGGTCACGCTGATGATCAACGTGCTCAAGGTGTTCGACCTCGTCTACATCATCGCGCCGGGCTCCTCGCAGGACGACGCGAACGTGCTGGCCCTTGAGCTGTACCGGAAGGGCTTCGCGGAGAGCCAGCCGGGTATCGCGAGCGCCATCGCGGTGTTCCTGCTGTTGCTGGTGATCCCGGTGATGCTGTTCAACATTCGTCGGCTGAGGCGGGAGGTGCGGCGATGACCACGGCCACCGGAAGCGTCGCGAAGGCGGCGGCCGCGGGCCCGCCGGCCCCGGCGCGGCAGTCGCTGGGGTCCCGGATCACCGAGAAGCTGAGCGGCGGTCTGGTCCGGGTCTTCCTCCTCCTCGTCGGTCTGTTCTGGCTGGTGCCGACCATCGGCCTGCTCATCTCCTCCCTGCGCGCGCCGGAGGAGATGAGCGCGAGCGGCTGGTGGAAGGTGTTCGCGAAGCCGTCCCAGCTGACCTTCGAGAGCTACCGGAAGCTGCTGGAGAACGGCGACATCACCCACTCCCTGGTGAACACCGTGCTGATCACCGTCCCGGCCACGCTGCTGGTCGTGGTGATCGGTTCGCTGGCCGGTTACGCGTTCGCGTGGATGGAGTTCCCCGGCCGGGACTGGTGGTTCCTCGGCGTGGTCAGCCTGCTGGTGGTCCCGGTCCAGGTCGCGCTGATCCCGATCGCCGAACTTTTCGGGAACATCGGTCTGTTCGGGACGATCCTCGGGGTGATCCTGTTCCACGTCGGCTTCGGTCTGCCGTTCGCGGTGTTCCTGCTGCGGAACTTCTTCGCGGAGATCCCGAGGGAGCTGCTGGAGGCGGCCCGGCTCGACGGGGCGGGCGAACTGCGTTTGTTCGCCCGGGTGGTGATGCCGCTCGGCGGCCCCGCGATCGCGAGCCTCGGCATCTTCCAGTTCCTGTGGGTGTGGAACGACATGCTGGTGGCGCTGGTGTTCACGAAGTCGGGCTCGCAGCCGATCACGGTGGCCCTGCAGACGCAGGTCCGCCAGTTCGGCAACAACATCGACGTCCTGGCGCCGGGCGCCTTCATCTCGATGGTGATCCCGCTGGCCGTGTTCTTCGCGTTCCAGCGGCAGTTCGTGTCCGGTGTGATGGCGGGCGCGGTCAAGTAGACACGCTACAGCGGCGTTTCGCGGGGGCGGGTCGTCAACGGCCCGCCCCTCGGCGTTCACCCGGAAGTCCCCCACATGCCGCATGGACCGTAACCAAGTCACTCCATCGGCCGTTGCCGGGCAGAACGCCCGCGCCGACCGACCCATGGATGTCCCTTGCCCAGGTTCAGTGTCATTGTCCCCGCGTACAAGGTCCAGGCGTATCTCCCCCAGTGCCTGGACTCGGTGCTCTCCCAGTCGTGCACGGACCTCGAACTGATCGCCGTGGACGACCGGTCACCGGACGCCTGCGGCGCGATCATCGACGAGTACGCCGCCCGGGACGTCCGGGTGAAGGCCGTGCACCTGCCGGAGAACCAGGGGCTCGGCCGGGCCCGCAACGCGGGCATCGCCGAGGCGACGGGCGAGTACCTGGTCTTCCTGGACAGCGACGACACGCTCACCCCGGACGCGCTGCGCGCCGTCGCCGACCGGATCAAGGAGACCGGCGAGCCGGACGTGCTGGTCTTCGACTACGCGCGCACCTACTGGACCGGCGAGACGGTCCGCAACCAGCTCGCCGCTCACCTGACCGAGGACGGTCCCGCCCCGTTCCGCCTCGAGGACCGGCCGGGGCTGCTGCGGGTGCTGATGGTCGCCTGGAACAAGGCATACCGGCGGGAGTTCGTCGCCGAGCACGGCTTCACGTTCCCGCCGGGCTACTACGAGGACACCCCCTGGACCTTCCCGGCCCTGATGGCCGCCGAGTCGATCGCCACCCTGGACCGGGTGTGCGTGCACTACCGGCAGCGCCGGCAGGGCAACATCCTGCGCACCACGAGCCGCAGGCACTTCGACGTCTTCGACCAGTACGACCGGGTGTTCGCCTACGTGGCGCAGCGTCCCGAACTCGCGCGCTGGCGGCCGGAGCTGTTCCGCCGGATGATCGACCACTATCTGGTGATCCTCGGCCGCCGGGACCGGCTGCCGCGCGGCAGCCGCGCCGAGTTCGTCCGCCGGGCCCGCGCCCAGTACCGCGTCCACCGCGTCCCCGGCACCCGGGTGCCGCCGCGCTCCCGGCCGCGGCACGCCCTGATCCGGTTCGGTCTGCACCGCACCTTCCAGGCCCTGCGCCTGGCCTCGGCGGTGCGCCGCCGGGCCCTGAAGTCCGCACTGAAGGTGACCCGTTCGCTCAGGTCCGCCGCGCTGCGGCTGCACTACCGGGTCCAGCGGTGCCTGCCGCTCCGGTCCGACCGTGCGGTGTTCGCCGCCCGCGGCGGACGCGGTCACGGCGGCGACCCGGGCGCGCTGGAGCAGGCGTTCCGCACGCACGCCCCGCACGTCCGCACCGCGTGGATCGCCCACCCCGAGCACCGGCACGACGTCCCGCCGGGCCCGCGCGGGCTGTGCCCCGGCTCGGCCGCCTACTGGACGGCGCTGGCCCGCTCCAAGTACCTGGTGAACGACGGCGATTTCGACCGCGGGCTGCACAAGCGCCGCGGCCAGGTCCTCGTCCAGACCCGGCGGGGCACCCCGCTCAAGCACATGGGCCTCGACCTCCAGGAGCGCCCGGCGGCGGACCGGGGCACCGACTTCGGGGAGCTGCTGCGCGAGGTCGACCGGTGGGACTACGTGCTCTCGGGCAACCGGCACTCGAGCCTGACCTGGGAGCGGGTCCTCCCGGGCCGGTACACGGTGCTGGAGTACGGCCACCCGCGCAACGACGTCTTCCAGCAGGCCACCGCGGCCGATGTCACCCGGCTGCGCGAGTCGCTGGGCATCCCGGAGGGCTCGGTCGCGATCCTCTACGCGCCCACCTACCGCGACCATCACCGCACCCAGCGCCCGCCGCTCGACCTGGAGCGCGTCCTGAGCCGTCTGGGACCGCGCTTCGTGATCCTCGCCCGGCCCCACCCCGAGCGCGGCGGCTGCCTCGGCCGGGGCCCCCGGGTCATCGACGTCTCGGAGCACCCGAGCGTGGAGTCCCTGTGCCTGGCCTCGGACGCGCTGCTCACCGACTACTCCTCGCTGATGTTCGACTACGCGGGCCTGGACCGGCCGATCGTCGTCCACACCGGGGACCTGGACGTCTACGACGCGACCCGGGGCACCTACTTCGACCTGCGCGCCTTCCCGCCGGGCGCGGTGGCGGGCACCGAGGACGAGGTGATCGACATCTTCGCCACCGGCCACTGGCGCGGCTCGCGCTCCGCCCAGCTGCGGGCGTCCTTCCGGGAGCGGTTCTGCCCGTACGACGACGGACGCGCCGCCGAACGCGTCGTCCGGCACGTGGTGCTGGGCGAGACGGAGGGGCGGCCGGAGCCGGTTCCGCCGGCCGCGCGCGAGCCGGTCCCGTCGGCGGCGGCATCCGCGCGCCCGCCGCTGGCCACCGTGCCGCAACCTTCCGGCCCCCTCCCCGTCACCGAGAGCCGCTGAACACCGTTGGTCCTACCAGGAGTCCGCATGCCCCTCAGTACGACGCGGCCCGCCCCGGCCCGGCCGTCCACCTGGCGCCCCGCCGGACGGCCCAGCCGCGTCAGCAAGACAACAGAAAGAGCAGAATGCCCCGCTTCAGCATCATCGTCCCGTCCCACGGGGTCGCTGGCCGGCTGTCCCAGGCACTGGACTCGGTGCTCGGCCAGTCCTTCGGCGACCTGGAGCTGATCCCGGTCTGCGACGGTCCCGACGCCCCGGCCGCCGCGGTGGCGGCCGGATACGCCGACCGGGACTCCCGGGTGACACCGGTCGACTCGCCGCCGTCCGCCGGTCTGAGCGGGGCGCGCAACGCCGGGCTGCGGGTGGCGACCGGCGCGTACGTGCTGTTCCTGGACGGCGACGACCTGCTGCTGCCCGGTGCGCTGGCGGCGCTGGACGAACGGCTGACCCGGACGGCCGGGGTCGACATCCTGTACGTCGAGCACGAGCGGACGCCCTGGTGGGAGGGCGAGCCGGGGAACCCGGCCGCCGCGCTGCTGGCCGGGGCGCCGAAGGGGGCCTTCGCTCCGGACGCGTGCCCGGAGCTGACCGGCGTGCGGCTGCCGGCCTGGAGCGCCGTCTACCGCCGCACCTTCCTCACCGAGCACGGACTCACCTTCCCCGACGGCCACTTCACGGACCTCGGCTGGGCCGGACTGACGGCGATCGCCGCCGAGCGGGTCGCGGTGCTGCGCCGGGTCGTGGTGCGCCACCGGCTGCGCCGGCAGGGCAGCCGGCTCAACCTGCCGGGACCGCACCAGCACACCCTGCTCGACCAGGTGGAGCTGGTGCTGACCAGGGCGGCCGGCAGCGGGCTGTCCGCCGAGCGGAGCCGGGCCCTGTTCGACCAGCTGTTCGCGCAGGTGCTGAGGACGGCGTCCCGGCCCGAGCGGCTGCCCGCCGGGCACCGGGCGTTCTTCCGCCGGGCCGGGCGCCTCTACCGACGGCACCGGCCCGCCGGCCACCAGGCGCCGGGCGGCAGCCTGGGCGTGCAGCACCGGCTACTGGCGACCGGCGCGTACACCGCGTTCCGCGCCCTGCGCGGCGCCAACCAGGCGGCGGCCAAGGCCGGTTCGGCCGTACCCCGGCCGCGCATGCTCCGCACCCGGCTGCGCTACGCCCGTGACCTGCGCCGCCCGCTGGACCCGAACCTGGCCGTGTACTGCGCCTACTGGGGCCGCGGCTACGCCTGCAACCCGGCCGCGATCCACGCCCGAGCCCGGGAACTCGCCCCGCACATCCGCTCGGTGTTCCTGGTCGAGGCCGACCAGGCGCACGCGATGCCGAAGGACGTCGAGCACGCGGTGATCGGCTCCCGCCGCGCCTGGGAGCTGCTGGCCCGCGCCACCTACCTGATCAACAACGCCAACTTCGCCGAGGGCGTCGTCAAGCGGCCGGGCAGCGTGCACCTGCAGACCCAGCACGGCACCCCGCTGAAGACGATGGGGGTCGACCAGTCGACGTACCCGGTGGTGGCCGCGCGGTCGGGCAGCTTCACCAAGCTGCTGGGCCGGGTGGACCGCTGGGACTACAACCTGTCCGCCAACCGCCACTCCACCCAGATGTGGGAGCGCGCCTTCCCTGGCTCGTACGAGCACCTGGAGTACGGCTATCCGCGCAACGACGTCTACTACACCGCCACGGCCGACGACGTGGCCCGCGTCCGGCGGGAGCTGGGCGTGCCCGAGGGCCGGACGGCCGTGCTGTACGCGCCGACCCACCGCGACCACCACACCGGCTTCGAGCCCGGCCTCGACCTGGAGGCGTTCTGCGAGGCGGCCGGGGAGGACGTGGTGGTGCTGCTGCGCGCCCACTACTTCTACGACCGGGGCCACGGCGCCGGGGCGGGCCGCGGCGGGCGGGTCATCGACGTGACCGCGCACCGCTCCGCCGAGGACGTGTGCCTGGCCGCGGACGCGCTGGTCACGGACTACTCGTCGATCATGTTCGACTACGCCAACCTGGACCGGCCGATCGTCGTGTACGCCGACGACTGGGAGGTCTACCGGGAGACCCGCGGCGTCTGCTTCGACCTGATGACGGAGCCGCCGGGACCGGTCGCCCGCACGGCCGGGGAGCTGGCCCGCGTCTTCCGCGACGGCATTTACGCGGCGCCGGAGTCCCGGGCCGCGCGGGCCGCGTTCCGTGAGCGGTTCTGCCAGTTCGACGACGGCCGGGCCGCCGAGCGGGTGGTACGGCGGGTGCTGCTGGGCGAACCGCCGGAGGCGATCCCGCCGGTGGTCCCGCTCGCCGAGCGCGTCCCCGCCCCCGCCGCCGCGACCCTCGTGAGGAGCTGACCCGCCGTGCCCCGCTTCAGTGTCATCGTCCCCTGCTTCAAGGTGCAGGGCTTCCTGCGCGAGTGCCTGGACTCGGTACTGCTGCAGTCCTTCGGCGACCTCGAACTGATCGCCGTGGACGACTGCTCGCCGGACGACTGCGGCGCGATCCTGGAAGAGTACGCGGACCGCGACCCGCGGGTGAAGGTGCTGCACCTGCCGGAGAACGTCGGCCTCGGCCGGGCGCGCAACGCCGGACTGCCGCACGCCACCGGCGACTACCTGCTCTTCCTGGACAGCGACGACACCCTCACCCCGGGCGCGCTGCGCGCGACGGCCGACCGGCTGGCCGAGGCCGACGACCCGGACGTGCTGGTCTTCGACTACGCGCGCACCTACTGGTGGGGCGGCACCCGGCGCAACGCGCTCGCGCACGTGCTGGCGCAGGCCGGCGCGGACACCTTCACGGTCACCGGCCGGCCGGAGATCCTGGACCTGCTGATGGTGGTGTGGAACAAGGTCTACCGGCGCGACTTCGTCGAGGAGCACGGCTTCGCGTTCCCGCCCGGCTACTACGAGGACACCCCCTGGACCTTCCCGGTGCTGCTCAGCGCCCGGCGGATCGCCGTCCTGGACCGGATCTGCCTGAACTACCGGCAGCGCAGGCAGGGCAACATCCTGTCCACCACCAGCCGCAAGCACTTCGACATCCACGACCAGTACGAGCGGGTCTTCGCCTTCGTGGACCGGCACGAGGAGCTGGCGGTCCACCGGCCCTACCTGCACCGCAAGATGGGCGAGCACTGCCTGGACATCCTGGCCAAGCCGGACCGGCTGCCGCCGGAGGACAAGGCGGAGTTCTTCCGGCGCACGGCGGAGATGTTCCGCAGGCACCGGCCCGAGGGCGCGCTCGTGGACGGGGAGGTCGCCCTGCTGGAGGGCTCCTACGCGGCGTACCGGCTGCGGCGGCAGGCCGGGCGGGCGGGCCGGGAGGCGGTGCGGCGGGCGGCCGCGGTGCGC
>NZ_JARAUO010000052.1:0-51527 GCF_033792105.1 Streptomyces sp. WI03-4A
CGGCCGGCCGGCCGACCCGGCTGCACAACGCCGCCGCCGACCTGTGCCTGGACGTCAAGGGCCGGCCGGCGGCGGGCGCGAGCGCGGTGCTCGCCGCCTGCTCGACGGCGGCGACGCAGCGGTGGACGTACGGCGCGGACGGGCTGCTGCGCAGCGGCGCGGACGCGGGCCTGTGCCTGGACTCGCACGCCGACGCGGGGGTCGTCATCCTCGGCACCTGCGCGGACGCGGACGCGCGACGCGGTGACGACGTGCGCTACCACCTCACCGTCCAGGGCGAGTTGCTGCCCCGCTGGGACGAGACTTTGGCCCTGTCCCCGGCCGGCGAGACCGCGGGCTCCGACATCGTGGTCAAGGTCCGCGACCACTCGGCCGGCCAACGCTGGCTGTCCGACGCCCCGTAGCCGAGCCCGGGCCTCCTGCCGAGTGCCGGGGCCGTCGGGCAGCCCGTCCCTGACGGGCACCTGCCCGGCGGCCCCGGATACGCCCTCGGCGGGCTTCGGCGGGGCCCGCCACTGCCTTGGCGGGCCCTGCCATCGCCGTCGGCAGGTTCCGTCACCGCCCGTGGCGGGCCGCGGCACGGACGTCGGCGGAACCCGCCGCCGTCTCCGCCGGGGCGCGCCGGGAGGCCGACGGCCTGTCAGAGAGTCCGGCCTCCTTGTCGAGTGCCGGGACCGGCGGGTCGTGCGGCGGTCCGGGACGGCCGGCCCGCGACGGGAGCTCGACCGGCGTCCCCGGACGCGCACCCGGCGGGCCCCGCCGGCGCCTTCGGCGGGGGCGGTCACCGTCCACGGCGGAACCGTCACCGTGTCGGCGGCCGCCGCCGCTGCCGGGGCCGCCGCCGGTCAGGCGTTCGTCTCGACGACGTCGTCCGCGGTGACCGTAGCCGGGGTGGAGTGCCCGGACAGGGCCAGGGTGAGGTCGAGTTCGGCGAGGACGCAGCGGATCACGTGCTCGACGCCGGGCTGGCCGTCCAGGCCGAGGCCGTACACGTACGGCCGCCCGAGCAGTACCGCCCGCGCGCCGAGGGCGAGGGCCTTGAAGACGTCGTCGCCGGTGCGTACCCCGCTGTCGAACATGACCGTCAGCCGGTCGCCCACCGCCTTCGCGACGCCGGGCAGCGCGTCTGCCGCCGCGACCGAGCCGGCCACCTGGCGGCCGCCGTGGTTGGAGACCACCACGCCGTCCATCCCGGCGTCGGCGGCCTGCCGCGCGTCGTCGGGGTGCAGCACGCCCTTCAGGACGATCGGACCGTCCCAGTGCTCCCGGAGAAAGGCCAGGTCGGGCCAGGTGTGGCCGGCGTCCCCGAACAGGCCGAGGAAGTGCCGGACGGCCGCGGTGGGGTCCTCGTGCACGGGCTTGGCGAGCCCGGCGGCGAAGGCCGGGTCGGTGAAGTAGTTGGCGGTGCCCACCCCGTGCAGGAACGGCAGGTACGCCTGGTCGAGGTCGCGCGGCCGCCACGCCAGCAGCGGCGTGTCCAGGGTGACCACCAGCACCGAGTAGCCGGCCGCCCGGGCCCGGCCGAGGAAACTGCGCGTCACCTCGCGGTCGCTGCCCCAGTACAGCTGGAACCAGCGCTCGGCGTCCCCCATCGCCTCCGCCACCTGCTCCAGCGGCGTGCTGGACGCCGACGACAGGATGTACGGCACCCCCTGTGCGGCGGCGGCCCGGGCGGCGGCCGGCTCGGCGTCCGGATGCATGATCGACAGCACACCGACCGGAGCGAGGGCGAGCGGCGCGGGCAGAGCACGGCCGAGCACCTCCACCGACAGGTCCCGCTCGTGGACGTCCCGCAGCATGCGCGGCACGATCCGGCGGCGGGCGAGCGCGGCCCGGTTGGCCGTCGCCGTGCTGCCGTCGCCCGCGCTGCCCGCCACGTACCCCACCGGGCCCGGGCCGAGGCGGTGTCCGGCGAGTTCCTCGAGCCGGGTCAGATCGGTGGGCAGGCGGGGCACGGCCCCCGTCATCCCGTTCAGGTAGATCTCGTACTGGAAGTCCGCCCAGTGCTTCGCCATCCGTGGGTCCGCCTCTCCTCGTCGAGCCTGCGCCGCGCCGACGATACTCGCGGGTAGGCGCGGGCCGGCCCACGGGGGAACCCGTCGGGATTCCGGAACGCGCCCGTGAACACGAGGCGTCACGACGGGGTTCACCGGGGGCGCGGCCGGAATGTTTCAGGCCGATTAACGAAGAGGTGTTTTTCAGCCATCCATCGAGCATGACCGATCAAGAACCGCTCGGTTGAGCGGTCGACCCGGTCAGTTTTAGTGACTTCACGCCACTGATTCAACACGCAAGGTTACTGAAACGTGAGGGTTCGATGTGTGTTTCGTCGCCGGACTCGGCAGAGTGGCGCTCGCCGCCCCGGCCGCACCCGGCCGACGCCGCGGCACCCTCCAACCGAGCGGAAGGATGCACACAATGCGGAACACCGCGCGCTGGGCAGCGGCCCTCGGCCTCACGGCCGCCGCCGTCTGCGGACCCCTGACCGGGGCCGCCGCCGCTGCACCGGACGCCGCCCCGTCGTCGCTCTACGCCCCGTCGGCCCTGGTGCTCACCACCGGCCACGGCGACAGCGCGGCCACGGCGACTCCGGAGCGCGCCGTCACCCTGAACTGCGCCCCGACGGCCTCGGGCACCCACCCGGCCGCCGGCCGGGCCTGCGCGGAACTGCGTGGGGTCGGCGGTGACTTCGCGGCCCTCCAGGCCAGGGGCGACGTCCACTGCACCAAGATCTACGACCCCGTCGTCGTCACGGTGCAGGGCGTCTGGCAGGGCCAGCGCGTCTCCTACGAACGGACCTTCGGCAACATGTGCGCGAAGGACGCGCTCGACAGCAGCGTCTTCGCGTTCTAGAGCCGGGATCGCACGGTCTCCGTATCACCGGATCAGGCCCGCAACTGGGGAGTGCGGCCCCTGGAACGGGGAACCTGCGATCTCGCACCGGGGCCGACGGGCGGAGTGGGGCCGTCCCGTCGACTCCCGGGCACACAGCCGCTCCCCGGGCAGGCCCGTGGGGGGCCTCCCGGGGAGCGGCGAAAAACAACCGGTTTCAACCGGTGGTCACACCTTGCGCCGGTGACTCGTGTCGCACCAGGGGAAGCGGCGACTGCGCCGGCAGGTGCACAGAGCGACACGGAAACGGTCGGAGGTGACCGTGGTGCCGTCCTCCAGTTCGATTTCCACCGGGCCTTCCACCAACAGCGGCCCCGGCCGCTGCATCCGGATCCGACAGGGCCGGTCAGCACGGTCGTTCGGCACGGATCACCACCAGCTCCTCCTTGTCGTCGGCCGCCGCGAGCAGACCGCGGCGCCGCAGCCAGTCCTCCCGGGAGCGCAGCACCGGACCGAACGCGATCCAGCGGCGCCGGACCACGGCGGCCTTCAGCCCCGCGCCGCGCAGCAGTTGCAGCGTGCGCTCCGGTCCGCTGAGCGCGGAGTGGACGATCAGCAGAACGCCCCCGGGCCGCAGCAGCCCGGGCCCGTCCCGGCAGATCCGGTCCAGCAGCAGCCGCCCGTCGTGGCCCGCGTCCCAGGCGACGGCCCGGCCGCGCGGCCGGCGCCGCTCGGCGGGCGCCGGAACGTAGGGCGGGTTGGCGAGCACCAGGTCGTAAGTCCGGCCCCGGACCGGGCCGAAGAGGTTGCCGCGCCGGATCCGGACCGGCAGCCGGGTGAGCCACGCGTTCAGCCGCGCCGTCCACACCGCCCGCCGTGACACGTCCACCGCGGTGACCTCGGCGCCGTGGCGGGCGGCCGCGAGCGCCAGCGCGCCGCTTCCGGTGCCCACGTCGAGCACGCGCGCGCCCGGCGCGGGTGCCTCCTCGTGGAGGGCCTCGATCAGCAGCGCCGTGTCGTCCTGAGGGGCGTAGACGCCCGGAAGTACCAGAGAGATCACATCGCGCGAGTACCCTCGCATTCAGGATGTATGGGCCATTTCAGGGGCAAGGGGTGTGCGGAGCGACGAGCGTCCCGCGCGCCACTCGGTGAGCAGCCGCCGCGCCAGCCGGCCTTCCAGGAACTCGGTCGCGTCGATGCCGAAGGCGATGTCGCCCGCCGACTCCGGTTCCTCCTCCAGCAGGCCCCCGATCACCTCGTGGCGGACCACCTGCTCGTGCACCGCGTCCGCCTCGACGTGCTCGTCGTAGAAGAACTCGGCGGCCGGACCGGCGCCCGTGCGGCGCATCGCCTCGGCCAGCCGGCGCGACCCGGGCGACGAGGTGATCTCCACGTCGGCGAAATGGCCCACCAGCGCGGCGCGCAGCTCGCGGTGCAGCCCGAACAGCGACATCAGGTTGACGACGGCGAGCATCTCGGCGCAGCCCGCGTCCAGGTAGCGGCCGTACCCGGTGTCCAGGCCGAGGTCCGCCATCAGGTCCGCGAACAGCCCGGCGTGCACCCGCTCGGCCCGCCCGCCGCCGAACTCGTCGAACTCCACCGCGGCCATCGCCGCCTTGGCCCGCCCCCACAGCCTGGGCAGCACCCACGCGTGCGGGTCGGCCTCCTTCAGGTGGTACAGGGAGCGCTGCGCCGCGTACTCGCGCAGGTGCCACAACTCGCCCTCGCCGCACAGGAAGTGGGTGACCCCGGTGCCCTCGGCCGGTTCCACCAGGAGCGCGCCGAGCGCGTCGTCGAGGCTGTCGTGCCCCGGGGCGTCGGCGCGCAGCGCGGTCAGGAAGCGGTCCTCCATCGCGCCCCGCAGGCGCAGCAGCTCCGGATCCCACTCGTAGCGCGGCTCCACGCCCGCGAAGCCGCGGTAGTGCAGCTCGTAGCAGAGGTAGAGGGCGAGCTGGAGATCGTCGCCGTACGGGTCGGCCGTGACGGTCCGGGGCAGCCGGCCGGCGCCGCGCAGGTACGCGGCGACGGCCTCGGAGAGCTGCCCCCGGGCCGGGGGCAGCTGGGGTCCTCGCAGGTGGTCGTTCATGGAAGCCGGGTACCCACCCGGCATGAAGGCACCAGTGATCAACCGCATTTTGAAGAGGTCGCCGGAGCCGTCGACCACGGAGGCGCCGGCCGCGTGGGCACGACAACCTGCAGGACGCGCGGATTCCGGTGATCGCCGCGCCCCCCTGGCCGGGCCGGCCGTCCTCGGTGGCCCAGCGGGTGCTGGAGCGGATGGACGCGGTGCTCTCGGAGGCCGACGACGAGGGCCCGGCTTAGCCCTCGCGGCTCACTCTCCTTCCGACCGCTCCTGCGCCGCGGTGTTCGGCGTGATGGCGTCGGCGGCCTCGCCGTCCCGGCGCTCGTCGCGGTGGTGCGTCTCCGCGTCCTCGGCCTCGTGGAGCACCTCGCCCAGGGCCGTCCGGGGCCGTGCCTCGTGGTGGTCGTTCCGGTGACCGTCGTGGTGGTCGTCGTGCCCGTCCGGCATGGGGTCCCCTTCCGTCGCCGCGTCCCGCTCGTCCCGGCGGTCCGAGCGGCTGGATCGTCGTGATCCACTTCGGGTTACCCGTCGGCGCCGTCTCAAGCCTGTGAGGGGCCGCCGTCGTGGTGACGGCGGCCCCTCGGCACGATCGCGACGATCAGGACGATCAGGAACGGCGGCTCACATGTGGACGACCGGTGCCGCGTCCGCGTCCTGCTTGGGCACCCCGCGCCGGTAGAGCAGGAAGGCGATGACCGTGCCCGCGCCGAAGAGGACCGCGGACCACCAGAAGGCGGTGGTGTAGCTCTCGATCGTGGCCTGCGCCTGCACCTGCCTGCTCGGCGGGGTGTGGCCCGCCAGGTAGTCGGTGGCGGCGCTCGCGGCGAGCGTGTTCAGCAGGGCCGTGCCGATCGAGCCGCCCACCTGCTGCATGGCGTTGACGGTGGCCGAGGCGACGCCCGCGTCCTCGGCCGCGACCCCGCCGGTGGCCAGCTGCATGGCGGGCGGCATGACCAGGCCGAGGCCCACGCCGATCACGATCACCTGGGGCAGCACCGCGCTCGTGTAGGAGGAGCCGAGGCCGATGCCGGTCAGCCAGGCCATGCCGGCCGTGGCGATCGCGAAGCCCAGCGGGATGACCGCCTTGGGGCTGAGCCGGGGTACCAGGACCGTGGTGCCGAGCTGTGCGGCCACCATCAGCGCGCCGACCATCGGCAGGAAGGCGACACCGGTCTTCGTCGGGCTGAAGCCGAGGTTGAGCTGGAGGTAGTAGGTCAGGAAGAGGAACACGCCGAACATGCCGGCGCCGGTCAGGAGCACCGCGAGGAACGAGGCGCCGCGGTCGCGGTCGAGCAGGATGCGCAGCGGCAGCAGCGGGTGCGCGGCCCGGGTCTGCCACCAGGCGAAGGCCGCCAGCAGCAGGCCGCCCGCGATCAGGAAGCCCCAGGTCAGCGGTGAGCCCCAGTCATGCGTCTCGGCGTTGGAGAAGCCGTACACCACGGCGAACAGACCCGCGGCGACCAGGATCGTGCCCGGCACGTCCAGCTTGGCGTCCGCCGCGTCCCGGTGGCTGCCCAGCAGCACCCAGCCGCCGACGAAGGCGACCACGGCGATGACCACGTTGACGTACAGGGTCCAGCGCCAGTCGAACGCGTCGGTCAGCACGCCGCCGAGCAGCAGGCCGACCGCGCCGCCGGCGCCGGCGATGGCGCCGTACACGCTGAACGCGCGGGCCCGCTCACGGGCGTCGGTGAAGGTGGTGTTGAGCAGCGACAGCGCGGCCGGCGCGAGCAGCGCGCCGAAGGCGCCCTGCAGAGCGCGGGCGACGACCAGCATGGTGAAGCCGTTCGCGGCACCGCCGAGCGCGGAGGCCGCGGCGAAACCGACGATGCCGACGAGGAAGGCGGGCTTGCGGCCGAACAGGTCGGCGATGCGGCCGCCGAGCAGCAGCAGCGAGGCGAACGCCAGCGCGTAGGCGGTCACGATCCACTGCCGGTTGCCGTCGGAGAAGCCGAGGTCGGCCTGGGCGGACGGCAGGGCGATGTTCACGATGGTGGCGTCGAGGACCACCATGAGCTGGGCGACGGCGATGACCGCGAGGATCCACCACCGTCTGGCCGGGGCCTCGGCGGGGGCCTTCGCGAGGGCCCCCGCACGGGTGCCGTCGGCGACAGTCTTCTGGGGCATGGGGAACCACTCCGGGAAGCTCGCGTAGAGGCGTAAACGAAACCGTTTCGTACAGATCGAGGCTAGAGCAGTCCCAGCGAAACGGCAACGTTTCGCTTGTGGGGCGGGGGTGACGGGTACCACACCGGCAGACCCCGCACAGGACCACCAAGGACCGAAGGGACCGGAGCACCCATGACCGTCGATCTCACCGGAACCTTCCTGACCCTCGACGGCGGCCGCCCGGCCGTCCGGTTCAGCCGCGTCCACGACCGGCCCGTCGAGCGCGTCTGGCGGTTCGTGACCGAGCCCGGCGAACTCGCGCGCTGGTTCCCGTCCCGGGCCGAGATGGACCTGAGGCCCGGCGGCGTCGTCCGCTTCAGCGGCGACCCGAACATGCCCGAGTCCGCCGGCCGGGTCATCGACGTCCGGCCGCCCCTGCACCTCTCCCTGGAGTGGGGCGGCGACGAACTCCACTTCGACCTGGAGGAACTGGGCGCGCGGAAGGACACCGGCGGCGCCCGCACCCGGTTCACGCTCACCGACGTCCTCGCCGCCGAGGACACCGCCGCACGCAACGCCGCCGGCTGGGAGGTCTGCCTGGCCGCCCTGGACACCGCGGCCGGCGGCGGACCGCCCGCCGGGGAACGCACCGGGGCGGGCGGGACGTGGCAGGAGTTCTACGCCGCCTACGTCACGGCCGGGGTGCCGTCCGGCGCCCCCGTACCGGGCCCGGACCGCCCCCCGGCCGGTCGGTGACGCCGGGCCCCGCGGCCTGTGCGCAGGGCCCTAGGCGAGCTGCCTGCGCACCAGCTCGTGCAGCCGGCCCCCGGTGTCGGCGAGCAGCTCGGCGGGCGTGCCCTGCTGGACGACCTTGCCGTCCTCCATGACCACCACCCGGTCCGCGTCCAGCACCGTCGACAGGCGGTGCGCGATGACGACACGGGTGGCGTTGAGCTTGCGGGTGCTCTCGATGACGACGCGCTGGGTGTCGTTGTCCAGGGCGCTGGTCGCCTCGTCGAAGAACAGGATGCGCGGGCGCCGGATCAGCGCCTGGGCGATCATCAGCCGCTGCCGCTGGCCGCCGGAGATCGCGCCGTTGCCCGCGACGATCGTGTGCAGCCCCATCGGCATCCGCTCGATGTCCGCCGCCAGACCCGCCAGCTCCGCGGCGGCCATCGCCTCCTCCGGCGTGTACGGCTCGGTCCCGCAGATGACGTCCAGGATGGACCCCGTGAACGGCTGCGCGTGCTGGAGGACGACGCCGCACTGACGGCGCACCGCCGACCGGTCGAGGGCGGCCAGGTCCTGGCCGTCGTACAGCACACTGCCCGAGACCGGCCGGTCGAAGCCGATGAGCAGCCGGAGCAGGGTGGACTTGCCGCAGCCGCTGGGTCCGACGATCGCCACGAACTCCCCGGGCCGCACCGAGAACGACACGTCGTCCAGCACGAGCGGCCCGTCGTCGGCGTACCGGGAGGAGAGCCGGCGGGCCTCCACCGCACCGGACAGCGGACCCGGCCGGGTGCTCGCGGAGCGCACCTCGGGCGTGGCGTCCAGGACCGGCCTGATCTCCTCGAACAGCGGCAGCGCGGCCACCGCGGAGACGAAGGACCCGGTGAGCTGGGTGACCGAGGTCAGCAGCATCGTCACCGACGTGTTGAAGGTGAGGAACGCCGCCGCCGACATCGCGCCCCTGGCCGGGCCGGCCAGCAGCATGAACATCAGCAGGGTGCACACCGGCAGGTAGACCGAGCCCAGCACCGTGGTGAGGTTCTTGATCCGGCCCACCTTCTGCTGGAGTTCCCGGCTGCGCGCGAACTCACCGGCCCAGGCGGCGTACGCGTAGTTCTCGGCCGCCGCCACCCGCAGCTTCGGCAGGCCCCTGAGGGTCTGGAACGCCTGGTTGTTCAGCTTGTTGCCGAGCACCACGAGCCGCCGCTGCCAGCGCACCTGCCACAGCCCGAGACCCAGGAACACGGCGGCGATGACGACGAGCATGCCGATCGCCGCCAGCGCCATCGGCACGCTGAACCAGAACAGCAGCCCCAGGTTCATCGCCCCGACCGTCACGGACTGCGCGACCACCGGGCCGACGCCCGCCAGCAGCCGGCGGATCGCGCTGATGCCCATGGCCGCGCTGGCCAGTTCACCGGTGGAGCGCTGGGTGAAGAACCGGGTCGGCAGCCGCAGCAGCCGGTCCCAGACGGCCGGTTGCAGCGCCGCCTCGATGCGGCCCTCCAGGCGCAGGATGGTCAGGTTCTCCAGCAGCGTGAACGCGGCCGACACCACCCCGCTCAGCAGCACCGCGAGACAGACCTGGGCGATCAGGTCCTCCTGCGCCCTCGGCACGTACTCGCCGAGCACCCTGCCCGTGGCGACCGGCACCAGGGCGCCGATCGCCACCGTCACCAGCCCGGCCAGCCCCAGGTTGAGCAGGTCGCCGCGGGTGCCCCGCAGACAGAACCGCAGCAGCGCCGCCGGGGTGAGACGGCGTTCGGGCAGCGGCCGGTAGAACATCACCGCGCGCGGCTCGAACTCCGCCGCGTTCGCCTTCTCGACCGGGGTCTCCCGGCCGGTGCCCGGGTGGACGGCCGCGTAGCCGCCGCGCCGCCACAGCAGCGCGACCGGCGCCCCGGACAGCGCCCGGTGGCCGACCAGCGGGCCCACGTTCTCCCGCCACCAGCGCCCGTCGAGGCGCACCGCGCGGGTGCGCACCCGGGAGGCCAGGGCGACCCGCTCGACCGGGTCGAGGCGGTCGCTCTCGGTGCCGCCCTGAGCCGGACCGGCCAGCTCGATCCCGGCCGCCTCGGCGACCAGCCGGCAGGCCGCGTACGTCGCGTCCGCGTCGGCGGCCGTGGTGCGGCGGGCCGAGCGCTTGCCGATGGCGGCCAGCAGGGTCTGGTCGGCCTGGGCGCGGACCGCCTCACCGGCCTTGATGCCGGCGGCCGTTCGCGTCTCGTGCGTGCGCTCCAGCTGCTCGATCCACCGGTCAAGCGCGGTCAGCAGCCGGTACTGCTGGTCCACCATGCTCTGCCACAGCGCCGGGTCCATCAGCAGGTCGGCGGCGGCCTCCGCGCCGTACAGCGACCCGTACTGCACGCTGCCCGGCGGCACCTGCATCCAGAAGACGTCGTCGTCGTCCCCCACGCTCGAACGAGCTCCCGCGGGGGTACCCCCATGGGCGGCCGTCCGCTCCTCGGCCATCGGCGCCTGGAACAGGACGGACAGGCCGCGGCCCACGCCGAGGGCGAGCGCGTACTCCAGCGGGCTCGACGTGGGCGGCACGTACCGGGGGTTGCCGTACTCGTCGTACGACCAGGTCTGGGTGTGCGCGGGCTGGTACAGCTCGCGCAGGCCGACGCGGTGCACCACGCAGTCGCGCACCGGGCGCGCCACCAGCGTGTGCTGCGGGCCGGCGACCGGCCCGAGCAGCAGCGCGCCCGCCTCCAGCCGGCCGAGGTGGTGCCAGTGGCCCTGCTCGGCCGAGTCCACGGCGAAGAGGTCCAGGGCCCCGGCCGCGACCAGCCACAGCACCTGCGGGCCCTCCAGGTCCAACCGGTTGAGACCGGCGCAGTCGACCCGGGTGCCGAGCGTGCCCAGCGCACCGAGGACGAGGTCGCCTTCGTACCCCTCCTGCCCTTGCTGAACCGTCGTCATCTCACCGCTCCCTGACCAGCGCGGCGTACGCGCCGCCGCGCGCCACCAGCTCCTCGTGGCGTCCGCGCTCCACGACCGTGCCGTGCTGGAGCACGACGATCTCGTCGCTGTCGCGGACCGTGCTCAGCCGGTGGGCGATCACCACACAGGCGCAGCCGCGCCGGCGCAGGTTGTCCATCACGACCTGCTCGGTCTCCGCGTCCAGCGCGCTGGTCACCTCGTCCAGCACGAGGATGCTGGGCCGGCGCACCAGCGCCCTCGCGATCTCAAGGCGCTGGCGCTGCCCGCCGGAGAAGTTGCGGCCGTCCTGCTCGACCGTGCTGTGGATGCCGCCGGGCCGGCGCGTCACCACGTCGTACAGGGCCGCGTCCTTCAGGGCCTCCACCACGGCCTCGTCCGGCACCGAGGGGTCCCACAGCGCCACGTTGTCGCGGACCGAGCCCTCGAAGAGGAACACGTCCTGGTCGACGAAGGACACGGAGGCGGCGAGCGCGCCGCGCGGGATGTCCTCGAGACGGCGGCCGTCGATGCGGATCACCCCGTCCCAGGGCGTGTACAGGCCCGAGATCAGCCGGGACACGGTCGACTTGCCGCTGCCCGAGCCGCCCACCAGCGCCACCTGCCGGCCCGGACCCACCGTCAGGTCGAAGCCGGTCAGCAGCGGCTGGTCGAGCGGGCTGTAGCCGAAGGTGACGTTCTCCAGTTCGACGTGCCCGTGCAGCCGGCGGGTGGAGTCGCCCCCGCCGGGGCGGGCGTAGAGCGGGTCGGCCTGGAAGTTCTCCACGTCCTTGAGCCGGGCCACGTCGGCCGCGAAGTCCTGGATGCGGCCCGCCACGCCGTTGAGCCGGGTCAGTGGCGCGGTGAAGCGGGTGACCAGTGCCTGGAAGGCGACCAGCAGGCCGACCGAGATGTGCCCCTCGACCGCCCGCAGGCCGCCGATCCAGAGGATCAGCGCGCTGTTGACGGTGGCCAGCGTCGGCGCGACCACCCCCAGCCAGGCGCTGGGCACACCGAGCCGCTGCTGCTCCTCCAGGGTGGTGGCGTGCTGTCCGGCCCACTTGCGGAAGTAGCCGTCCTCGCCGCCGGTCGCCTTCATCGTCTCGATCAGCTGCAGACCGGTGTACGAGGTGGTGGTGAGCCGCGCGGTGTCCGCGCGCAGCTTCGCCGTCCGGGTGGCCCGCAGCCGTACGACCAGCCGCATCGCCACCACGTTGAGCAGCGCCACGCCGATCCCGAGGAAGGTGAGCTGCGGGTCGTAGGTGTAGAGCAGGACCGCGTACAGCACGACCACGATCGCGTCGACGCCCGCCGCCGCGAGGTCGCGGGCCAGCGTCTCGGCGACCTGGTCGTTGGACTGCAGCCGCTGCACCAGGTCGGCCGGGGAGCGCTGGGCGAAGAAGGTCACCGGCAGCCGCAGCAGGTGGCGCAGGAAGCGGGCGCTGGAGAGGGTGGAGGAGATGATCCGGCCGTGCAGCAGGTTGGCCTGCTGGAGCCAGGTCAGCACCAGCGTGAGCAGCACGCAGGTCGCCATGGACGCGAACAGCACGCCCAGCAGCGAGGTCTGACCGCCGATGAGGAACATGTCGATGTAGGTGCGGCTGAGCGCGGGCACGGCCGCGCCCACCGCCACCAGCAGCAGGCTGGCCAGCACGGCGGCGGGCAGCGCGCCCGCGGTGCCGCGCAGCCGGGCCGGCATCGCGCCGAGCACGCCCGGCCTGCGCCCGCCCCGGGTGAAGCCGTCGCCGGGCTCCATCACCAGCACCACACCGGTGAAGCTGCCGTCGAACTCCTCCATGGGCACGAACCGGCGGCCCTTGGCGGGGTCGTTGATGTACACGCCGCGCCGGCCGAGGCGGCGGCCCATGCCGTCGTAGACGACGTAGTGGTTGAACTCCCAGAACAGGACGGCCGGGGCCCGTACCTCGGCGAGGGCGGCCAGGTCCATCTGCATGCCCTTGGCCGTCAGACCGTAACCGCGGGCGGCCTTGAGCAGGTTGCTGGCGCGCGAGCCGTCGCGGGAGACGCCGCAGGCGATGCGCAGCTCCTCCAGCGGCACGTGCCGGCCGTAGTGGCCGAGCACCATGGCCAGGGAGGCGGCACCGCACTCCACGGCCTCCATCTGGAGCACGGTGGGCGAACGGACCGTGCCGCCGCTGGGCTTGGGCACCGGCCGCTTGGCCGGCGCGGCCCGTCTGCGGCCGCGGGTTTCCTGCGTGGTGGTCACGGGAGCAGCCAATCGAGGGGACGCTGGTCGGCGAGCCGGACGGAGCCGGAGGCGAGGGTCATGGAGTCGAGGCGGTACGGCGGGCCGTCGCCGGTGGACCACCGGTAGCCGCTGCGGGTGGAGGACGACCGGTCCAGGGCCACGAGGACGGCCACCGGGCGTCCCTTGCGGGTGAACTGCTCGCCGAGCTGGCTGTCGCCGAGGAAGGCGGCGATCGACTGCGGGGACTGGGCGGCGCGGTCCACCGATTTCACGTGTCCGCGCAGCACGCCGTAGCGCTCGGCCGGCACGGAGGACACGGTCAGGTCGACCGGGGCGTGCGCGGGGATGGCGGCGGCGTTCTCGGCGGGGACGTACACGGTGGCGTAGAGCGGGTCGGAGGCGTGCGCGATCTTCTCGACGGCGGCCACGTCGGTGCCGGTCCTGATGATCTGGCCGATGGTGGCGGCGAGCGCGGTGACGCGGCCTGCCGCGACCGTGCGGACCGTCGCGTCGCCCTGTGCCGTGCGGACCCTGAGCACGGGGGCGCCGGCCGGCAGCCGTTCACCCTGTTTCGCGAGTACGGCGGTCACCTGGCCGGTCACGGGGCTCTGCAGCAGGTAGCTGCCCTGTCCGTGGGTGAGGACGGCCTGCGCGCTCACGGTGGAGGCGACCGAACCGGTCACCGCCCACACGGAGGCGGCCGCCATGACGACGACGGTGACGCCGAGCGCGAGCCAGCCCTGGGGGCGGGCCAGCCGCACCGGGAGGTCGAGCTCCTCCGGCGACTGGAGCTTGGCGAGGGCCTGTTTGCGGAACTGCACGGAACTCCCTCACCCCAGAAAGGACGTCGTCAGGGTGCGTTTCGGGGCACCCGAGAGCCCCGGAGCCTGGGGACGGCTCCGGGACTTCGGTGACACCGAGGTGCGATCAGAGACCGGCGACCAGGTTGGTCAGCGGCTGGGTGTTCAGGCCGGTGACGCCCTCGACGGTGCCGACAGCGGTGTCCACCAGGCCGGAGACCGGGGCGATGCCGTTCAGGGCGCCGGTGGCGGTGTTGAGGGCGTTCACGGAAAGACCGCCGGAGACGTTGTCCAGCTCGGCGTCCGAGATCTCGACGGTCTCGACCTGGGGGGTGGAGTTCATGGTGGAACTTCCCTTCATATGGATATTCACAAGGGGGGAAGCGGCCCCCTCTGGGGACAGACGGACGGCCGCGGCCGCGGGCGCCGGGTGCCCGTCTCCGGGAGCCCGGGGGACCCCCGCGGTGCGATGGATCAAAGCACGCACGTCGCTCGCGCTTCCAATCAACCAGGGCTCTCACCTGCGAACTTGACGCACGGACGGGCGCATACGTGCAGGCGCGGGCACGGCATGTCGATGAGTCCTTCACATGCCGCGCGGCATCGGCGCCGCCAGACCCTTGCCCGCCGGCCGGAGAATCCGGCACTCGGCGCCAATGGCACCCAGGGGGGCGCGCGGATGTGCAGAACCGGCGACGCCCGTGATTCGGTTGAGCATTCAATGTGCAGATTCCCTGAAGCAGGGATTCCGCTACGTGTTCGGAACGGACCGCTACCAACCGGTAGCCGAGCGTGTCAGCCCATCAGGGCGTAGACCGTGCTCGCCCGGGCCGCCAGCGCGCCCGAGCCGGCGTCGCTCAGCGTGATGTCCGCGAACGCCGTCCGCCGGCCGAGCTTGGTGAGGACCGCTTCGATCAGGACATCCGAACCGGTCACCGCGCGCTGGAACGACGTCGACTGCTGAACGGTCGTCATCGGCACGAAACCGCCCCGCGCGGCCGAGACCGCGATCACCGTCGCCGTGTCCGCGGCCGCCATCAAGGCCTGGCCCGAGAGCCCGCCGCCCTCCCGGGCCAGCCGGTCCGACCAGGGCAGACGCAGGACCGCCCGGTCCTCGCCCACCGCCTCCACGGACAGCCCCAGTTCGAGCACCCAGGGGGCGAAGTGGGCGGAGAGGATCTTGTCCGCTTCCGCAGGGGTCATCGTCATGTGGGCGATTCTTCCCGGCCGCCCGGCGCGGCACGCGGGACATGGCCGATTCACCCTCCTGGCACGCCCGTTGGCAAACGGAATTGAACGCACCGTGTGACCCGCCCGTACCTAGAGCCATCCAGGCGCCCCCAACCACTGCCCTACAGCGGCAGACCCCCGTCCCCAGGAGGTCGAGAAGTTGAGTCACAAGCGAATGCCCAAGCGCAAGGCCGCGATAGCGGTGGGTGGCGTCGCGGCGCTCGGAGCGGCGGCACTCCTGCTGCCCAACGCCAACGCCTCCCAGGACAATGACCAGGCCTCGGGCGCCGCCGGCACCGCGAAGATCCTGAAGGCGGCGGACGCCTCGAACCTCGCGGCCCAGCTCCAGAAGGCGCTCGGTGACGCCCTCGCCGGCTCCTACTACGACAGCGGCAAGCAGCAGCTCGTCGTGAACGTCGTCAACGGTGACAAGAACGTCGTCGTGCAGGCGCAGAAGGCGGGCGCGGCCGTCCGCCAGGTCGCCAACAGCACGGCCGAACTCAAGGCCGCGGCACGGACCCTGAAGACCAAGGCGACCATGCCTGGCACCGCCTGGGCCGTCGACCCGCGCACCGACAAGGTCGTCGTCACCGCCGACTCCACCGTCACCGGCGCCAAGTGGGACCGGCTCGAGTCGACCGTGCGCGGCCTCGGCGCGGACATGGCCACCCTGAAGAAGTCGGCCGGCACCTTCAAGACCTTCGTCTCCGGCGGCGACGCCATCTTCTCCCAGGTGCAGGGCGGCCAGGTCCGCTGCTCCCTCGGCTTCAACGTCACCGCGTCCGACGGCAGCCCCGCCTTCCTGACGGCCGGTCACTGCGGTGTCGCCGCCAAGGACTGGTCCGACTCGCAGAACGGGCAGCCCGTCGCCACCGTCGACCAGGCCACCTTCCCGGGCAACGACTTCTCGCTGGTGAAGTACAACGACGCCGCCACCCAGGCGCCCAGCGAGGTCAACGTCGGCAACGGCCAGACCGTGCAGATCAAGCAGGCCGCGGACGCCACCGTCGGCTCCACCGTCTTCCGGATGGGCTCCACCACCGGACTGCACAACGGCCAGGTGACCGGTCTCGACGCCACCGTCAACTTCCAGAGCGAGACCGATCCGGGCGGCGTCGACACCGTCAACGGCCTCATCCAGACCAACGTCTGCGCCGAGGCCGGCGACAGCGGCGGCTCGCTGTTCACCCAGGACGGCGGCGCAATCGGCCTCACCTCCGGCGGCAGCGGCGACTGCACCAGCGGTGGCGAGACCTTCTTCCAGCCGGTCACCGCCGCCCTCCAGGCCACCGGAGCCACCCTCGGCGACGGCGGCAACGGCGCGGGTGCCGGCGCGGGCGACCAGGCCGGCACCGCCGACCCGTCGGCATCGGCCGGTGACCAGGCGGGCGCGGGCGACCAGGCGGGCGCCGGTGACCAGGCGGGCGCCGGTGACCAGGCGGGCTCGGGTGATCAGGCGGGCTCGGGTGATCAGGCCGGTGGTGACCAGATCGGCGGCGGCGCCGACCCGTCCGCCGCGGCCGGCGACCAGAGCGGCGCGGACCAGAGCGGTGCGGCTGACCAGAGCGGTGCGGGCGCGGGAACCGGTCACGAGTCCGGCGCCGGCTCGGGCCACGGCGGGTCCTCTCGACGGTGACCCCGTGACCCCGTGACCCGCACGCTCCCCTGAGGCGTCCCGCGCGAGCGACGAGATCGACCGGAGCGGCGGGAGCTACGGGAACGCCCCCACAACTCCCCGCCGGCCCCAGCGGTTCCGGCCGGCGGGGACGGTCCGGCCCTCCGGCGGGAGGGCCGGACCACGCCCGTCGGGCCCGGCGACCGGACCTCGGTCACCGGGCCCCGCGGCTCAGCCGGCCTCGCCGGCCCGCAGCAGCAGCACCGCCACGTCGTCCGCCCGTTCCCGGGCGGCCGCGCTGTGCCGCACCAGCTCGTCGGCCAGGTGCTCCAGCGGCTGGTCGCCGACCTCCGCGAGCAGCGCGCCCAGCTCGACCAGGGAGTCCTCGATGTCGACCCCGGGCGACTCCACCAGGCCGTCCGTGTACAGGACCAGGACCGATCCGGGCGCCAGGGACACCTCGGTCGTCGGATACGTGGCCGAGGGGTCGATCCCGAGCAGCGGGCCGCCGGCCAGGTCCAGCACCCGCACCCGCCCGTCCGGGCGTCTGACCAGGGGCGGGGGATGTCCGGCGCGGGCCATCACGGCCTTGCCGCGCGCCGGGTCGAGCCGCAGGTAGAGGCAGCTGGCGAACAGTTCGGCGCCGAGGTCGACGAGCAGCTGGTTGGTGCTGCGCATCACCTCCTGGGGCGGCTGGCCCACCGTGGTGTACGCCCGTACCCCGGTGCGGATCTGCCCCATCAGGGCCGCCGCCGTCACGTTGTGGCCCTGCACGTCCCCGATCACGGCGGCCGCCAGCGGCCGGGCGGGCACGAGGTCGTAGAAGTCGCCGCCGATCTCCATGCCCAGGGTGGCCGGCAGATAGCGGGCCGCCGCCTCGATGCCGGGCAGCCGGACCAGCGAGTGCGGCAGCAGCGACTGCTGCAGCCCCTGCGCCAGCCGGTGCTTGGCGTCGTACAGCAGGGCGCGTTCCAGGGCCTGCGCGATCAGACCGCCCAGGCTCGTCAGGACCGCCCGCTCGTCGGCGGGGAAGGCGTGCGGTTCGGCGTACGCCAGCACGCAGGTGCCGACCGGCCGCCCGGACGCGATGAGCGGCAGATAGGCCCAGGCCGCGTACCCGTCCGGCATCTCGTGCCGGTCCGGGTACAGCCGCTCCAGGTGCTCGCGCGAGTCGAAGAACGCCGGTACCCCGCTGTTCAGTGCCTGGGTGCCCGGGGTGCGCTCGCTCAGCGGCAGCCCCGCGAACCGCTCCACGACGTGCGGGTCCTGGTAGCCGCGGTGGCCCAGCACGTGCAGCCGCCCGGCCTCCGAGCCGAGGATCACCATCGCCTGGCTGCCCACCGACGGGGCCACCTCGTCCCACACCAGCTGCACCACGTCCTGCACGCTCACCGCCTCGGTCAGCGCCCCGGCCAGGCTCAGCACCTGGGAGATGGTCACCAGCCTCGGGTGCCCCCGCTCCGTCCGCTGCGCGGTGCGCGCCATGTCCGCCACCGCCCGGGCCCGGCTGATCCGCACGCTCAGCCCGGTGGTGCTCGGATACATCCGGAACGACAGCCACTCGCCCGGCGGGCGCAGCGCGACGAACGACGTGGCCTGCTGGCTCATCAGCGCGGCCCGGTAACGGTCCTCGTACATCGGGTCGTTCAGCCACGGCACCGACACCCAGGGCAGGGTGCCGAGCAGTTCGCCGGCGGGCCGGCCGAGCATCTCGGCGGCGGCCGCGTTGGCGAAGCAGATCCGGCCGTGCAGATCCAGCGACACCAGACCGTAGGGCAGCCGGGACACCATCCGTGCCGCCTCGACCGAACCGAGCGTCCCCGCCACCCCGGAGACGGGCATGGCCAGCAGGTCGCGCTCGGGGCCCGGCGGCCGGTTCTCCGCGGCGGCCCGCTCCAGCCGCCGGGCCAGCCGCGCGCAGGCCGCCGTCAGGTGTTCCCGCTCCTCGTCGGACAGCTCGTGCGCGTGGGCGCCGGGCCAGGTGAGGAACACGGCTCCGTACACGGTGTCCGCCGTCGCCACCGGCAGCGCGGCCAGGGCGAAGGGGTACGGGAGCACCACCGCGATGCGCGGATAGCGGCGGGCCATCTCCTCCTCGCCGCCCACCCACACCAGGCGCCGCAGGCGCACCGCGTCCGCGACCGGGATCGGCGCGCTCAGCCCGACCCGCTCCCAGGGCGCGGCGAACGCCCGGGGCATGCCCGCCATCACCGCCATCTCCAGGACCGGCTCGTCGGGGTGGAGCAGGTACACCGCCCCTGAGTGCGCGTGCACCCCTTCGAGCATCGAGGCCAGCGCGAGCGACAGCAGCGGCTCACCGGCCGGTGCGCCGGCGTCGGCCGGTGCCCGCGTCGGCCCTGGCCCGTCGGACACGCCGACCACCTCCTCCCACGGCCGCGCGTCGCCTCGCCTCCCGGGGACAAGGCTGCCTCGCGGGGGAGCGCGGCGCACGGCGAGCGCCTCGGGCTGTTTCCCGGCCGGCGGTGCTCACCTGCCGGGGAGCGGCGCCGCCCCTGGGTGCGCACGGATACCCCGTCCGGCCGAGTTCATGCCCCCGCTCCGGGACCTGGAGGGCGGGTCCCGTCGGTCGGGCACCGGAGCCCCTTCCTGCGGGTGACGGGAAGACACTCACAGGAGCCGCAGGGTCGCGGACAGTCACGGCTGTCACGGGCCGGCCGTGCGAAACGCACGGGTAAAGATGTGTGCGGCGGCTTCGAGGAACCGGTGCCGCGCGGCGCGTGATGCGCCCGCAGGGGCTGCGCGGGCGGCTCATCCGCGCTGTAATGGCCAAGTGGCCAGTGAGGGTGCTGCGGTGCGCAGAACGAGAGCCGAGCGTGCCGAGACCGCCCTTGAAACGCTCATCGACCTGTCCGCCTCTCCCGACCGGCTGCGCCGGGTTCTCGAACAGGCGCTGGTGTTCGCCGGGGCGGCGTTCGCGGGGGTCTACGCGCCCGGTGCCGACCCCACGGGGCTGTGCCTGGTGGAGTCGGCGGGACTGCCGCGCACGCTGTACGGGCTGCGCGACAGCTATCCGGCCGCGGGCGCTTCGCCGGTCGCGGAGGCGCACCGCACCGGGCGGGCGGTGTGGCTCGGCCCGGCCGAGCTGGCCGACTTCCCGGAGGCGCGCCGGACACCGTCGGCCGACTTCTCGGTCGGGGTGCTGCCGCTCGGCCCGGCCGGCGGCGGCTGTCTGTTCGCCGTCAGTGAGCATCCGGGCGGCTTCGGCACCGACGACCGCGCCTGCCTGGAACTGGTCGCCCGGGCGGTGGCCGTGCCCGCGTCGATCGGGACCACGGAGGTCGGCGAGCTGCCCGCCGACCGGTTCAGCCTGGCCATGGACAGCGGCCGGGTCGAGGTGGGCGACACCATCCTGCGGCTCTTCGGGATCGGCCGGGAGAAGTTCGACGGCAAGGTGGAGACGCTGCTCGGCCTCACCGTGCCCGAGGACCTGCCCGCCCTGATGTCGGTGGTCGAGGCCGACCACATGTCCATCGGCGAACGCGAGCTGGAGTTCCGCGTCCTGCAGCCGTCCGGGCCGCCCAAGTGGCTGCGGCTGCGCGGGCGGATGCTGAGCAGCGGCGAGGGCCGCCCGGCCCGGCTCGTCGGCACCGTCGCGGACGCCTCGACGCTGCGCTCCGACGTCACCGACGTGGCCCGCGTGCAGCGCCTGGCCGCCGCCCTCGCCATGGCCGGCACCGTCAAGGACGTCGGCCAGGCCGTCGTCGTCGCCCTGCGCAAACCCCTGCAGGCCGACCGCCTCGCCCTGGCCGAGCTGGAGAACGACCGGCTCGTCGTCACCGTGCTCGACCCGCCCGAACCCGAGGCCTGGCCCGAGCTGTGGCGCAGCGAGTGGCGCACCGAGTGGCCCGACGCGCCGGTGCGGTCCATGCCCACCCTCGCCGCCGCCCTGCGCGAGGGCCGGTCCCGGATCTGGCCCGCAGGCAGCGCCCTCGAGCCCGCCCTCGCCGAGGTGGGCCCCGGCGGCCTCGCCGTGCTGCCGCTGCCCGCGGGCGGCCGCATGGCCGGCGCCTGCCTGATCGGCTGGGACCAGCCCCACGAGTTCGCCCCCGACGAGCGTGCCCTGCTCACCGCCTCGGCCGGCCTCGCCGGACAGGCCCTGCTGCGGGCGCACGCCTTCGACGCCGAGCACGAACTCGTCGGCATGCTCCAGCGAACCCTGCTGCCACGCCGTCTGCCCCGGCTGCCCGGCGCGGTCGCGGTCGCCCGGTACCTGCCCACCACCGCCGGACTCGAGGTCGGCGGCGACTGGTACGACGTGATCCCGCTGGTCGACAACCACGTGGCCTTCGTCATCGGCGACGTCCAGGGTCACAACGCGGGCGCCGCCACCCTGATGGGCCAGATGCGCACCGCCCTGCGCGCCTACGCCGCCGAGGGCCACGCCCCCGACGTCGTCGTCACACACGCCAACCGGCTGCTGCTGGACATGGAGACCGACCTCTTCGCCACCTGCTGCTACGTCGACGTCGACATGGAGCAGGGCACCGCCTGGTGCGTGCGCGCCGGCCACCCCCAGCCGGTGCTGCGCCACCCCGACGGATCGACCGAGATCGTCGAGACCGAGGGCGGCCCGCCGCTCGGTGTGCTCACCCGGGCCGACTTCCCGATGACCCCGCTGCGGCTCCAGCCCGGCACGGTGCTCGCGCTGACCACGGACGGCCTGGTGGAGTCCGCCGAGGCCGACATCGACGAGGGCATGGCCCGGTTCGCCGCGGAGCTCGCCGCCGCCGACCCCGGCCACCTCGGCCTGGTCGCCGACGCCCTGCTGACCGGGGCGCACCGCGGCGACGACGTCGCCCTGCTGCTGATGCGCTACGACGGCATGGCCGTACGCCCGCTGCGCGAGAGCTGGACCGTGTGGCGGGTCCCGGAGGCCGTCCGGCACGCCCGCCGCTTCACCCGGCGCACCCTGCGCACCTGGGGCGTGGAGCGCGACACCCTGGACGCGGCCCTGCTCATCGTCTCCGAGCTGGTCACCAACGCCCTCGTGCACACCGGCGGCCAGGTCCGGCTCGACCTCAGCCTGGTCAACCACCGGCTCCGGCTCGCCGTGGCCGACGGCTCGCCGCGCAGCCCCGTCAAGCCCACCAGCATCGGCTGGGAGGCCACCGGCGGACGGGGCATCCTGCTGGTCGAGGCGGTCTCGGCGGCCTGGGGCACGGTGCCGGTCAGCGGCGGCAAACAGGTGTGGGCGGACCTCGTGCCGGACGCCGGCCCGCCACCCGACCAGGGGTAGGGGCCGCACCGGCCGGCCGGGGTACGCCGGACCGCCGTCCGGGGGAGCGGTCCTCCCCCGAACGGCGGCTCGACAGGCGGCGTCGCGCCCACCGTGCCTAGGGTCTTGACGTGGCACACACCTTCGAAGAGCTGGTGGCCAAGCAGCGGGCCTCGGACGCGGCCCAGCGCATGGTCGACGAGCTGCGCATCGCGTACGGCCCGCCGGCCGACCGGCAGATGACCGGCGCCCAGTCGGGCACCTACGAGACGGCGCTGCGCGCCTGGCGGGACCTCGCCCGCGACGTGCAGACCGCGCTGAGCGAGTACGCGCGCGAGACGGGCCGGCCGCGCGCCGAGGTGGAGGCCGAGGTGGCACGAGCGGCGGCACCGGAGGACTCGTGAGCCGAGCCGCCCGCCGCGCGGAACGCGTCGCGGGCGCGGTGGACGCCAGACTGCCGCTGCTCCAGGGCGGCGCGCTGCTGCGCAAGGCGTTCCCCGAGCACTGGTCGTTCATGCTCGGCGAGATCGCCCTCTACAGCCTCCTGGTGCTGGTCGTGACCGGCGTGTGGCTGACCTTCTTCTTCCAGCCGGAGATGACCGAGGTCGTCTACGACGGCTCCTACGTGCCCCTGCGCGGTGTGCTGGTGTCGGCGGCCTTCGACTCCACCCTGGACATCAGCTTCGACGTGCGCGGCGGCCTGCTGATCCGGCAGATCCACCACTGGGCCGCGCTGGTCTTCATCGCCGCGATCGGCCTGCACATGCTGCGGATCTTCTTCACCGGCGCGTTCCGCCGGCCGCGCGAGGCCAACTGGGTGATCGGGCTGACCCTGTTCGTCCTCTCGCTCGCCGAGGGCTTCGCGGGCTACTCGCTCCCCGACGACCTGCTCTCCGGCACCGGACTGCGCATCGCCCAGGGCATCATGACGTCCCTGCCCGTGGTGGGCACGTACGTGGCGTTCTTCGCCTTCGGCGGCCCCTACCCGGGCCACGACATCATCACCCGTCTGTACCCGTTGCACATCCTGCTGCTCCCGGGCGCGATCCTGGCCCTGGTGACGGTCCACCTGATGCTGGTGTTCCACCTCAAGCACACGCAGTGGCGGGGGCCAGGACACACCAACCGCAACGTCCTCGGCAAGCCGCTCTTCCCCCAGTTCACCGCCCTCTCCACGGGGCTGTCCCTGACCGTCGGCGGCGTCCTGACGCTGATGGCGGGCGTCGCGCAGATCAACCCCGTGTGGACCTACGGCCCCTACCGCCCCGACGTGGACTCCACCGGCTCGCAGCCGGACTGGTACGTGGGCTTCCTGGAGGGCGCGCTGCGGCTCGTGCCGCCCTGGGAGACCAACTTCGCGGGGCACACCCTCATGTGGAACGTGCTGCTCCCGGCGGTCGTGCTGCCCGCGCTGCTGTTCGGCGTGCTGTACGCCTACCCGTTCGTGGAGCAGCGTCTGACCGGGGAGTGGTACCGCGAGCAGCACCTGTGCGACCGGCCGCGCGAGCGTCCCGTGCGCACCGGCCTCGGCGTGGCCGGCACCGTCTTCTACGTCGTGCTCCTGGTGGCGGGCGCCAACGACGTCATCGCCCAGACCTTCCGCGTCTCGGTGGACGCCCTGACCTGGATCCTGCGGGTCTCCCTCGTGCTCGCGCCCGTCGTCGCCTTCCTCGTCACCCGCTGGCTGTGCCGGGCTCTCACCGAGGCCGAGCGCGAGCGCCTGGCCGAGGGCGTGCCCACCGGCGACATCAAGCAGAACGTCACCGGCGGCTACGAGAGCGACCACGAGCCCGTCGAGGAGTTCCGGCCGGGAGCGCCGCGCCGGGCGCTCACCGGCGGGCGTACTGGAACACCATCCCGTAGACCCCGCGAGCCAGAACGACCGAGCCGATGAGGAACAGCCACAGCCCGAAGACCACCCCGGTCGCCGTCAGCGCGAAACCCAGCGCGGTGACGATCGGGAACGGGCTCTCGTCCGGGAAGAAGGCCACCGGCCCGGCCGCCTCCGCCACGTCCGCGTCGGTGCGGTCCTGCGGCCGGGAGCCCCGGCGCCGGTACTGGACCAGGAAGAAGAAGCCGATCACCCCCGCCATCCCGCCCGCCACCACCAGCGCCGTCGTGCCCGCCGCCTCGCCCGACCACACCCCGTACAGGGCGGCGGTCGCCCAGAAGAACAGCGCGACCCCGCCGAACAGCCTCGCCTCCGCCTTCACCGCAGTCCCTTCTCCTCGGCCTTGCGCACGACGTCCGGATGGCGCAGGTCGAAGGCGGGCGACTCCGAGCGCACCCGCGGCAGCGCCACGAAGTTGTGCCGCGGCGGCGGGCAGGACGTCGCCCACTCCAGGCCCCGGCCCCAGCCCCACGGGTCGTCCTCGGTGACCCGCTTCCCCCGGACGGCGGTGCGCCAGACGTTGTACAGGAACGGCAGGGTGGAGACGCCGATGACGAACGCACCCGCCGAGGAGATGGCGTTGAGCAGGGTGAAGCCGTCCGACGGCAGGTAGTCCGCGTACCGGCGGGGCATGCCCTCCTCGCCGAGCCAGTGCTGCACGAGGAAGGTCGCCTGGAACCCCGGGAACAGCAGCCAGAAGTGCCACTTGCCGAGCCGCTCGTCCAGCATCTTCCCGGTGAACTTCGGCCACCAGAAGTAGAACCCGGCGAACATCGCGAACACCACCGTGCCGAACAGCACGTAGTGCAGGTGGGCGACGATGAAGTAGGAGTCGGTCAGGTGGAAGTCCAGCGGTGGCGAGGCGATCAGCACCCCGCTGAGCCCGCCCAGCAGGAACGTCACCAGGAACCCCAGCGACCACAGCATCGGCGTCTCGAACGAGAGCGAGCCGTTGATCATCGTCCCGGTCCACGCGAAGAACTTGATGCCCGTGGGCACCGCGATCAGGAACGACATGATCGAGAAGAACGGCAGCAGCACGGCGCCGGTGGCGAACATGTGGTGCGCCCACACCACCGCCGACAGCATGGTGATGCCGATCGTCGCCCCGATCATCGGCAGGTAGCCGAACAGCGGTTTGCGGGAGAAGACCGGGATGATCTCGGAGATGATGCCGAAGAACGGCAGCGCGACGATGTACACCTCGGGATGGCCGAAGAACCAGAACAGGTGCTGCCACAGCAGCGCGCCCCCGTTCGCGGCGTCGAAGACGTGCGCCCCGAACTTGCGGTCCGACTCCAGGGCCAGCAGCGCGGCGGTCAGCACCGGGAACGAGGGCAGCACCAGGATCGAGGTGAACAGCACGTTCCAGGTGAAGATGGGCATGCGGAACATGGTCATGCCCGGCGCGCGCAGGGACACGACGGTGGCGATGAAGTTCACCGCGGTCAGGGTCGTCGAGACGCCCGACACCACCAGACCCATGGTCCACAGGTCGCCGCCGGCGCCGGGGGAGAAGTAGGCGCTGTTCAGCGGCGCGTACGCGAACCAGCCGAACGCCGCCGCCCCGCCCGGCACCACGAAGCCGGAGATCACCATCAGCCCGCCGAACAGGTACATCCAGTACGACATCGCGTTCAGCCGCGGGAACGCCAGGTCGGGGGCGCCGATCTGCAGCGGCATGACGGCGTTGGCGAACCCGGCGAACATGGGCGTGGCGAACAGCAGCATCATGATGGTGCCGTGGATCGTGAAGAACTGGTTGTAGCTCTCCTCGCTCAGGAACTGCAGGCCGGGACGGGCCAGTTCGGCCCGCATGCCGAGCGCAAGCAGCCCGGCCAGCAGGAAGAAGGAGAACGAGGTGACCATGTAGAGCCGGCCGATCACCTTGTGGTCGGCGGTGAAGGCCCAGCGCAGCAGGGCCCGGCCGGGCCGCTGGGCGGGGGCCGAGTACCGTGCGGTGATCTCCCTGAGCTCGGACATTTCCGGTGATTCGGTCATCGTGAGCGACGCTACTCCGGGGGTCGCGGAGCCCGCCCGCGCCACGCCCTGCGGGCCCACGGCCGGGTCCGCGGCCCGCTGCGCCGTCCGGGTGAAGCGCCATCGGCCGGGTGTCCGCCAGGCATCCGTCGGGCGCCCCCGGGTACCCGACGCCCATGAACGCAGCCACGTACCAAGCAGCCGGGGGCGGTCAGATGTTCGGATACGTCCTCGTCCTCGTCGCCGGTGTCGCCATCACCGCCGGGCTGGTGTGGGCCGTCCGGCTCGGCATGAACGTGCGCCGGCGGGAGTCCGCCCCGCCCCGTCCCGACGAGCAGCCCACGCTCCCGCCCGACGGGCCGGTGCGGGAGACGCGCGAGATGCGCGAGCCCTACGAGGTGCCGCGGGCCACGGACGAGAGCGAACGGCTCACGCCCCATCAGCTCGGCAACGTCGGCACCCGGCGCGCCGAGGACCAGCGCCGCCCGCGGTGGTCGCCCGGGTCCAGCGGGTCCTTCGGCGGCGGTGGCGGCGGCCGGACCTGAGCCGGTTCCGCCTGGTTTGTGCGCGTGCGGCGCGGGGACCCGGACCGCACACACCGTGCGACGGGCCGGGTGCGGGAGGCATTCCCCGCACCTGGCCCCGGAGCCAGAGGGAACCAGAAGGAAGATGAAGCGCCGTGACCGCGCACAGCAGTGAGAAGACCACGCTCCCCTACGCCGAGACCGGCTGGTCCAAGGCCAAGCGCCGTCGGCGCACCAGGGCGCGCACCTGTCTGCCGGCCGTGCTGGAACGTTCCGCCACGCAGCAGGGCGCCGGGGCCGAGGACAACATAGTCCGCGGCGAGGACTGAGCCGCGGGGCGGCGCGGCCGGCGGCGGCCCCGTGTGGCAAACACAGGTCCGCATCGGACGATCGCCGTTAGGGTGAGGCCGCGAGCCGAGGGAGCGGCGCTCGGCTCACGCAGCCATGCCCCGCCTCCCGTCCGCCAGGAGATGTCCCAGTGAAACGGCACGAGTTCCTGCGGGAGCTCCACAAGGTCAGCGCGAACCGCAACTACCTGGAGATCGGCGTCAACGACGGTCGCAGCCTGACGCTGTCCCGGGTGCCCAGCATCGCGATCGACCCCGCGTTCAAGGTGGTCACCGAGATCCGCTGCGACGTGCACCTCGCCAAGGCGACCAGCGACGACTTCTTCGCCCGCGACAACCCCCTCGCCCACCTCAGGGGCGGCCGCCATCCGCTGCGCAACCTGGCGCGCAACCGCAGCCCGTTCGGGTACTTCAGACGCACCACCCTCGACCTGTCGTTCATCGACGGCATGCACCTGTTCGAGTACGCGCTGCGGGACTTCGTCAACATCGAGAAGCACGCCGACTGGGCCAGTGTGATCGTCTTCGACGACATGCTCCCGCGCAACGTCGACGAGGCCGCCCGCGACCGGCACACCGACGCCTGGACCGGCGACGTCTACAAGCTCGTCGAGATCCTGAACCGCCACCGCCCGGACCTGGTCACGGTCCTGGTCGACACCGCGCCCACCGGCCAGCTCGTGGTGTTCGGCGCCGACCCGGCGAACACCGTCCTGAAGGACCGCTACGACGAGATCGTCGCGGAGTTCGAGGTGCCCGACCCGCAGAAGGTGCCCGAGTCCGTCCTGGAGCGCACCACGGCCGTCGCGCCCGCCGACTTCCTCGGCGCCGGCTTCTGGAAGCCGCTGGTGGCGGCCCGCAACCGCGGGACCGGACGGGCCCGCGGCTGGGAGCCGCTGCGGCGCGCGCTGGCGCCGTACTCCGTCAGCCGCTGAACCGGCCCGCGCGCAGCCGCTCGTAGTGGGCGGAGCAGTCCGCGTAGCTGGGCAGCAGCCCGGACCGCTCCGCCTCGGCCAGGGTGGGCGCCTCGGCGTCCTTGCCGGACAGCACCGGCTCGGCGTCCTCCGGCCAGGCGATGCCCAGGCCGGGATCGAGCGGGTGCACGCCGTGCTCGCGCCCCGGCGCGTACCCGGCCGAGCACAGGTACACCACGGTGGCGTCGTCGGTCAGCGCCATGAAGGCGTGTCCGAGACCTTCCGCCAGGAACACGGCGTGCCGGGTGTCGTCGTCCAGGCGCACCGCCTCCCACCGGCCGAAGGTGGGGGAGCCCACCCGGATGTCCACGACCACGTCCAGCACGGCACCGCGCACACAGGTGACGTACTTGGCCTGCCCGGGCGGCACGTCGGCGAAGTGGACACCCCGCAGCACGCCCCGCCGGGACACCGAGCAGTTGGCCTGGGCGAGCGTGAGGTCGTACCCGGTGGCCGCGCGGAACTCCGCGCCCCGGTACCACTCGTGGAAGCTGCCCCGGTCGTCCGGGAACACCTTCGGCTCCAGCACCCAGGCGTCCGCTATCCCCAACTGCCGCATCCCGTCAGGCCCTTCGAGTCGTCGTGGTCCTGCCCGTCCTGCCCCGTACCGCGCCGAGCAGGCGCCGCGCCCCGCGCAGCACCCGCCGCAGCAGCCCGGCCGGCGCGCCGCGGGTCACCTCCACGGCGCCCCGGGTGCGGCCGGCCCGCAGCAGCAGCGGCAGCGCGAGGACCCGGCCGTCGGACGGGCGCAGATCGGTCCGCCAGGTCGTGTTGCGCAGGTCGTCCGACGGGAGCGCGGCCTCCAGCAGCGCGTGGGCGCCGTCGGCGGGCGTGAGCACGGCGGCCCGGTCGAGCGTCCGGCCCGAGGCGGTGTCGGTCAGCCGGACCGCGACGTCGGTGGTGTCCGGGACGTGCAGCGGCAGCGCGACGGTCAGCACGTCGGTGTCGGACACCGCCGCGTCCGCCGGGGTGAGCCGGTGCAGGCCGAGCGACCTGACGGCCCGGTTCACGTCCAGGGAGAAGTTGCGGTACCGCTTCGTCCAGTACGGCAGCACCACCCGGCCGGCGACGAGCCCGGCCGGCGGCAGCGCGGCCGCCCGCTCCGGGGCGGGGCCCAGCCGGCACTCCTTGGTCCAGCCGCCGAGCGAGACCCGTACATAGGCGTCCCACAGGCCGCCGGACAGCGCGGCGCCGCCCGCCGCACCGGCGGGGTCGACGGTGGCCGTGCCGCGCAGCACAAGGCGGATCCGGCCGTCCCCGGCCGGGACGCGTTCGCGGGTGACCTCCACCGGCTGGAAGAAGGACGCGGCGGTCCGCCGGTCGCGCAGCACGAGGTCGGCGCGCGCGTCCTCGAAGCCCTCGGCCGCAGCGGCCGCCAGCCGCCGCGCCGCCTCGGTCAGGTCGGCGGGCGCGCCGTCGGCCGCGGGCCGGGGCGCGTCCGGGTCCACGGTCAGGGCGCCGTCGGGGCCGTGGTACTCCGCGGTGAAGCGCACGCGCAGCGTGCCCTCCTGCCACTCGACGGCCGTGGGGACGGCCCTGGGCCGCACGCCGGTCTCCCACTCGGCGTAGGCGACCAGGTCGTCGTACCGGTCCTCGCGGATCAGGGCGGCGACGATCCGCTGGTCGGGGCGCAGCCCGGTGGCCACCCCGGGGCCGAAGCGCTCCACGACGACCGCGTGCATCTCCCGCAGCAGCTCGCGCCGGTAGTCGTCGGGCATCGCCAGCAGCCGGCGCCCGCTCATCCGCTCGACCATCTCCACCCGCAGCCAGCGGCGCAGCAGCCGGTCGCGCAGCGGGCCCGGCTCGGTGTACCGCTCGACGACGTCGAGGGCCTCGCGGAGGTTCTTGAAGTAGCCGACGGGCTCGAAGCGCTGGAAGCCGGCGTTGGCGGCGTCCTCGCGTTTGACGTGGTAGTAGCAGACGTAGTCGCCGAGCACCGAGACGTTGTCCGCGCGCAGGTAGGCCTCGGTGACGAAGACGTGGTCCTCCAGGCGCCGCCGGCCCTCGGGGAAGCGCAGTCCGGTGCGCTCCAGGAAGGCGCGCCGGAGCATCTTGTGCGGGGTGAGGCTGTCGATCAGCGGGGCGTCGGCCACGGTGGCGCGCGGCCGGTTGCGGCGGAACAGCTCCACCGGCACCGGGCGGCCCTTGCCGGCCATCTTGCCCACGACCACGTCCGCGTCGTTCGCCACCCCGTAGGCGTACATCCGCTCCAGGGCCTCGTCGCCGAGGTGGTCGTCGTTGTCGACGAACATCACGAACTCGCCGCGGGACGCCTCGATGCCCACGTTGCGGGGCTTGCCCGACCAGCCGGAGTTCTCCTGGTGGATGACGCTGATGTGCGGGTGCTCGGCGGCGAGCGCGTCGAGCCGGGCCGGGGTGGCGTCCGTGGAGCCGTCGTCCACGAAGATCACTTCGAACTCGTCGGGAGGCAGCGTCTGCCGCAGCATCGAGGCGACGCACTCCTCGATGTACGGGCCGGGGTTGTACACGGGTACGACGACGCTGACCTTGACCGGCATCCGGCTTCCAAGCCCCCTTGGTTCGCTTTCCGTGACCTGGGCGGCACGGTGCGCGTGGCCGAAATGTTAACGCGGCGCCCGGCGGGGGCGGTTGCCCGCCCGCACCGGGCACCGGACGCGCTGGTCAGGCGTGCGTCTTGGCCAGCAGTTCCAGGATCTCCGCCGTCGTGCCGCTCTCGCCGAGCCGCGGGAAGATCCGCTCGACGCTGCCCCGGTGCGCCTCGGGGTCGCTGTCGGCCATGGCGTCCGTGGCGAGGGTGACGTGGTAGCCGTGGGCGTAGGCGTCGCGCGCGGTGGACTCGACGCCGATGCTGGTGGCGATGCCGGTCAGCACGATCTGGGTGATGCCGCGGCGGCGGAGCTGGACCTCCAGGTCGGTGCCGTGGAAGGCGCTCCAGTTGTGCTTGGTGACGCGGATGTCACCGGCGTGGCCGGACAGTTCGTCGACGACGGCGTCCCACCCCTCCGGGAAGGCGAGGCCCCGCGCCTGGCGCTCGGTGCGGCCGGGCACGGCGTCCGCGAAGTCGGGCGCGAAGGAGACCCGGACGAGCACCACGGGCAGACCGCGGTCCCGGAAGGCGTCGGCGAGTTCGGCCGTGCGCGCTACGACGTCGGCACCGGCGTACGGCTGGGTGGGCATGCCCACGATGCCGTTCTGCAGGTCGATCGCGACGAGGGCGGTACGGGGGTCGAGCGTGGTGAGCGACATGAGCCGGTCGGGCCTTTCGAGGGGTGGGACGTCCAGCGGGACGGTGGGACGGAGGAGGTGGGACGAAGGAGGCAATGAGACGGAGGAGACGGTGGGAACGGTGGGGACGGCCGGGCGGGCACGTCGGGCACGTCGGGCCGGATCCGGCGGGGACGGGTGCGGCGGATGGGACTCGGCGGCGGAGGGGGAGGCGGACCGGGAGAGGCGGACTCGGCGGGGAAGGGGCGGGGCCCGCCGACGGGCCGGAGGGCGGCGCCTGCCGACGGGCCGGGCGTCAGGGCTGGGAGAGCCGCGCCATCAGCTCCAGCGCCCGCAGGACCGCCTGCCGCTCCTCCTCGGTGTAGCGGTCCTGGAAGGCGCGGGCCAGCCACTCCTCGCGCAGCTGCTTGTTGCCCTCGACCCGGGCCCGGCCGGCCTCGGTGAGGGTGACCAGCTGGCGGCGGCCGTCGTCGGGGTCGGGGGCGCGCCGGATCAGGCCGTGCTGCTCCAGGGCGGCGAGCGTGGTCGCCATCGACTGCGGGCGCACGCCCTCCGCCGCGGCGAGGGCGCTGGCCGTGGCCGCGCCGTGCTTGCCGACCAGGGACAGGGCCGACTCCTGCGACGGTGTCAGGTCGGCGTCCTGCGTGACCTCGCGGATGCGGCGCCGCAGCCTGCTGAACACCACGCGCAGGTCACGCGCGGCGCGAACGGCGGATTCGGAGATGTCGGCCATGCCGCCACCCTAGATCCGGCAGGGAAAACTGTCCAGCCCAGACTGTTCAGTTTTGCCTGATGGGTTGCTCGGGTACTCGCCCGTCCTCGGACGGAGCAGCACCTCGGTGAACGCAAGGAGCGCAGATGACCCAGTGGGACATCTCCGGCCTGGAGGCCGCACTCCGGGACGAAGTGGACGGGGAGGTCCGCTTCGACGCGGGCAGTCGTGGCGCCTACGTCACGGACGGCTCGAACTACCGGCAGGTGCCGCTGGGGGTGGTGGTGCCGCGCACGGTGGAGGCGGGCGCCCGGGCCGTGGCCGTCTGCGCCCGCTTCGACGTCCCCGTCCTCTCCCGCGGCGGCGGCACCAGCCTCGCCGGGCAGACCACCAACACCGCCGTGGTGGTCGACTGGACCAAGTACTGCGACCGCCTGGTGTCCGTCGACCCCGACGCCCGCACCTGCGTCGTCGAGCCCGGCATCGTCCTGGACGCCCTCAACCGGCGACTCGCCGTGCACAGGCTCCAGTTCGGGCCCAAGCCCTCCACCCACAGCCACTGCGCCCTCGGCGGCATGATCGGCAACAACTCCTGCGGCGCCTCGGCCCAGGCCTACGGCAAGACCGTCGACAACGTGCGCCGCCTGGAGGTCCTCACCTACGACGGGCAGCGCGCCTGGGTGGGCCCCACCTCGCCCGGCGAACGCGCCCGGATCGAGGCGGGCGGCGGGCGGCTCGCCGAGCTCTACCGCGGCATGGACCGCATCGCCACCGAGTACCTGGGGGACATCCGGCGCGGCTTCCCCAAGATCCCGCGCCGCGTCTCCGGCTACAACCTCGACTCGCTGCTGCCCGAGAACGGCTTCGACGTGGCCAAGGCGCTCGTCGGCAGCGAGGGCACCCTGGTGACCGTCCTGCGTGCCGAACTCGACCTCGTACCGGTACCCGCGTTCCAGTCGCTGCTGGTCCTCGGCTACGAGGACATCTGCGCCGCCGCCGACGACGTCTCCCACCTCCTGGAGCACTGCTCGCCGAGCCAGCTGGAGGCCCTGGACGGCCGCATGGCCCAGCTCATGCGCGAAGAGGGCGCCTACCTGGAGTCCCTCAACATCCTTCCCGAGGGCGACAGCTGGTTGATGGTGCAGTTCAGCGGCGACAGCCAGGACGCCGTCGACGAGCAGGCGCACGCCCTGCTGCGAGCCGTCGGCCGGGGCGAGAAGGACGCGAACGTCGCCTTCTCCGACAACCCCGAGCGCGAACAGAGGATGCTCAAGGCCCGCGAGGCCGGACTCGGCGTCACCGCCCGCCCGCCCGACGACCGCGAGACCTGGGAGGGCTGGGAGGACTCCGCCGTCCCGCCCGAGCGGCTCGGCGACTACCTGCGCGACCTGAAGAAGCTGTTCGAGGAGTTCGACTACGACCACCCCTCCCTGTACGGGCACTTCGGGCAGGGCTGCGTCCACACCCGCATCCCGTTCGGGCTCAAGACCGCCGACGGCGTCGCCCACTTCCGCCGCTTCGTGGAACGCGCCGCCGACCTCGTCGCCTCCTACGACGGCTCCCTGTCCGGCGAGCACGGCGACGGGCAGTCCCGCGGCGAACTGCTCACCCGGATGTTCGGCGAACGTCTCGTGACCGCCTTCGGCGAACTGAAGGCGCTGTTCGACCCCGGCAACCGGATGAACCCGGGCAAGGTCGTCGACCCCAACCCGGTCGACGGGCAACTGCGCCTCGGCCCCACCTGGCGTCCCGACACCCCCGCCACCCACTTCCAGTTCCCCGAGGACGACCACTCCTTCAACCGCGCCGTCATGCGCTGCGTCGGCATCGGCAACTGCCGCAGCCACTCCGGCGGCGTGATGTGCCCCTCCTACCGGGCCACCCGGGAGGAGGAGCACTCCACCCGGGGCCGGGCCCGGCTGCTCTTCGAGATGCTGGACGGGCACGCCGACTCGGCCGTCAAGGACGGCTGGCGGTCCACCGAGGTGCGCGACGCCCTGGACCTCTGCCTGGCCTGCAAGGGCTGCAAGTCCGACTGCCCGACCGGTGTCGACATGGCGACCCTCAAGGCGGAGTTCCTCTCCCAGCACTACGCGGGCCGGATGCGGCCCGCCGCCCACTACTCGATGGGCTGGCTGCCCCTGTGGGCCCGGCTCTCCCGCCTCTCCCCGGCCCTGGTCAACCTCGCGCTGCACACGCCCGGCCTCGCCGGCGCGGGCAAGCGGCTGGCCGGCGTCGCCGCGGCCCGCTCCGCCCCCCTGTTCGCCCGTCAGTCCTTCCTGCAGTGGTGGCAGGCGCGCGGCGGCGACGAGCCCGACCCGGCCGACCCGCGCACCGTGGTCCTGTGGCCCGACACCTTCAGCACCTACTTCCACCCCTCCATCGCCAAGTCGGCCGTACGGGTCCTGGAGGACGCCGGCTTCCGGGTCGCCGTACCCACCAAGCCGGTCTGCTGCGGCCTGACCTGGATCTCCACCGGCCAGCTCCCCGTCGCCGAGAAGGTGCTGCGCCGCACCCTCGACGTGCTGCGCCCCTACCTGGACGCCGGCACCCCCGTCATCGGCCTCGAACCCTCCTGCACCGCCGTCTTCCGGTCCGACGCCCCCGAGCTGCTGCCCGCCGACCAGGACGTGCAGCGGCTCGCCGGACAGGTGCGCACCTTCGCCGAACAGCTCGTCCACCACGCGCCCGACGACTGGCGGCCCCCGCAACTGGCCCGCCACGCCACCGTGCAGACCCACTGCCACCAGCACGCCATCATGAAGTTCGACGCCGACCGCGAACTCATGCGCCGCGCCCACCTGGACGCCGAGGTCCTCGACGAGGGCTGCTGCGGCCTCGCCGGGAACTTCGGCTTCGAACGCGGCCACCACGAAGTGTCCATGGCCGTCGGCGAACAGGGCGTCCTGCCCGCCGTCCGCGCGGCCGCCCCCGGCAGCCTGGTCCTCGCCGACGGCTTCAGCTGCCGCACCCAGATCGAGGAGGGCGGCACCGGCCGCCGCGCGCTGCACCTCGCCGAGGTCCTCGCCCTCGCCCTGGACGGCAACCTGCCCAGCGAGGAGCCCGAACGCCTGGCCGACCGCCCGCACGGGCCGTCCCGCGTCCTGCGCTGGGCGACGACCGCCTCGGCGGCGGCCCTGGTCGCCGCGGCCGGCACCGGCGCGGCCCGGCGACTGCGGCACCGCACCTGACCCGACCCGAGGGGAGTGCCCACCGGCACGGCCACCACGACGGAGGCGCGAACGCCCCGCACAGCCCGCAGCCCGCACCGGGACAGAGCCCGAAGCGAGCCGGATCCGGGAACCGCCCGCGTTCCCGCGAGAGGAGAAGAGGAAGATGCCCACCGTCGTCATCACCGGGGCCAGCGCCGGGATCGGCCGCGCCACCGCCCGCCTCTACGGCCGGCGCGGCGCCGACGTCGTGCTCGTCGCCCGCGGCAAGGGCGGTCTCGAAGCGGCCGCCGACGAGGTCGCGGCGCTCGGCGGGCGCCCCCTCGTCCAGACCGCCGACGTGGCCGACCCGGCACAGGTGGAGGCCGTGGCCGAGGCCGCGGAGAAGGAGTTCGGCCCCATCGACGTGTGGATCAACTGCGCCTTCTCCAGCGTGTTCGCGCCGTTCGAGGAGATCACCCCCGAGGAGTACAAGCGGATCACCGAGGTGACCTACCTCGGCTTCGTCAACGGCACCCGCGCCGCGCTCAAGCGCATGCTGCCCCGCGACCGTGGCACCATCGTGCAGGTCGGCTCCGCGCTCGGCGAGCGCTCGATCCCGCTCCAGTCGGGGTACTGCGGTGCCAAGCACGCCATCAACGGCTTCACCTCCACCCTGCGCGTCGAACTGCTGCACCGCGGCAGCAACGTGCACGTCACCGTCGCCCAGATGCCGGCCGTCAACACGCCCCAGTTCGACTGGGTCCGCGACCGGCTCGCCAAGCACCCGATGCCGGTGCCGCCGATCTACCAGCCGGAGGTCGCCGCGCGCGGAGTCGCGTACGCGGCCGACCATCCGCGCCGCAAGCAGTACTACGTCGGCGCCACCACCGTGGCCACGATCTGGGCCAACCGGCTGGCTCCCGCCCTGCTCGACCGCTACCTGGCCCGCACCGGCTTCGGCTCCCAGCAGACGGACAGCGTCCCGCCCTCCGACCTCAGCAACCTCTTCGAACCCGCCGACCGGGACCGCGCCGACGACCAGGGCGCCCACGGCTCCTTCGACGAGAGCTCCCACGCCCGCTCCTGGCAGGAGGTCCTGGTACGGCACCCGGCCGCCACCGCCCTCGGCACCGGCGCCGCCGTACTGGGCGCCGTGAGCGCCGTACGGCGTCTGGCCTCCTGACGGGCCTAGGCTGGCGGCGTGCGCCTGCTCCTGATGTCCGACACCCACCTGCCCAAGCGCGCCAAGCGGCTCCCCGACCCGCTGCTCGCCGAACTCCCGGACGCCGACGTCGTGTTCCACGCCGGTGACTGGGTGGACACCGCCACCCTCGACCTGCTGGAGAGCCGCAGCCGCCGGCTGATCGGCGTGTACGGCAACAACGACGGCCCCGAGCTGCGGGCCCGGCTCCCCGAGGTGGCGTACGCCGAACTCGACGGCCTGCGCTTCGGCGTGGTCCACGAGACCGGGCCCGCGAAGGGCCGCGAGACCCGCTGCGCGGCCCGCTTCCCCGACCTGGACGTGCTGGTCTTCGGACACAGCCACATCCCCTGGGACAGCACCGCCCCCGGCGGACTGCGGCTGCTCAACCCCGGCTCCCCGACCGACCGCCGCCGCCAGCCGCACCGCACCTACCTGACCGCGACCCTCGCCGACGGCACCCTCACCGACGTGACCCTGCACCGGCTCCCCGAGCGCTAGCCGGCCGGGGCCAGACCGCCGCGGCACCCCGTCGCACGCGGTGAGTGCCCCGTCGCGCGCCGCCCTGCCACACGCGGCGCGTGCCACGCCGCACGGCCCCGCCGCGCGTGGTGCGTGCCGCGGGGGACGTCCTCCGGCTCCGTGGTACCCGTGGAGGACGGCCCACTCACCGATCACCCTGCTGCGGCGCGCGCCCTGATGGTCGCCGTGTTCGCGCTGCTCGGCGGGCGAGTCACCAGCCGGAACGGCTCACCGCGCACCGGCCGTCGCCGGCCTGCTCGTGGCCGCCGCCGGACTCGCCCTGCTCACCCGCGCCGACGCCCACTCCGGCCCCGGCCTGCTGGTGCCGGCGTTCCTGCTGTGGGGCATCGGCTGCGGGCTGCTCACCCCCGCCGTGGTCGCGGCGGCCATCGCCGCCGTCCCCGGCGAACGCTCCGGCCTCGCCTCCGCCGTCAACAACACCGCGCGCCAGACCGGCGGCGCCATCGGCATCGCGGTGGCCGGCGCGATCGCGGGCCGGCCCACCGGCCCGGCCGGCTTCCTCCGGGGCTTCCACACGGTGACCCTCGGCTCCGCCGCCCGCTACACGGCCACGGCGGTGCTGTGCGGGTGCCTGCTGGGCGGGCGGTCGTCCGGGGGCCGGGGGAATCCGTAGGGAGGCGGGACCACCTCAGGTTCCGGGCGTGGACGCCGGCCGGGTGGACGCGCCGACGACGCCATAGGCCCGGTCGCCGAGGGTGAACTCGCCGAGGGGGGTCATGCCGAGACCGTCCACGTGGACCGCCCACGAGGCACGGTTGGCCAGTTCGATGAACGCGACCATCACATCGGCCCGGCCCGAGGCCGCCCGAAGCGCGGCGGCGAACAGCCCCCGGGCCACTCCCTTGCCGCGATAGGCGGCGGCGACCACCACGGGCCCGTAGAGCAGGAAGGGAGTGGAACGCAGCGGGCGCCCCCGCCACTGGAGCGAACCCTGCGCATCCAGCAGCGCCCGGACCGGCGGGGGCGCACTGGGCAGGTCCTCGGGGGAGGCCAGCCCGAGCAGGCCGGCCAGCCGCCCGTCGTCGTCCGCGACGAGCAGGCTCCCGGCCTCGGCCATCGCGCGCAGCGTGCCGGCGTCGAAGTCCCCCTGCACGAATCCCTGCCTCGCACGCTCCTGCTCCGTCAGAGCGTCATGGTGATTGGCAGCGAAGAGCTCAGCCATGGCCATGGCATCGGCCCCCACGGCATATCGGTAGTCCATGGCACCGATTGTGCGCAACGGACTCCTCGGAGTCATCTGAACGGCGGGCGGCACGGCAGCGGTCGCCGCCGGCCGCCCGTCGCGTGGGCGCGGAGGCCGCAGTGGCCGTCGGGGTCCGCATGGACAGGCCCTTGCAGGGCAGGGGTTGGATGTCCGAGGCCGGGGAGGGGCGCATGCCCATGTTCGACGGGTTCGAGCTGACGCGACGCGAAGGTGACGGGGCCCGGCTGCGGGTACGGCACGGCGGCAGCGGTCCCGCCGTGCTGCTCCTGCACGGCCATCCGCGCACGCACGCGACCTGGCACCGTGTCGCCCCGCTGCTGGTCTCGGCCGGCCACACCGTGGTCTGCCCCGACCTGCGCGGCTACGGCCGGTCCGAGAAACCTCCGACCGACGCGCGGCACCGCCCGTACTCCAAGCGCGCCATGGCGGCCGACTGCGTGGCGGTGATGCGCGGCCTCGGGCACGAACGGTTCGCCGTCGTCGGGCACGACCGGGGCGCGTACGTGGCCACGCGCCTGGCCCTGGACCACCCGCGGGCCGTGTCCGCGGTCAGCGTGCTGGACGCCGTCCCCATCGGGGAGGCGCTGCGACGCTGTGACGCGACGTTCGCCGCGAGCTGGTGGCACTGGTTCTTCCTGGGGCAGACCGACAAGCCCGCCGAGCGTGTCATCAACGCGGACCCCGACGCCTGGTACAAGGCCACGGCCGAGCACATGGGAGCCGAGGCGTACGAGGACTACCGGCACGCGATCCACGACCCGGCCACCGTGCACGCCATGTGCGAGGACTACCGGGCCGGCCTCGGTGTCGACCGAGAGCACGACGACGCCGACCGCCGCGCGGGCCGGCGCATCGACCGCCCGCTGCAGGTGCTGTGGGCCACCCGCGACGACATGGCCGACCTCTACGGCGACGTACTGGGCGTCTGGCGCGCCTGGGCGGGCGACCGCCTGGACGGCGGCCCGATCGACTCCGGCCACCACATCGCCGAGGAGGCCCCCGAGGCACTGGCCACCGCCCTGTGCGAATTCTGGCGGACCACCTGACGGCACGGCTGTCGCGCTGAACACGGGAAAGGACCGATCTGCCGCGACACGTCTCGGTGGACCGGGCGGGCCACCACGGCTGACCACCCACGAACCCGGCGGCCCACACCAGAAGGGGGGTGGGCCCCCCGCTTCCCGTCCGGAGTGACGGGCGCGTCGGCCACGCCCGTCCACCGCCCGCCGCGTGGGCCGGAAAAGATTTTCGGCGTAGATCATCCCGGGAGGCATAGTGAGGGGCGGCGGCGCGCGTCATCAGGGGCGTAGGGGTGAGCCACCGGGGCCGCCGGGCAAGAGAAGGTGACGATGGATGCACAAGCCGATGCGGAGTTCCGGGAGTTCGTGGCGAACAGGTCGTCGGCGCTGTTGAAGACGGCCGTCCTCCTGTGCGGCGGCGACCGCCACACCGCCGAGGACCTGTTGCAGAACGCGCTGATCAAGGTCGCGGGCCGCTGGAACCGGATCGAGGAACCGGAGGCGTACGTGCGCCAGGTCCTCTACCGGCAGCAGGTCAGCCGATGGCGGCTGAAGTGGCCGCACCGCGAGCTGAGCGTCGCCCGGACGCCCGAGACGAGCACCACGGCGGACGCGCCGTCCGCGGCCGAGCTGCGCCTCGTGATGCGCGGGGCGCTGGCGAGGCTGACCGCCCGGCAGCGCACGGTGCTCGTCCTGCGCTATTTCGAGGATCTTCCGGAGGCCGACGTGGCCCGGATCCTGGGCTGCTCCGTGGGGACCGTACGGTCCACGACGCACCGCTCCCTGGCCCGTCTGCGCACCCTCGCGCCCGAACTCGCGGCGCTCGGCCCGGCCAGGGCCGAACAGCAGCCGTCCCACCCCAACCCGCCCGTGGAGGTGCATCCGTGAACGTCGACGAACTGGTGTCGGACGCCCTGCGCGAGCAGGCCGCGGACACCGTCCCCGCACCGCCCCACCTCGCCGACCGTGTCCTGGCCGTGCGGCGCCGCCGCCGTACCCGCCGGCTCGTGTCCGTCGCCGCGGCGTCGGTCGCCGCGATCACCCTCGCGGTGGCGGTACCCCGCCTCGGCACGGGCGGCGACGACGTTCGGCCCGCGAGCGTGACCAACCGGAGCGACGTCATCGGCCATCCCGACCAGTCGCCGCCCAGGTCCCTCATCGCGGCCGGGGACACGGTCCTCTCCGCCTTCTACGTCACCAAGTCCGTCAAGCAGCCGAACGGTGACGACGTCCTCACCCGTACCTACGGGCTCCTCGACCAGAAGACGGGCACCTACGAGAAGACCGCATGGGCCTACCTGGCCGTCGCCCCCGGTTCCCGCACCGCCGCCGTACTGGAGGGTGAACTGCCCGCCAGGCGCATCGGACTGCTCGACCTGATCACCGGCAGGGTGGACCGCTGGATCAAGATGGACCGGGGCGTCGCCGGCGTCGCCTTCTCACCGGACGGCACGAAGCTCGTCGCGACGACCTACGCCAAGAATCCCGACCGCATGTTCGCGGACCACAAGCAGAACGTCAACGGCAAGGATGTCCCCGGACCGGTGCCCAGCCGTACCGGATTCACCGTCGTGGACGTGGACTCGGGCGAGGCGCACTGGCACGAAGTGGCCGATTCGAAGGACGAGATGGGTTGGTTCGGCAACTCCCGCGCGGACTTCGCCTGGAGCCATGACGGCAAGCTCGTCTACGCGGACACCCCGACGAAGCCCTTCCGCGACTACTACACCCCGGACGGAACCAAGGCCGACTGGCCGGCGGACGAGAAGGGCCCCGCCTCGGAGGAGGCAGGTGTCTCGCCCGACGGCAAACTCAGCGCGGGAGGCTTCGCGGGCTACGGGGAAACGATCGCCGCCGCGATCCTGGACGCGCACACCGGCCGGCAGATCACCACCGTTCCGGTGCAGCAACTCCTCGCCTGGGCCGACAACAAGCGTCTCATCGCCTGGGGCTGCGACCCCAAGAAGTGCGGCGGCAAGGGAGAGTTCCGCAACCAGCTGTTGCTGGTCACCGTCGGTACCGACAAGGTCGTCCCGCTGAGCGGCTTCCGCAAGGCGAGCGACGACTACCCGGGCCGCTGGACCCCGGTCTTCAGCTCTCGCTGACCGACTCCTCGCAGGCTGCCGTCAGCCCGTCGGCCCCCTCAAGGGCCGGCGGGCCGCGGCGGTCAGCGCCGAGGGACGGCTTCCGGCCCAGCCGCTAGGGAGTTGCTGTGCCCGGAACACGTTCAGCACCTTCCGGCGCGGGCCGGCGGAAGACCTCCGCCACGGTGACGTTCACGAGGGTCACCACGGCCGCCACCATTGCCCCGACCGGATGCCCCACCCCGTACAGCGCCAGCGCACCCCCGCCCAGCACCAGCGCTTTCACGAGCAGCACGCCGGGCAGCGGCGGCCGGAAGGGCGCCCGGGGCGCGGCGAACAGTGCCCAGAGCGCCGCGGCGACGGCCGGTGTGCCGATACCGAGCAGCACGCTGACTCCCACGTCGCCACTCGCGGTGAAGCCCCACCAGCACAGCAGCCCCAGCGCGACGATCTCGATCAGGAACGCCAGCACCTCGTTCGCCACGTACCACAGCCGTCCGTCGACGACCGCCGCACGTCGCTCACCTTCGCCCGGCATGCGCCCCATGTGCCCCTCCCCGGATCCGCCCTGCGCGCGCTGAGGATTCTGCATACCAGGCGCGCCGCTCCTTCACCTCCGCCTACGGCCCGACCGACGGCCGGTCGGCGGAGCCGGCCGGTGCGGTCGACCGGGCTTCGCGGGTCATGGGCAGGGTGGGCAGCTTTGCTCGCCAGAGGTATCGCTCGCCCGCGATCTCGAAGCCGTGGCGTCGGTAGAAGCGGATCGCGCGTTCGTTGCAGTCGACGACTCCCAGGCGGATGTGCGCCGGTCCTGCCCAGGTGAGGAATTCGGTCATCATGCGGCCACCGAGTCCGTGCCCCTGGGCCTCGTCCAGCAGGTACATGGGTCCCAGGGTGATCGTTCCCGACTCCTCCCAGTGGCCGCAGAGATAGCCGACGAGCTCCGTCCCGGACCGGACGACACGGCAGAAGCGCGGGGCGGGGTGCTGGTTCGCCACCTCGATGAACTCCCGCCACTGCGCGACGCCTTCCGCGGTGGCGGACGAACCGCGGTGCTCGCGGATCCAGGACTCGTCGATCCCCGCGTCGGCGTCGGTGTAGTTCCGCAGCCAGTTGTGCAGGTGCAGGGGCCCGAGCGTCGCGGCGTCGTCAGGGTGAGCAGCGGTGATCACGTAGGTCATGCCAGACCTTACCCGTACGAAGCCGAGTGCCCTTATCGCCGCTGTGGCCGGAACGCAATTCCCCCTCATCCGAAGGTGTGATGCTGCGCAGCGGAGGAACGAGTATTCGTCCGAGCGGCGTAGTGTCATATGCCCGCTGCCTCCGACCGAGGCAACGACAGGGCGGGCAGGGGAGAGGACGGCATCACCGGATGACGGACACCGACTGGAGTGAGCAGGGGCTCTGCCGGACGGCCGACCCGGACGACTTGTTCGTCGAGGGCGCCGCGCAGAACCGTGCCAAAGCGCTGTGCGGCGGGTGCGAGGTCCGGACCGAGTGCCTGGCCTACGCCCTCGACCAACGGATCGAGCACGGCATCTGGGGAGGGATGACGGAACGCGAGCGCCGGGCCCTGCTGCGGCGTCGCCCGACCGTCATCTCCTGGCGACGCCTGCTGGAGACCGCCCGCGCGGAACACGACCGCACCCGAACCGCGGTCGCGGGCTCCAGGGCGAGCTGACCCGGCCACCACACGACGGGTGTCACCACCGCCGTTTCACCGGCGCACGGGACCCGGAATCAGCACTGGGCGTAGGCGGGGAGCCCGGCCCGCTCGTCGCCGCGCAGGTAGACCGCGCCGGCGCAGCCGACTCCGACGCCCCTGCCGCCGTAGGTGTGGATCCAGATGTTGTTCCGGTAGCCGTTGTCGACGACCATCTCGCCGTAGACCCAGCAGTACGCCGTGTACGTGTGGCCGAACTGCAGCGTGCTCATCCACTGGTAGCCGCTGCCGGGCCCGTGGCGGAGGTTCACCGCCGTGTACGGCGCCACGGTGTACGCGTCGGACGCCGCGGATGACGGTCGGTCGACGGCCGGCGCCGCGGTTGTGGCCGCGAAGGCGCCGGGAGCGGTCGCGACCAGCAGTCCGGCGGCGAGGAGCGCTCCGGCCGCCGCGGCCTTGGCCCTGGTCTTCAGGTGGGTGGTCACCGTGGGTTCCTCCGGACTCCGGTCGTGACGATGCGACGCGACGTCAGCACCGCGCGGACGTGGGCAGGTTGGCGTACTGGTCGCCCTTGAATCGGCGACCAGCCGATTTCCGAGGGGGAACCGTCATGCGCAGAAGGTCTGCCGTCATCGCCGCACTGGCCGGCGCACTCGCGGTGAGCGTCCCGGGCGCCGCCGCCGTCGCGGCGCCGGCCGAGACGTCGTACACCGTCGTGCCCTACACCGACGTCAACGTCCGCAGGCTGCCCACCAAGAACAGCGCCTACCCGGCGACCTTGACTGCCGGCCGTTCGTACCAGGCCTACTGCTGGACGCACGGCCAGACAAGACGGCGTCGACCAGCCGGCCGGAACCCCCGTCGCCGACCGGCTGGTGGAGGCGATCATGCTCACGCCGGGACGGGAGCGGCAATGTATTCGACCCTGCTCGAAAGCTCCGCCGCGGTGGGTCAGCCCGCTCCGACGCGCACCGGAGCACGCGGATCCGGCCGCCGCTGGCCTGAATGATCGTTGCCCGGCCCGCTGCCCAGGACGGACACTGCCCTCGGTGACCGTGCACGGCAGGGAATGGACGCTCGGTGAAACGCATACATTTCACAGCCGAGGACCTGGCGCGCACCCGCCTGGCAACGACGCTCGGCGCGGCCGCGGAGACCTTCGACGGCGTCAGACTGCTCCGCCAGCGCGGCCTCGGTCCGGCCTTCCGCCCGTGGCAGGCGTCCGTGCGAGGGCGCCTGGGCGGCCGGGCGAAGCCGCTGTCCGCGCTGCTGCCGGCGCAGGGGCCGGTGATCGACATGGTGAGCCTCGCGGGCGACGCCCCCTCCATCGAGGAGGCGGTGGACCACTTCCTCGGAGCGCCCCGTGACCTGATGCGCATCGAACTGGAGAACATCGACTTCCACCCCTCCCACCGGTCCTGGGCGCAGAGCCTGATGGACGGCGACCGGGAGGCGCGGCTGGAAGTCGCCGCCGCGCTCAGGCACTGCCACCGAGTGGGTCTCGCCCCGTTCGCCGGACGGGTGCACTCCCATCTGGTGGCGAAGCGCTCGGCCTACATGCACACCCTGGCCGAGACGGGTGTCGAAGGGCTCCTCGCGCACCTGTGCACCCCGTTGACGCGCTGGCGCCCGCCCGTGCTCGAGGTGCGCCATGCCCGTGACGCGGACGTCCACCTCGGCGGCCGCGGTCTGGTGATCACGCCGACGTTCTTCTCGTCGCCGCAGGTCGAACTGCTGCAGTCCCCGCTGGAACCCGATCGGGCACCCGTCCTCGCGGTCCCCGCCGTCACCGGTGCCGACGTCGGCACCCCGCTGTGGGACATCGGCGAGAGCACCGACCGCTCCCTCGGCGATCTGCTCGGCCGCACGCGCGCGGCGGCGCTGGAGGCCGTGGCCGACGGCTGCAACACCACGCAGCTGTCGCGCCGGCTGGGCATCTCGGCGGCAGCCGCGAGCCACCACGCCGGCGTGCTGCGCGAGGCCAAGCTGATCACCACGAGACGGGAGGGCAAGGCGGTGCTGCACGCCCTCACCCCCCTGGGCACCGCCCTGCTGGAAGCCACCGGGCGCATCGGCTAGGCCGGGTCCGCGGGCCGCTGGGCACCCTCGGCCCGGATGCGGGGCGGGATGCCGGCCTCGGCTGCGCGAGCGCGGACTCGTCGACGCCGACGGGCGGTTCACCGACGCCGGACGTGCCCCCGAGCAGCGGGTCGAGGCCCTGACGGACGAGCTCGCCGCCCCGCCGTACGAGGCACTGTCCCCCGCCGAGCTCGACGAACTGGTCGCCGAGCTCGAACCCGTCACCGCGACCCTGGTGGCCGCGGGGTCACGGTGACGGGCGGCGACGGACCGGGCATGCCGCGCATCGCCCGGTCAGGGCACCCAGAGCCACTTGGTGCGGTTGCCGTCGATCTGGTAGCAGCTCGGGTAGGTGTCACTGGCGGAGCAGTGCCCGATGTATCCGGGGACGGTGCCGAGCGTGGTGGGCCTGTTCGGCTTGGGGATCGTGCTCATCCCGAGGTAGTAGGACCGGTAGTTGTTGCAGCTCGTCGTGTCGACGTCCTTGGCGAAGTCACCGCTGGGGCTCTTGGGGACGGCCAGACAGATGTCGGTGTCGTGGATCCCGCCGTACACCTCGTGGATCTGGCCCTGGATCGGATCGCGGCGAGTGGTTCGAACCTGCGAGCCCCCGGCCGGGGGAGACCCGCGTACGACCGAAGGCGCGTCGGTCCGTCAACTCGACCTTCTAAGGGCGGACTTGGTCGCGTCACCGAAGGAATGACCCGGCCGTGACGGGCAACCAGGAAGGAACGAAAGAGGGAAACGAAGCCGATCGCGACAGTTGGGGAGATACCGATGACGTCCTACAGCACAGGCAAGGCGAGCCGGACGAGCGGACTGGCGATCGCGGGACTCGTCTGCGGCATCGTCGGCCTCTTCTTCCTGCCCATCATCCTGGGCCCGCTCGCCGTCGTCTTCGGCGTCGTGGCGCTGCGCCAGACCGGCTCCGTGATGGCGAAGTGGGACATCGGCCTCGGAGTGGTCGACATCATCCTCATGATCGTGATGTTCGTCGTCGCCGCCGGCAACGGCGGCAGCCTCACCTGGCACGTGGGCTGACCCGGCCCGCCCGCCGGGGCGGGACGTCGGCGGCCGGGCCGTCAGCGTGGGTCCGGGTGGTTCCCGGGGCCACCGCCCGGCCCGGCCAGCGGTGTCGGGGAGAGGGCCGTCGGTTCCTCGCCCGGTTCGAGCAGGGTGTCCGCCGCACCGACGATCAGCGGATCGGGCGTACCGACCGCCGCCGCGTCCTTGGCCGGGTAGTCGAACCGGTACAGCAGACTGCGCATCGCCTCCAGGCGGCCCCGCCGCTTGTCGTTGTTCTTCACCACCGTCCAGGGCGCATGCGTGGTGTCGGTCGCCCGGAACATGTCGACCTTGGCCGCGGTGTAGTCGTCCCAGCGGTCGAGCGAGGCCAGGTCGGTGGGCGACAGCTTCCAGCGGCGCACCGGGTCGACCTGCCGGATCGCGAACCGGGTGCGCTGTTCGGCACGCGACACCGAGAACCAGAACTTCACCAGCAGGGTGCCGTCGTCGGTGAGCAGCCGCTCGAACAGCGGTGCCTGGAGGAGGAACCGCTCATGTTCCTCCTCCGAGCAGAACCCCATGACCCTCTCGACGCCCGCCCGGTTGTACCAGGACCGGTCGAAGAAGACGATCTCGCCGCGCGCCGGCAGGTGGCCGACGTACCGCTGGAAGTACCACTGTCCCGCCTCCCGCTCGGTCGGCTTGTCCAGGGCCACGACCCGGGCGCCGCGAGGGTTCAGCCGCTCGGTGAACCGCTGGATGGTGCCGCCCTTGCCGGCCGCGTCCCGCCCCTCGCAGACCACGACGATCCGCTGCCCCGTCTCCTTCACCCAGCGCTGCAGCTTGAGCAGCTCGATCTGCAGGATCCGCTTGGTCCGCTCGTACTCCCGCCGCCCGATCAGGTGGTCGTACGGGTGGTTCTCCCGCCAGGTCCCGATCGGCCGGCCGTCGCCGTCCAGGAGCACCGGCCGCTCCGGCTGCCGGTCGTCCACCGCGAGCCCGCGCAGCAGGTCGTCCTCGCGCTCCGGACCCCGGCCCTCCTGTGCCTCAAGCACCCGCTCCCGCTCGGCCACGCACGCCGCCTCTCCGCCTCGTCAGCCACACCGCCGGTCCCCTTCAGTCCCCTTCTGCGTGCCCCGGCAGACCGAACCCAGGCACACCGTTCCCGGGTGCGTACGCCCGACGGCCCTGTTACTGAACACGGACAAACCCGGGGGAACGGCGCCCATTCCCGTGTCATCTACAAGGGCGCAGTGACACAGTCGATGCGGCCGGCCGCTCTGCGTGAGCGGACGGAGGTGCCGCGTCCACACCGACCACGCGTCCTCACCGACCATGGGGGAACTCTCATCATGACCACGCATCGTGCCCGTCGTACCGCCCGCACCGCCGCCCTCGCCGCCGTCACCGCCACGCTGGCGCTCGGCCTGACCGCCTGCGGTGGCTCCGGCGGATCCAAGGCGGCGGGCGGCGACCACGCCGCCGGCGGCGCGCAGAGCCGGACCGCGTCCGACGCGAACGCCAAGGGCGGCGCGGAGCAGGCCAAGACCGGTGGTGCCACCAAGGAGGTGCGCTCGGAGAGCGCCTCGAGCGGGACGAACAAGATTAACAAGGGCACGAAGGCCGCCGTCCGGCAGTGCCGCGGGGACGAGATGCTGGTCACCGCGGTGCACCGGTTCGCCGGTGAACAGGGCGACCACCTGCTGGTCACGGCGTCGAACACGAGCGCCACGCCGTGCTGGGTCACCTCGTACCCGGCCGTGAAGCTCGGCGACGACGTCGACGGCCCCACGCTGCCGCACTCCAAGAAGGACGCCCCGGGCGGCGACAAGCACATCACGCTCAGGGCCGGCGACAAGGTGTACAGCGCGGTGAACCTCTTCGACTACGGCTCGAAGAACCACACGGCGCGCTCGTTCGCCATGGCGCTGCGCGGCGCGGACGGTCACGAGGGCCCCTTCTACTCCGTCGACGCCAAGGGCCAGAAGCCGCAGTTCAGCTGGAACGAGGCCGACGTGCTGAACTGGAACACCAAGAAGCCGTACGACTTCTGACGTCGGCCGGTCGCGCCGCCCGAGGAGCACCGCCGGCCCGCCCCCGGCCGGGCCGGCGGTCGCTGTGCGAGCCATGGCAGCCGGCGCGCGTGCGGATGCCCAGGGGACAGGGGAGAGGGAACAGGGGACCGCGAGTCAGCGTTCTCCCGGCATGGCAGACGTACCCCGGCACGGCCAGGACGGGCCCGGCCCGTCGGACCTCTCGGCCGTCCGCGCACGCCTGGCGGCCGACCGGGCCGACACCCTCGCCCGGGCGGCCGCGCTGAGCCGTGACTACGACGGGATCGTCGCGGCGAACGCCCTGGTCGCGGTGGACGACGAGCACGACCCCGAAGGGGGCACCACCGCCTTCGAGCGGGCCCACGTCGCCGCCCTGATGGCGCAGACGCGCGAGCACCTGGAGGAACTGGACCGGGCACTGGAACGGCTCGAACAGGGTCGGTACGGGCAGTGTGAAGGCTGTGGCGGGACGATTCCCCCTGAACGCCTTGAGATCCGTCCGGCGGCCACCACCTGCGTCCGCTGCGCCCGGTCCGGCCCGCGCAGCGCTTGACGCGAGGCGGGCGGGACGACCTGGCCGTCGTGCGCTGCCCGGCAACTCGTGAAGCTGAACGGCGTGCCCCGGGGTACACGGGCCGGCATGGCATCCAAGACTGATCGCATCAAGTCCCTGCGGGCCGTGCGGCAGCTGCGCCGCATGCGCACCTTCTACGCGGCCGGCGTGCTGGTGTGGGCGGCGTCGACCGCCTGGACCGCCTGGCAGGCCCCCGGGGGCCGGCAGATGTGGGTATCCGCCCTCCTCCTGGCCATCTTCACCGGCCTGCTGTTCACCGCCGCCCTGTGGCTCCAGCGCCTGCGGGCGGAGAGCCCGGCGGAGCCCGCGCACCACGCCGCACCCCGGCGGGCGGCGCGGTCACGCCACGTGCACGCCTGACCCACCGCCGGACGGCCCCGGCGCCGCCTCGCAGCCGCCCGGGGCCCAGGTGCCGAGCCGGGGGCGACAGCCCCACCGGGTGCGCGGCACCCTGCCGCGAGCCCCCGGCTGTCGCTGAGGCGGACGGTGCGCGGTGCGCCGGCTACCGTCGCGCGCCTCTGCGACCGGACCGCGTCCGCCCCCGGCGCCGCAGGCCCACGGCCGCCAGGGCGACGGCGGCGGCCGCCGCGACCACCGCCGCGACCCGCTTGGCCACCGGCACTCCGGCCGTCCGCAGCAGGTCGATCGGTTCCGGTTCCTCCCGGACCGGCGGTGCCGCCGCCCCCTCGACGGGCGGTGCCGCCGCCCCCTCTCCGGCCGGCGGCGGCGCCGCCTCGGCCGGGGACGCGGCGGGGCGTTCGGCCAGTCGCTCCTCCAGGCATGCCGCGAACCGGCCCACCAGCCGGTCGCCCACCTCCGCCAGTACGCCGCGCCCGAACTGCGCCGGGCGCCCGGTCACCGTCAGGTCGGTGTCCACCGACACCGCCGTGCCGCCGTCGCGTTCGGTCAGGGTGCCGGTGACCGTGGCCCGGGCCGTGCCCTGCCCCCGGGTCTCCCGGCCGCTCGCCACGAGCACCATCCGGTGCGCCCCCTCGTCCTGCTCCTCGAAGACCGCGGTGCCCCGGTACGTCACCGTGACCGGTCCCACCTTCACCTTCACCGAGCCGTTCACGGTCCTGCCGTCGTAGCTCTCCACCGCCGCGCCCGGCAGACACGGGGCGACGCGTTCGATGTCGAGGAACGCGTGCCAGGCGTCGTCGACCGGGACGGGGACGGTGAACTCGTGGTGCAGCTCCATGACGTGCTCCTCGGGTCTCAGGGGGCGGCGGTCGGGTGGATGGCCCCGGCGGTGCCGGTCAGGGGCGCCCCGCTGCCGCCCCAGCGCAGGGCCACGATCTCCCCGGCGACGGACACCGCGACCTCCTCCGGCGTACGGGCCCCGAGGTCGAGGCCGAGCGGCGAGCGCAGCCGGGCCAGCTCGGCCCCGGTGAGACCGGCCTCGGCGAGCCGGGCGCGCCGTTCGTCGTGGGTACGGCGGCTGCCCATCGCCCCGATGTAGGCGGCCGGCCGGCGCAGCGCCTCCTCCAGCAGCGGTACGTCGAACTTCGGGTCGTGGGTGAGGACGCAGATCACCGTGCGGTCGTCGGTGCCGGTGCTCCGCAGGTAGCGGTGCGGCCAGTCGACGACGACCTCCACACCGGCCGGGAAGCGCTTCGGCGTGGCGAAGACCGGGCGGGCGTCGCACACGGTGACCCGGTAGCCCAGGAAGTCGCCGATGCGGGCCACCGAGGCCGCGTAGTCGATGGCGCCGAAGACCAGCATCCGCGGCGGCGGCGCGAAGGACTGCAGGAACACGGTGACGGCGTCCTCGCGGCGCTCCCCGTGCGGCCCGTAGTGCCGCTGGACGGAGGCGCCGAGGGCGAGTTCGCCGCGTGCGTCGGCGCTGACCGCGACGTCGAGCCCGGCCGTGCCGAGGGTGCCCGCCGTGCGCTCCGGCCAGACCGCGAGGGTCGCGCCGCGCGTCGCCGGTCCGTCGACCACCGTGGCGACGGTCACCGGCTCGCCCGCGGCGACCGACCCGGCGACCGCGTCGAACGCCGGGTCCGTGGCGGCCGTGACCGGCCGCACCAGCAGGGTGATCTCGCCACCGCAGGTGAGCCCGACCGCGAACGCGTCCTCGTCGCTGTAGCCGAAGGTCTCGAGGCGTGCCTCGCCGCTCGCCGCGACCTCCTGCGCGAGTTCGAACACCGCGCCCTCCACGCAGCCGCCCGACACGCTCCCCACGACCTCGTCGTCGGGGCCCACCGCCATGGCGGCGCCGGGCCCGCGCGGCGCGCTGCGGCTCACCGCGACGACCGTGGCCAGCCCGAACGGGATCCCGGCCGCGTACCAGCGCTCCAGCGCCGGCAGAATCTCACGCACGCTGCGCTCCCTTCTCCAGAGCCTCACCGCTCGCCGCCCCGCGCACCACCGCCGCCAGCCGTTCGAGCGCCGCCAGGCTGTGTCCCTCGACGAAGGCGTCCACGCTGGGCAGGGCCGCCGCCATCCCGGCGGCCAGCGGCGCGTAACCGGGGCGCGCCTTGCGCGGGTTGGCCCAGACCACCTGGTGGGCCAGGGCGTGCAGCCGGCGCATCTGCGCGCCGAGCAGCTCCGGGTCGCCGCGCTCCCAGCCGTCGGAGAGCAGGACGACGACCGCGCCGCGGGCCATGCCGCGTTGCCCCCAGCGGTTGAGGAACTCGCGCAGCAGCTCGCCGAGTCGGGTGCCGCCGCGCCAGTCCGGCACGGCCGCCGCGAGGGCCGTCATGGCCAGGTCCGGGTCCCGGTGGGCGAGTTCGCGGGTGACCCGGGTCAGCCGGGTGCCGATGGTGAACACCTCGGTGCGGCCCCCTCGTACCGCCGCGTGCGCGAACCGAAGCAGGGCGTCGGCGTACGGCGCCATGGAGCCGCTGACGTCGACGAGCAGGACCACCCGGCGGGGGCGGTGCACGCGCGCGTGCCGCCGCAGCCGGGCCGGCTCGCCGCCGCGCCGGAGGAGTTCCCGCACCGTGCGGCGCGGGTCGACGTCCCCGCGCCGGGCGGGCCGCCGGCGCGCGGAGCGGCGGGTCTGCCCGCGCAGGGCGAACGCTACGAGCAGTCGGCGTAGTTGGGCGCGTTCGGCGGGGTCCAGCTCGGCGACGTCGCGGTGCCGCAGGACCTCGGCGGAGCTGGCGAGCGTGGCGGTGGGCGGGCCCGACGGCTCCCGCTCACCGGGTTCGCGCGCGTCGCCGTGCGCCTCCCGGGCGGCGAGTACGGGCCGGGGCGCGGCGGCGGCCGGCACGGCTCGGGACGCGGCCCCGTCCCGTGCGCCGAAGTACGCGGCGAACACCCGCTCGTACCGCTCCAGGTCGTCGGGCTCGCCGCACAGCGTCGCCCGCCCGGCCCAGTACACGTCGGCCCGCACCCCGGTCCGCAACTCGTCCACGGCCCGCAGAAAGGCGTACAACCGCTCGCTGCTCGCATCGAGCCCCGCCGCCCGCAACGCCCGAACGAAGCCGACCAGCACGGCATCACCACCCAGCGACCGTCCGTCCGCTGCGCCGGGCGGCGCCACCGCCGCGCCGGCCTGGGCGTCCGCCGACCCGGGCCGCGCCCCCGCCGCGCCGGACC
>NZ_JARAUO010000053.1:0-49626 GCF_033792105.1 Streptomyces sp. WI03-4A
TCCCGCTGCCGGCCCGCGTCCCGGCCCCGGTGGCGGCGGTCGCGGTCCCGGCGGTGCCGGTCGTCCCGGTGGCGGCGGCGGTCGTCCCGGTGGCGGCGGCTTCGCCGGTCGTCCCGGTGGTGGCGGTGGCGGCGGCTTCGCCGGTCGTCCCGGCGGTCCCGGTGGCGGTGGCGGCGGCTTCGCCGGCCGTCCGGGTGGTCCCGGCGGTGGCGGCGGTGGCCGTCCCGGCTTCGGCGGCCGTCCCGGTGGTCCCGGTGGCCGCGGTGGCACGCAGGGCGCCTTCGGCCGTCCCGGTGGTCCCGCGCGTCGTGGCCGCAAGTCGAAGCGGCAGAGGCGCCAGGAGTACGAGGCCATGCAGGCCCCGAGCGTCGGCGGCGTGATGCTGCCGCGCGGCAACGGCGAGACCATCCGTCTCTCCCGCGGCGCGTCGCTCACGGACTTCGCGGAGAAGATCAACGCCAACCCGGCGTCGCTCGTCGCGGTCATGATGAACCTCGGCGAGATGGTCACGGCCACGCAGTCGGTCTCCGACGAGACCCTGCAGCTCCTCGCCGGCGAGATGAACTACACGGTTCAGATCGTCAGTCCCGAGGAGGAGGACCGCGAGCTGCTCGAGTCCTTCGACATCGAGTTCGGCGAGGACGAGGGCGACGAGGAGGACCTGGTGGTCCGCCCGCCGGTCGTCACCGTCATGGGTCACGTCGACCACGGTAAGACCCGACTGCTCGACGCCATCCGCAAGACGAACGTCATCGCGGGCGAGGCCGGCGGCATCACCCAGCACATCGGTGCCTACCAGGTCTCCACCGAGGTCAACGACGAAGAGCGCAAGATCACCTTCATCGACACCCCGGGTCACGAGGCGTTCACCGCCATGCGTGCCCGTGGTGCGAAGTCGACCGACATCGCGATCCTGGTCGTCGCGGCCAACGACGGCGTCATGCCGCAGACGGTCGAGGCGCTGAACCACGCCAAGGCGGCCGACGTGCCGATCGTGGTCGCGGTCAACAAGATCGACGTCGAGGGTGCCGACCCGACCAAGGTGCGCGGTCAGCTGACCGAGTACGGCCTGGTGGCCGAGGAGTACGGCGGCGACACGATGTTCGTCGACATCTCCGCCAAGCAGGGTCTGCACATCGACTCGCTGCTGGAGGCCGTGGTCCTCACGGCCGACGCCTCGCTCGACCTGCGGGCCAACCCGGCCCAGGACGCTCAGGGCATCTCGATCGAGTCCCGTCTCGACCGCGGCCGCGGTGCCGTGGCGACGGTCCTCGTCCAGCGAGGCACCCTGCGGGTCGGCGACACGATGGTGGTGGGCGACGCCTACGGCCGCGTGCGCGCCATGCTCGACGACAACGGCAACAACGTCGCCGAGGCCGGCCCGTCGACGCCGGTCCAGGTCCTGGGCCTGACCAACGTCCCGGGTGCGGGTGACAACTTCCTGGTGGTGGACGAGGACCGTACGGCCCGTCAGATCGCCGAGAAGCGTGCCGCCCGTGAGCGCAACGCCGCCTTCGCCAAGCGCACGCGCCGCGTGTCGCTGGAGGACCTGGACAAGGTCCTGAAGGCCGGCGAGGTCCAGCAGCTGAACCTGATCATCAAGGGTGACGCGTCCGGTTCGGTCGAGGCCCTCGAGTCCTCGCTGCTCCAGCTGGACGTCGGCGAAGAGGTCGACATCCGCGTCCTGCACCGCGGCGTCGGTGCGGTCACGGAGTCCGACATCGACCTGGCGATGGGCTCCGACGCCATCGTGATCGGCTTCAACGTCCGCGCGGCCGGCCGCGCGGCGCAGATGGCCGAGCGCGAAGGTGTGGACGTCCGGTACTACTCGGTCATCTACCAGGCGATCGAGGAGATCGAGGCGGCCCTCAAGGGCATGCTCAAGCCGGAGTACGAGGAGGTCGAGCTCGGCACGGCGGAGATCCGCGAGGTCTTCAAGTCGTCCAAGCTGGGCAACATCGCCGGTGTGCTCATCCGGTCCGGCGAGGTCAAGCGCAACACCAAGGCGCGCCTCATCCGCGACGGCAAGGTGGTCGCGGAGAACCTCAACATCGAGGGCCTGCGTCGCTTCAAGGACGACGTCACCGAGATCCGCGAAGGCTACGAGGGTGGTATCAACCTCGGCAACTTCAACGACATCAAGGTCGACGACGTCATCGCGACGTACGAGATGCGGGAGAAGCCGCGGGTGTAGCACCCACGGTGGCTGAAGCTGGCCGACGGGACTCCGGTCCCGTCGGCCAGCGTGCCGTTCCCGGGCCCGCCACGGCGGGTCCGGGCGCGGTAAAACCCCGTCGAGCCCGAGGCGGGAACGGGGTACCGTTCTTGATGTCCCCGGCCACACGGACCCGGGGCCATCGATCCCGGACCGGCGGGTGAACCGGTGACACATGTACGTGGGGACTCTGTCCTTCGACCTGCTCCTCGGCGACGTCCACTCGCTGAAGGAGAAGCGCTCCGTCGTCCGCCCGATCGTCGCCGAACTCCAGCGGAAGTACACCGTGAGCGCGGCGGAGGTGGACCATGTGGACCTCCACCGGCGGGCGATCATCGGCCTCGCCGTGGTCTCCGGCGACGCGACGCACCTCACCGACGTACTGGACCGGTGCGAGCGGCTGGTCGCCGGCCGCCCCGAAGTGGAACTGCTGTCCGTACGACGGCGCATCCACGGCGACGACGACTAGACCCAGAACACCTGAGAACGTAGAAGAAGAAAGAACGGGAGACGGACCAGTGGCCGACAACGCGCGGGCGAAAAGGCTGGCGGACCTCATCCGGGAGGTGGTGGCCCAGAAGCTGCAGCGCGGGATCAAGGACCCGCGGCTCGGCTCGCACGTCACCATCACGGACACCCGGGTCACGGGCGACCTGCGAGAGGCGACCGTCTTCTACACGGTCTACGGGGACGACGAGGAGCGGAAGGAAGCGGCCGCCGGCCTGGAGAGCGCCAAGGGCATCCTGCGCTCCGAGGTGGGCCGCGCCGCGGGCGTGAAGTTCACCCCGACCCTCACCTTCGTCGCGGACGCGCTCCCGGACACCGCCAAGACCATCGAGGACCTCCTCGACAAGGCGCGGCAGTCCGACGAGAAGGTCCGCGAGGCCTCCGCGGGCGCCGCGTACGCGGGTGGCGCCGACCCGTACCGCAAGCCGGCCGACGAAGAGGCCGCCGACACGACCGACACGGACGGCGACGCCGCGGAATGACGCAGAAGCACACCACGCCCGACGGCCTCGTCATCGTCGACAAGCCGTCGGGCTTCACTTCGCACGACGTGGTCGCCAAGATGCGCGGTATCGCACGCACGCGCCGCGTCGGCCACGCCGGCACCCTCGATCCGATGGCGACGGGCGTCCTCGTCCTCGGCGTCGAGCGCGCCACCAAGCTCCTCGGGCACCTCGCCCTCACGGAGAAGGAGTACCTGGGCACCATCCGCCTGGGCCAGAACACCGTCACCGACGACGCCGAGGGGGAAATCACCTCTTCCACCGACGCCTCCAAGGTGACCCGCGACGCCATCGACGCCGGCGTCGCCAAGCTGTCCGGCGACATCATGCAGGTGCCGTCCAAGGTCAGCGCCATCAAGATCGACGGCGTGCGGTCCTACAAGCGGGCCCGCGAGGGTGAGGACTTCGAGATCCCCGCCCGTCCGGTGACCGTCTCCTCCTTCGCCGTGTACGACGTCCGGGACGCCGTGGCCGAGGACGGGACCGCCGTGCTCGACCTGGTGGTCTCGGTGGTCTGCTCCTCCGGCACCTACATCCGGGCCCTCGCCCGTGACCTCGGCGCCGACCTGGGCGTGGGCGGCCATCTGACCGCGCTGCGCCGCACCCGCGTCGGGCCGTACAAGCTGGACGCCGCGAAGACGCTCGAACAGCTCCAGCAGGAGCTGACCGTGATGCCCGTCGCCGAGGCCGCCTCGGCCGCGTTCCCGCGCTGGGACGTCGACGCCAAGCGCTCCCGGCTGCTCCTCAACGGCGTGCGCCTGGAGATGCCCGAGGAGTACACGGGCGCCGGCCCCGTCGCCGTGTTCGGCCCCGAGAGCCGCCTCCTCGCCCTGGTCGAGGAGCACAAGGGCAAGGCGAAGAGCCTGGCCGTCTTCGGCTGACCCTGAGCACCCCGCCACGGGCACTGCCCGTGGAGCGGCGGCCACGGGGTACTGCCACTCGCCGCCGCTCCACGGTCCCCCCTCGGTTCCCCCACCCCTAGGGTTATCCAGCCGCTCCCGCGTATTCACCCGACCGGGCAGGCGCTCGGAGTGAAGCGGGGGAGCGGAAGGGGGCGCTTTCCCCTTGCGACCTGTCCCGCTGATCATCACGTGCCTACCGTCGAAGGTGAGGACACGTGGACAGGGGCGTGGCAGGGGCGGGGAGGTAGGCCATGGCGGGACCGAGCGGTGAGGCGAGCCGTACCGGTGCCCCCGGCGCGCCGGCCGACCGTACGGAAGCGCGCGCCTCCGGCGACTACGCGGACGCGGCAGGCGCAGCCGCCGACCGGGAGCACGCTGCGGGTGGCGTCGCCGACCGTGCGCACGAGGCGGCCGCCGGCGCCGACCGCGCGGGAGTGACCGCGCTCCCGGGCCGCGCCGAAAGCACCGGTCCCGCCGTCGCGCCGGCTCGCACGGACGTCCTCGTCCGGATCCACGACCTGGCCGGCCGGCCACGCGGCATCGGCTTCCTCGCCGACCACGACGGCACACTCCTCACCAGCCACGAGGCCGTCGACGGGCTCGCCCGGCTGGTGCTGCACGCGGGACCCGGCCGCACCTGCGTGGTCGGCGCCGACGCCGTCACCGCGCTGCCCGAGCAGGACCTGGCCCTGATCCGCACCGAGGGCCTGGACGTCGAGCCACTGCCCCTGACCACCCGTGAACACGTCGAGGCCGGCACCTACGTCCGCATCGCCGCGGGCTGCTGGCGCGAGGCGCGGGTGCTGGCCGCCACCCAGGTGACGTACACCGCGACCGACCGCTTCCACCTCATCGAGGACGCCCTGGAACTGGCCGTCGGCACGGCCGGCCAGGACGCCCTCCGGCTCGGCGGAGGGGCCGCCGGGGGACCGGTGCTGAACGCGGAGACCGGCACGGTGCTCGGTGTCCTCGGCACCGCCCTGCACTCCGCCCGCCGCGACTACGGTTTCGCGGTCCCGCTGCGGCCCGCCGAGGGCCCCCTGGCCGAGCTGCTCGTCCGCAACGCGGCCACCGTGCCCGCCTACGGCGCGGACCTCAACCTGGCCGGCGTCCTCGAACTGACCGCCACCTCGGTGGGCCAGGACGGCCCCACGGACAGCCACGCCCTCCACGCCGGCGGCACCGGCCCCGCACAGCCGGTACGCCCGGTCGAACGGGCCGACGTGGCAGGGGAGTTGTCCGCCTTCACGGTCGGCGACCGCCGCGTGCTCGGCCTCGTCGGCGCCCCCGGCAGCGGCCGTACGACGGAACTCGCGGCCCTCGCCGGCCGCCGCGGCCGGACCGAGCCGCCCCAGCCCACCCTGTGGCTGCGCGGCGCCGACCTGAAGGACACCGACGACTCGGTGGCCGACGCCGCCCGCCGCGCCCTGCGCCGCGCCGCCCGCATCGTCGCCGCCTCGCGCGGCACGCACCCCACCGACCTGGGCGACCTCACCCCCACGCGCCTGGCCCGCCTCGCCCGGCAGGCAGGCCGCCCGCTGCTGCTCCTGCTCGACGGCCCCGAGGAGATGCCGTCGGCCCTCGCCCAGCGGCTGCCCGCGTGGACCGGGGGGACGGCCGACTGGCTGCGGGCGACCGGGGCACGCCTTGTGGTGGCCTGCCGGGAGGAGCACTGGGAGCGGGCCGGCGCCGAGTTCCCGGCGGACCTGCTGCACGGGTCGCGGCACGGCGGGCACGCACTGCCGCCGTGCGTCCCGCTGTCCGGCCTCAGCGAGGACGAGGCCCGCCTGGCCCGCGCCCGCCACGGCATCCCCGACGGCGCGCTCACCGGCCGCGACGCCCGCCACCCGCTCACCCTGCGCCTGTTCTCCGAGGTCCGCGCCGCACTCCCCGACGCGGCCCCCGCCCGGCCCGTCGACCGGCACGAGGTCTTCGCCGCCCACCTCGACCTCGTGTGCCTGCGCGTCGCGGTCCGCCTCGCCGCCGGCAACGGCCTGCGCGGCACGGCAGTACGGCGGCTCGCGGCCCGGGTCGCCGGGCAGGTGCACGAGGCCGCGCGGCGCAGCCTCGGCCCCGGCCAGGGCCACCTGGACCGCGCCTCCTTCGAGGAGCTGTTCCCCTGGGGACCCGCCCCGGCCCGGCTCGGCGGCGGCTCCGGCTGGGCCTCCGCCGTCCTCACCGAAGGACTCCTGGTCCCCGCCGGCCCCGGCTACCGCTTCGCCCACGAGGAACTGGCCGACTGGATCCAGGGCACGCACCTCGACCTCGACGAGGCCCTGGACGCCCTGATCCACCGCCCCCACCCGCCGGGCGGCACCGAGCCGCTCCCCGTCCCGCACCACCGGGCAGGCCCGGTCGTCCAGTCCCTGCTCCTCCTCGGCCGCCAGCAGGGACCCGGCGAACTCGGCGCCCGCCTGTGCGACCTGGCCGACGCCCTGGACCGGGACCCCGCCTCCTGGTGGGCCGCCCGGCTGCTGGGCCGCACCCTGCTCCAGGTCCCGGACGCGACGCCGTACACGGACGTCCTCCGCCTGCTCGCCGACCACATCGTCGACCGCCGTCGCGAACAGCGGCTCGTACCGGCCGAGTTCGGCCCCACCTTCTGGACCGAGCTGCCCCTCCCGGACGCGGAACGCTGCGCGCTGCTGCGCCGCCTGGTGCTGGCCGACGTCGCACCGTCCGGCCCCGGCGACCGCGAGGAGCACGCCGGCGAGCGCTACCTCGACGCCGCCGCCCGGCTGCTCGCCGCAGACCCCATCGCCGTACAGCCCCATCTGATCGCGTGGTTCGACGACGAGCGGCCACTGCCCGCGACCCCGTACGCCACCGTCGCCACCGCCGCGCAGGCGCTGCTGCACACCCACCGGCACGACGCCCTGGACGAACTGACCGAACAGCTCGTGCGCAGCCCGCACCCCAGAGCCGACGAGCTGCTCGCCGTCCTCGCCGAGGACGAGCCCTCCGCCGTCTGCCGTGCCGTCGACCGCTGGGCGCACCACGAGCACCCCGCCCGGCGGGCCGCGGCCCTGGCCTCCGGGCTGCGCGTGGCCGCCCACGCCCACGCGCCCGCCGACCGCGAGCTGCTGCGCTACGCCGCCCTCGCCCTGCTCGCCCGCCCCGTCGACCGCCCCCTGCACGGCGGCGCGCTCACCCTCCTGGTCCGCGACCCGCAGACCCGCGCCCGGTACCTCGCCGAAGCCCTGCGCCACTTCGCCGACGGCGACCCGCGGATCCCGCCCGACGCCCTGATCCCCGTCCTGACCACCCACGCCGGACCCGTCCTGGAGGCCTTCGGGGCCCGCCTGGCCGGCGGTCCGGACACCGGGGAGACGCTGCACGCCCTCGCCGGCGTCACCAACCCGGCGCTCACCGGCCGGATCGCCGCGCTGATCCAGGAGACGGCGGCACCGCGGCCCGAGGCCGCCGGTCACCTGGCCGCCTACGTCGACCGCCGCCTCGACACCGGCCCGACCGCCCGCGCCACCCTGCTGCCCCTGGTCACCGCCCTGGTCGACAGCGGCTCCGACCGGGTCAGGGCGGCCCTCGCCGGCGTCCTCGCCACCCCCGGCGCCCCGGCCTCCCGCGCCCTGCGCGACGAGTTGCTCGACGTCCTGCTCACCCACGAGCGTGACCCGGACGTCCTGGACGCCGTCCTGCACGCGGCGGCCCCTCACGGCGACGGCCGCGACGCGGAGCTGCGCGCCCTGGTCCACCGCACGGGCCTGCTCCTCGGCCGCACCCCCGAGGGCGCCACCCGTTTCGACTGGAGCCTGGTCGTCCTGGCCCGGCACGTCCCCGGCTTCGCCGCCCTGATGGCCCGCTGGCTGGGCGAGACCCCGCAGGACTGGGCCGCGGTGGTGGGCCCCAGCGCCCACCGCATGATCGAGAACCTGGCGGGGGTGCGGGTGCCGGCCTGACCGGCCGGCCGCGCGGGTGTGAACGTGCGCCCGGTCACAGCCTCCATGCCGATGCGGGCCGAAGGCACCCGGCATGGCACCCTTAGACCTGCACACGAGGTCAACGGTAGACACGGACACGGGTTCGAGGAGCGGTCACAGTGCAGCGCTGGCGTGGCTTGGAGGACATCCCCCAGGACTGGGGGCGCAGCGTCGTCACCATCGGTTCCTACGACGGCGTCCACCGCGGCCACCAGCTGATCATCAAGCACGCGGTGGACCGCGCGCGTGAGCTGGGCGTCCCGGCCGTCGTCGTCACCTTCGACCCGCACCCCAGCGAGGTCGTCCGCCCCGGCAGCCACCCGCCGCTGCTCGCCCCGCACCACCGCCGTGCCGAGCTGATGGCGGACCTGGGCGTCGACGCGGTCCTCGTCCTCCCCTTCACCACCGAGTTCTCGAAGCTGTCGCCCGCCGACTTCGTGGTCAAGGTCCTGGTCGACAAGCTGCACGCCAAGGCGGCCGTCGAGGGCCCGAACTTCCGCTTCGGCCACAAAGCCGCGGGCGACGTCGAGTTCCTCGCCGAACAGGGCAAGATCTACGACTTCGAGGTCGAGGTCGTCGACCTGTACGTCTCCGGCGAGGCCGGCGGCGGACAGCCCTTCTCCTCCACGCTGACCCGGCGCCTGGTCACCGAGGGCGACGTGGCCGGCGCCCGGGAGATCCTGGGCCGCCCGCACCGCGTGGAGGGCGTGGTCGTCCGCGGCGCCCAGCGCGGCCGCGAACTGGGCTTCCCGACGGCCAACGTCGAGACGCTCCCGCACACCGCGATCCCCGCCGACGGCGTCTACGCGGGCTACCTGCACGCGCAGGGCGAGATCATGCCGGCCGCCATCTCGGTGGGCACCAACCCGCAGTTCGACGGCACCGAGCGCACGGTGGAGGCGTACGCCATCGACCGCGTCGGCCTCGACCTGTACGGCCTGCACGTCGCCGTCGACTTCCTCGCCTACGTCCGCGGCCAGGCCAAGTTCGAGTCGCTGGAAGCCCTGCTGGAGCAGATGGCCGAGGACGTGAAGCGCTGCCGAGAGATCGTCGCGGCGGAGGCGTAGCCCCCCGCGGTACCCGTGACATACGAGGGCGGCCGGTGCACTGAGCACCGGCCGCCCTCGGTCGTGTCGCCCTACTGCTGCGGGGGCGCCTGCGGCGGCTGCCCCTGCGGGACCTGTTGGCCCTGGTGGGGCTGAGCCTGCGGCTGCGGCTGCGGCTGCGGCTGCGGCTGCGGGGCCTGGGCGGCCTGCTCCGGCTGGGTCTGGGGCTGGGGCTGCCCGGGCTGGGGGTAGCCGGGCTGCGGCGGGTACGGCTGGCCGGGGGCGCCCTGCGCGTAGGGCTGCGGTGCCGGCTGCTGCCCCGGATACGGCTGCCCCGGCTGTCCCTGCTGCGGCGGGTAGGGCTGCTGCGCCTGCTGGGGCGGGTACGGCTGCCCGGCCTGGCCCTCCTGCGGCGGGTACGGCTGCTGCCCCGGTGCGGGGAACGGCTGACCCGGCGCGGGCGCGGGCGGGTACGGCTGGCCCGGCGCCTGCGGGTACGGCTGACCAGGGGCCTGCGGGTACGGCTGACCGGGGACCTGCCCGTACAACTGGCCCGGCGCCGGCTGTCCCGGCATCGGCTGGCCGGGCATCTGGTGGCCCGGCATCGGCGGGGCGGCCACCGGCGGCGGGTTGCCGTCGTTGGTCCACAGCCCGTGCGCCTGCTGGTGCCGTACGAAGTCCTCGGCCACCATCGCGGCGAGGTTGAAGTACGCCTCCCGCACCTTCGGCCGCATCATGTCGAGGTCGACTTCGGCACCGGCGGCCAGGTGCTCGTCGAACGGCACCACGATCACCCCGCGGCAGCGCGTCTCGAAGTGGGACACGATGTCGTCGACCTTGATCATCTTGCCGGTCTCGCGGACCCCGGAGATGACGGTGATCGACCGCGAGACGAGATCGGCGTAACCGTGTGCCGACAGCCAGTCCAGCGTCGTGCTGGCGCTGCTCGCACCGTCGACGGACGGGGTGGAGACGATGATGAGCTGGTCGGCGAGGTCGAGTACCCCGCGCATCGCGCTGTAGAGCAGACCGGTGCCGGAGTCGGTGAGGATGACCGGGTACTGCCTGCCGAGCACGTCGATGGCGCGCCGGTAGTCCTCGTCGTTGAACGTGGTCGAGACGGCCGGGTCGACGTCGTTGGCGATGATCTCCAGACCGGAGGACGCCTGGGACGTGAACCGGCGGATGTCCATGTACGAGTTGAGGTACGGGATCGCCTGGACCAGGTCGCGGATGGTCGCCCCGGTCTCCCGGCGCACCCGGCGGCCGAGCGTGCCGGCGTCCGGGTTGGCGTCGATGGCGAGGATCTTGTCCTGCCGCTCGGAGGCGAGCGTGGAGCCCAGGGCGGTGGTGGTCGTCGTCTTGCCGACACCGCCCTTGAGGCTGATGACCGCTATCCGGTAGCAGGACAGCACCGGCGTGCGGATCAGCTCCAGCTTCCGCTGCCGCTCGGCCTCCTCCTTCTTGCCGCCCAGCTTGAAGCGGGACGACGCGGCGGCGGGCCGGCCGCTCTTGGCCTTCTGCTTACGGTTGTTGAGCAGCCGGTCCGAGGACAGCTCAACGGCCGCCGTGTAACCCAGCGGCGCGGCACCCGGGTTGGTCGGCTGCCGCTGGTCGTGCTGGACGGGCTGCGGCCAGGCGGCACCGGCTCGCGGGTCGACTGCCTGCGGCGGCGCGGGCTGCTGCGGCACCTGCCCCGGCTCGCCACCCTGCGGGGACACGCCCTCCTGCTGGGGGAAGCCGTAACCGCCCTGCTGGGCCGGGGGGTTGGGAGTGCTGGGCTGCTGCGGGAAGCCGTATCCGCCGGGCGGGGTAGGTCCGGTGGGTCCGCCGGGCGCGGCGGACTGCTGCTCGGGCTGGGGGAAGCCGTAGCCGCCCGGCGGGGTGGCCCCGTTCGGGACCGGCTGCTGCCCCTGCTGCGGGAAGCCGTAGCCACCGGGGGGAGTGGGTCCGGGCTGCTGCGCGGCGGCCGACGGCTGTCCGGGCATCGGGCCGGGGACGCCCGGCTGGTTCCAGGCGGCGGGCGCGGGCTGCGGAGCCTGCGGCTGGAACGGCTGCTGCGGCCCGGGCACACCCTCGGGCCCCTGCGCGGCGGCGGGCTGCGGCTGACCGGGGACCGGCCCCGGCTGCTGCGGCGCGGGCTGCGCGGGCCACTGGGCCGCCGGGGCGGGAGCGGCGGGCTGGTACGACGGCGGCAGCGGCGGCAGCCCGCCCTGCGGCGAGGAGGGCGGCGGCGCCCAGGCGGGCGGAGCACCTTGCGGCTGCGGCTGCGGCTGCGGCTCGGGCGCGGGCGGCGCGACGTGCGGGGCACCCTGACCGGCAGCGGCGCTGTCGGCTCCGGTGTGCTCGGGCGTGCTGTTCCGCGTGACGGCGTCCGTGGACTGCGGTGCGAGGGGCGGCGCGGCGTCGGGGGACACGGCGTCAGAGGAGGGCTCCGCAGGAGACTTGGCGTCGGCTTCGGCCTCGGCGGACGCCGCGTCGGTGGGCTCGGCGGTGGCGGTGGCCGTGCCGGCCGCCTGGGGCGAAGCGACGCCGGCGCCCTCGGCGCCCTCGGCGCCGTCAGCGTTGCCGGCGTTGCCACCCTCCCCGACCCCGGTCGCGTCCCCGGCCGGGCGGCCCTCTTCGGCCTCGTCCTCGGCCTTGATGTCGACCTGGGCCGCGTCGGTGGCCGTGCTGTCGTCGTCACCGGTGTCCTCGGCGTCGGTCACAGCCGCACCAGGCTCGCCGTCCCCGGCGTCACCCGCGGAGGACGCCTCGGCCGGAGCCTCACCAGCGGATACGGCGCTGCCGTCGCCCCCTGCGCCGGCCTCGCCGCCAGAACCCCCAGCGGGACTCTCGTCGGCACCGTCGGCCTTCTCACCGGCCGCCGCGCGCTCGGCGATCTCGGCCATCTCACGCTTCAGGGCGGCGGCGGAGAACCGCATGGTCGCTCCGCTCTCGAGGTCCCCGTTGTCCGGCTCAGGGGCCGGTGCGGGGGCCGCGGCAGCGGCCGGAGCCTCCGGCGGCGACGGCTGCCGGGACTGCTGGGGCTCGAACCCTTCGGGCAGCCTAGGCATCGGAACCGGATTCCCGGTCGGCGGCACGGGCGGAGCGTACGGAGCACCGGCGGCAGGAGCGGGAGCGGCGTAGGGAGCACCGGTGGGCGGAGGGTAGGAGGCACCAGTCCCGGGCGCGGGCGGTGCGGGAGGAGCCGGCGGGGCGTACGGAGGATAGGGAGCCGCCGGAGCCGCCGTACCGGCGGCAGGCGTCGCATGCGGCGGCGGAGGAGTCGGCTGCGCGACGGGCGCCCCAGGAACGAACGGGGGAAGCGGCGAGCCACCGCCGCCGGCCGGACCGCCGGCCGTACCCGAACCGGGAACGAACGGGGGAAGCGGCGAGCCACCGCCGCCGGCCGGACCGCCGGCCGTACCCGAACCATGCGCCCCACCGACACCACCGGCACCGCTGGCACCTTCAGCCCCCACAGGACCACCGGCACCCGCAACGCCCCCCGCAGCCGCAACGCCGCCGGACCCGGCCGGCCCCGCACCGCCGGAGGCGCCGCCCCCTCCGGCCCCCGTGGACGCGTTCTGCGCGTTCTGCGTGTACCAGGCGGGCGGGGCGTAGTCGATGGTGAACTCGCCCGTGGTCTCGATGGCCGACTCCGCGTCGGGCTGGTCATCGTCGGGTGTGGCCCAGCCCCCGCGGATCCCGTCCCGATCGCTGCTCACAGTTCCTCCTGGTGTGGTCGAGCACCCTCATGCCGTGCCGGGGCGACCATGTCGTGTCGTTCAAGTCGTCCGTGGTCCTTCGAGGCGGTCCGGACCACCGGCCCTCCCCCTGGGACGACGACGCCTGGTCCACGGGTTCGGCATCGCGCCCGCACCCAGCCTAATCACCAGGAGGCACACCTCGGCAGGCCCGCCCGCCCCTGGGCTCGCGCGGACGGGCACGAGCCGCGGCCGAACCACGGGCAAACCGAGGGGAATCCACCTACGAGCGGCACCCGGACGCCACATGGGCGACACAAGAGGGCCGAACAAAAGGGACGGCAGGGGCGGTTCAGTCCATCCGGCGCGGTGTGCCCAACAATCCGATCTCGGCGTCGGTGGGTTGGGTCATCACGTACTGCCGGTCACGGTCGGTGCACCACAGGGTGACACCGTCGGGCAGGCCCGGCAGCGAGTCGACCTCGGTACGCGAAAGCCCCATCGTGCGCCCGAGTTCGGCGGCCTCGTCGGGCGAGACCCGCTGGATGCCGGTGAGCCGGGCCTGCCGCAGCAAGCGGGGCGCGACGGGACTGAGATACGGCAGGAGCGTCAGCACGGACTGCCAGGGACCCGACACCACCCGGCCGCGCGGCGGCCGCATGCCGCAGTCCCGCACCACCAGGACGGGCGTACCCGCCGAGGCGCCCTGCGGGGGCACGCGCCCCACCTCGTACACGGCGAGGCCGTTCTGCCCGCCGCCCATGGCGTGCACCATCTGCATCCACGCCTGCGGCCGACCGGTCTCCACGGCGACCCGCGCCCCGGTGGCCGCCGTACGCAGCGCCAGCACCTGGGCCGTCCACAGGCCACCGATGAGCACGACGTCGTACGGCGTGGGCCGGTTGATCCCCAGCACCGCCGGCTGCCCCTCGGCATCCACCCCGGCGACCACACCGTCGTCCCCGATGGGGAGGGCGAGCGTGTCGACCTGTTCCAGGGACAGCACGTGCCGCGGATGCCGGGGTCCGAGCAGGCCGAAACCGGTGCGCAGCCGCTCGCCGAAACCGGGCGTCTCCGAGGTCCGGCCCGACGGGGCGGCGGTGGTCGTCCTGGCCATCAGCGGGCACCTCCGAGCGGCAGGCTGGCGAGAACGCCGGGGAGTTGTTCCCGGTCGAGGCGGGCGAGGCCGGTACGTGCCTGTCGCGCCGCGCGCTCCAGATCACGCCGTGCGTCGGTCAGCTCCTGGTTGCTGCGACCGGTGATGCGGACATGGCCGGTGATCGTCACGTCCCGCTGCGCGCCCTTGGCCAGGGTCAGACTGAAGGTCGTCGCCAGGGCCGGGACCGCGGTCAACTGCGCCACCAACTGGGCCAGCGAACTCCCGGATCCGCCCAGGGAGGGCCAGCGGCGCACCCAGTAGGTGGTGTGCCGGCGGTTGTCGCAGCGCCAGCTCCGACCGGACTCTTCGGTTCGGCGCTGGGGCGCCTCGCCCCGCCCGGTCTGGGCGGCCTGAGCGGTGATCATCGGATTGGCGCACGCGGAGGTGGCGATGGCGGCCGTCAGCTCCTCCTCGGTCAGCACGCTCGCCCTGAACCCGGCACCCGTCAGCCGGCTCGACAGATGCTGGGCGGAGCGTGCCAGACACTTCTGGGCTCCCTGCAGGCCGCCGCCACGCGCGGCCACCGCCTCCGGGCACAGTTCGGGGTCGAGTTTCAGGGCTATCCAGGTGATGCGCACGGAGGGGGAGCCCGTCTGGGCCTGCAGCGGGGCGTAGTTGCTGACCACGACCGACTGCTGGGGCAGATGGAGCGCCGGTGCGGGTTGCGTGTGCACCACGATCTGGGCCGACTCCAGGTGGATCCCGTCCACGTCGAGGACGTCCCGTACCAGAGCCACCGGCAGCGATCTGCGGCTGTGTTCCGCGCGCAGCGCGTCGGCGTCCGACTCGACCTGGAGCACCGCGGTGAGGAAGCCGCCGTCGCCCACCATGCCGATCGGCCGCTGGTCGCGGTCGTCGCCGCGGTTGTAGCTGTACGTGCGCAGGGCCGGGTCGCACTCCACGGCGGGCGCGAGACCGGAGTCGGTTCCCTGCGGCACCACGTTGCCCGCGGCCCGCCGGTTGCGGGCGCGCAGGGCCAGCAGTGTGCCGAGCCATTCCGGCATGGAGCGGCCCCGGCGCCGTACGACGGCGAGGGCCACCAGCACCGCGGCGATCACGACGGCGACGATCAGGGCGACCGTGCCCGCGAGCCAACCGCACACCACGAGTGCACCCGCGATCTCCAGCAGCACCAGTCGCTGCACCGCGAACGAACCGCCGCGTCCCGAGCGGGACTCCGGGTGCGGAGTGAAGGCGCCCTGCTGGGACGGGGGTGAGGGGCGGCCGTCCGGCCGGGAGGAGGACGAGCCTCCGGCCCGCGACCGACCCGCGTCATCCGCTCGTGCCCCCGATTGCGATCGCGACCGGGTCCGCGTTGCGGAAGTCATCACTCCAAACCCCCCGAACTCTCCCGAAAACCCTGGTGCTCCGGTCTCTTCAAGCCCTGAGCAGCCTACCCGTGCCACACGCACACCCGCGTAACAGGCATAGTAGGGGCCGGGTCTGACAGTCGAGGCACCAGAGGCAATCGAGGGCGGGGGACGGATCTTCACAGGTCCCTCACGGCTCCGCAACGGGGAGAGAGCGGACAGAGATGGCATCACGGCGGGACGAACTCAACGCCTACACCTTCGCGAAGCGCCGCACGCTCGCATCATTCCTGCAGCCGTCCCCCTACGGTTCGGAGGAGGGGGCTCCCAAGCCCCTCGGCGCGCTGGTGCCCGGCCTCGTCGTCGGCGTCGTGATCCTCGCGGTGTTCGGCGCGATCGGCATGTTCAGCCCGACGGCGCCCAAGGGCTGGGACGAGCCCGAGGAACACGTCATCGTGGCCAGCAAGTCCACCACTCGCTATGTCGTGTTGAAGACGGGCAAGCAGAAGCAACTGCATCCGGTTCTCAACATGGCCTCGGCGAAGCTGCTCCTGGACCCCAGCAAGGCCAGCGTCATCACCGTCGACGAGAAGGTCCTCGACAGCGGCAAGCCCCCGCACGGCGCCACCATCGGCATCCCGTACGCCCCCGATCGGCTGCCCTCGCCGGACGAGGCCGAGGCCGCCAAGCGCTGGGCGGTCTGCGAACGCCCCGGCGACGGCGGCCGGGCCATCCAGAAGGCGGCCTTCGTCCTCTCGAAGAAGGAATGGGCCAGGACGGACGGGCGTGACAAGCTCACCGGCGGCGATCTGATGTACGTCGTCGCTCCGGACGGCAAGACGCAGTACGTCGTCGACGCCGGGGGCACGGCGTACAAGATCGCCGATCCGAGTGACAAGAATCTGCTCAAGGCCCTCGACACCCAGGGCCGCGCGCCGCAGCGCGTCTCCCAGGACTGGCTCGACACCCTCCACCAGGGGACGCCGGTCGCGATCCCGCGGATCGAGGGGACGCCGGGCGCCGACGCCCACAGCGGCAGCCTGCTGGGGCAGTACGACAAGGTCGGTGAGGTCGTCAAGGCGTGGGACGGGCAGACGATGCGGTACTACGTCGCGCTGCGGGGGAAGGTGGCCCGCATCTCCGAGTTCACCGCCACGCTCCTGCTCAACAGCGGTCAGCTCGTCGACGTGGGCCAGGCCGGTGAGGCGCAGAAGGTCAGCCCCGGAGCGGTCGGCGACAGCACCGAGTTCGACGAAAACAAGACCTGGCCGACGTACAAGCCGAAGATGGTGAACGACGGGTCCAGCACCACCAGCGGCCGGAACACGGTCTGCAACGTGCTGCGTTCGGTCGGCGCCAAGGGCAGGACCACCCTGTCGACCTGGGTGGGCACGGACTTCCCGGCCCAGCTGCCCACCGGCTCGTCCAGCGCGTACGTCACCGCCGGCTCCGGTCTGCTGTACCGCCAGTTCCAGGGCACCGAGACATCGGTCGGCGGTGTCTTCCTGGTCACCGACACGGGTCTGCGGTACGCCCTCCAGTCCAACAGCGACAGCGCCACGGACGACAAGGGGATCGGTACCTCCGCCGAGAAGCGCAAGCAGGAACTCGGCGAGGCGAGGATCGCGCAGACGCACCTCGGCTACGCGAAGGTGAGGCCCACTCCCGTCCCCAAGGAGTGGTCGACGTTCCTGCCGACGGGTCCGCGCCTGTCGGAGGCGGCGGCGCGGCAGCCGCAGGGCTCCTAGCAGCGGGTGGAGGGGACCGAACTCATGCAGAAGGCGAAGGCGTCGGGGGCCCGGCGGGCGGGAGCCGCGGGCCGGGCAGCGGTCGTGGCGGCCGCGGTGGTCCTCACCGCGACGACCACGGTGATCGCCCTCCCCGCCTCCCCGGCCCGGGCCGACGACGGGCAGTGCACGTTTCCGTCGAAGCCGTACGCGGGCCGGCCGTGGGCGCTGCAGCGCGTCAACCTGGACGAACTGTGGGCGGAGTCCACCGGCAAGGGCGTCCAGGTAGCCGTGATCGACACAGGGGTGGACGTCAAGAACCCCCAGCTCACCCAAGCCGTGGCAGTCTCGAAGGGCAGGAATCTGTTGCCCGAGAAGAACGGCAAGGGCGAGAAGATAGACCGGGGGAACAAGTCCGGCACCACGGACACGGTCGGTCACGGGACACGCGTGGCGGGCATCATCGCGGCCCGTCCGGCCAGGGGGACGGGCTTCGCCGGCCTCGCCCCCGGCGCGACGATCATCCCGATCAAGCAGAACGACGCCGAAGGCGACGGCACCGCCGACTCCCTGGCCTCGGCGATCCGCTACGCGGTACAGGCGGGCGCGGGCGTCATCAACATCTCCCAGGACACGGCCAAGGCGCTCGATCCCAGGAACTCGACCCTGAAGGACGCCATCGACTACGCCCTGGAACGGCGTGTCGTGGTCGTCGCGTCGGCCGGCAACGACGGCCTCGGCGGCAACGTCAAGGTGACGTACCCGGCGTCCTACGAAGGTGTGCTGGCAGTGGCGGCGTCAGACCGCAACAACGAACGGGCGCCCTTCTCACAGTCGGGAGACTTCGTGGGCGTGGCTGCTCCCGGCGTCGACATGATCTCCACGGTTCCGGGCAACGGCCACTGCTCCGACAACGGCACGAGCTTCTCGGCGCCCTACGTGGCCGGTGTGGCCGCCCTGTTGAAGGCCAAGTACCCCAAGTGGACGGCGCAGGAGGTCGTGGCCCAGATCGAGCAGACCGCGGAACGCTCGATCCCCGGCCGCGACCGGCTGGTCGGCTGGGGTGTGGTGGACCCGGTGAAGGCGCTGACGGACGCGGATCCGGAGCACCCGGTCGAGTCGCCGAAGCCGGTGGACGGGGTGGCCAGGGGCGAGGCCCCGTCCGTCACACCGCTGCACTTCGGAGAGACGGCGGAGGAGCGCGACACCCGCCTGGCGACGTACGTCGTCGTGGGTGGACTCGTCCTGGTGGCGGGCCTCGGCGGCACGGCCGTGGCGGTACGGGACGCGCGGCGCAGACGCGGGCGGCGGCCCGAGCTCGGATCACGGACGCGCTGACCCGAGGGGGAGTGGTGACCTTCATCGGGAATGTGGTGGGGCGGTTACCGGGCAAGGGCGTCGAGGAGCCACGGCTGCACCGCGCCCGTGACGCCGTGAGCGGCATGCCGGGACCCGGCAGCCGTCAGTCTCACCGGCAGGCGCCGGACCGTTCGACCGCCTTCGTGTAGGACGTGATCAGCTTCTTCATGGCCGCCGCGTCCTCGTGTTCCGAGCGGGTCGCCTGAAGGGCCGTGTAGAGGACCTGGCCCTCGTGCCGGCCACTGCGACAGCCCTCGGTCTTGCCGAACGCCTGGTTCGCCGAATACGCGAAACGTCCGTCGTCCGTCTGCTGATCCACCTTCTCCAGGGTCAGCCCGCGCGCGAACTCGAGCACCGACATGTCGTTCCACCACTGCTGAGCCGCGTAGACGACGCGCTTTCCGTCGACCGCGACAGTGCACCGGCTCGCCCGGGACCCCTCGGTCGTCGACGTCGTCGAGACCTCCTTCCCGGCGGGCAGGAACTCGGTCAGTTCCGCGGCGTCCACGGCGGTGCCGCACAGGGACCGTGGTGTGGCGTACTCGCGCTTCTGCCCGCTCTCGGAGCAACCCGGGAGGGCGACGAGGAAGGCGGCCGTCGCCAGGGCTGTTGCCCAGCGACGGCGGTGACGGGGGACGAAGGTCGAAATCATGGAGTTCTCGCTACCCGGTGGACGTCAGGAAGTGGTCGTGCTGCCGGGCGCCTGGCCGTCCAGAATTGCCCGGGCGTTGATGTAGCCCTGGCGGGACCCCTCTCGCGACCACGTCCCGATGTCGTCCGCGTTCGGCAGGTGGTATTTCTCGGCCGCGGTCTGCGCACCCAGCGCCACGTACTCGTTGTTCTTGGTCAGGCCGGCCTGCCAGCGACTGCCCATCTCGTCGCTGGCGTCCTCGAGGGCGTGTCCTTCGGCGTCCTTGAAAACGCGTTCCAGCACCACGCTGGTGACCGTGCCCGCCGCGCCGCCCGCGGCCGCTCCCACCCACGGGGTCGCCACGAACGACGTGCCGACGCCGACGACCGTGCCGACCCCGCCCGAGATCCAGTTCTTGCGCTGCGAGACGCTGTAGTCGTAGGCGTCGTCCTTCTCGCCGGCCGGCTTGGCGATCTCCTCCTGGCGTCCGAGACCGAGGGTGCCCGACACCTCACCGGACCGCTCGGAGATGTACTTGACCGTCGTCTCCTGGTCCTGGGAGAAGCGCTGATCCGCCGGGAGGTCGGGGTCGAGGTGATAGGCCATGAGCTTCGACATGTAGGCCTCCTGGCCGACCTCGACGGCGGCGTAGCCCGAAGGGTTCTGGCCGACGGCGAACAGGAACTTGCTGACGTCCCGGTGGTGCACCTTCGAGTCGGCGCCCTCGACCGGGTAGAGCTTCTCGATCTCCGCCCAGTCCTTCGAGTCCCTGCTCACGTCGGTGGTCGCCCGGTTGATGTCCGGAAGGTACTCGGACGCCATCTGCCCCATGCTGTCGGACATGTAGTCGTGGTCGGTGAGCCGGTCCGGATCATCGCCCACGGAGGACACGATGGCGTTGAAGAGCTTGGCCTGGCCCTCGGTGTGCGTCGGAGTGTCGAGGGTGGGGATCTCGCCCGCGGGGTGCCCGGTCGTCGCGGCCTCCAGGGCGGATGCCAGGTTGTTCAGGCCGTCGTGGCTCTCGTGACCGCTGAAGTCGTTCGCGATCGCGTGCGGCCAGTGCCGGTCTTCGAAGAGGTACTTGAAGTTGGAGACCGCCTGCTTGTGGTCGTCGTCCTTCGGTAGGAAGTCGTCGTTGAAGAACGCCGTGGCCGCGTCCGGGTTGTTGGACAGCCCCTTCAGATAACCGCTCAGGGGATCGATGCCGGTGTCACCGGACATGCGGTTGAGGTACGGACTGAACCCGAGCGGCTGCCAGGCGGTGTGCTTGCCGTCGCCGGTGAACTTGCGTTCCGTCTCCATCAGGCGCTTGCCGTAATCGGTCATGAAGGAGTCGTCGTAGTCGCCCGCACGCATGAGATTGCTCATGACCTGGAAGCCGATGACACCCCCACGGCGGCCGACCTGCTGGTCACCCAGATCGATGACACCGCGCTTCCACTCCGTCATCGCGGCCGTGTCGCTCCGGCTCGCGGTGGCCAGCGTGAGGCCCAGGTTCCTCTGCAGGTCGTCGAGCTGATCGCGGCGTTCCCGGGTGAGATCGGGTGCCACCATCGAATCAGCCGCGCCGGCCCAGAACTCCAGCGTCTTCTTCGGCCCGAGGCCGGTGGCGAAGCGCTCCGCGAACAGCGGATCGTCGTGGTATTTCTTCAGACCGTCGTTGAGACGGTCGAACTCCTTGACCGTGAGGTCGCCCGGATCCTTCTTCGCCAGTCCGGCCAGCTCGTCGGCCGCGTCCACGGCCGCCTGCGCGGTGTCGCGGTCCTTGTAGGCGGCGTCGGAGAAACCCACGGCGGCCTGGTCGACGAGGGCGTTCAGCACCTGCCGGGCCGACGCGTCGCTCTCGGTGGCCTTGCGCAGGATGTCCTGAACCTCGTTCCGCAACCCGGTGACGTCGCTCTCGGCGTGCTCGGGGACGGTCGTGCCCTTGGCCGCCCGGTCGGGATGGATGTTCATGGTGACCGTGAACGTGCCGTTGCCCGTGTCCATCACGGTCAGGTTCTTCTTCAGACCTCGGTCGATCGCCGCGTCTAGGTCCTTGTGGTACTGCTTCAGCTCGCCGACGGTGTCACTGAGGATGCTGTGGATGGTCTTCGCCTGCGTGTGGGCATCGGCGAACTCACCGGCGGTCTTGCCGATGAACTCCTTGCTGACCGCCGCGTTGACGCCGACCCAGTCGGCCCTGTTGGCGGCTTGACGCAGTCCTTGTTCGGCCTGCTTCCGCAGGTCTTCGAGGTTGGTGACCAGCGTCGACCAGTCGGTGACGGCCTCGTCGACCGCGGAGAAGTTGGCGAAGCGCAGGGTGTCGAGATCCACAGTCACGGTTCCTTGGACGGGGCGGAAGGGGACGGGCGGCGGAAGTGGCCGGCTACGCGTGGCCGGGCCGTCACCCGCCGGGCTTCTCTCCCTTGTCCTGCTTGCCGTAGTCGTTCTTGGCACCGGGTGCGCCGACCCGCTCGTCGAAGCCGGCGTCCAGGGCGTCGATGCTGCTCATCTGCCGCTGGATGTAGTGCTCGTCGCCCGCGTGGACCTTCTTCGTCGTCTGCATGTGGTTCGAGATCTGAGCGCAGGCGTCCATCAGCGACTTGAGCTGCGCATCCCAGCGATCGGAGACATGCTGCAGTCCGCCTCCCAGAGCGAAGCCCTGCTTCGAGAGGCTGCTCGCCGCCGAGTCGCTGCTGGCGACGCTGACACGGGCCCTGTCCCACAGCTGGTTGTAGAGCTCGTGGGCACTTTTGCCGATCTTGACCAGATCGTCGTGGCCGACCTTGAGGTCACCGGTCTGGTTCGGCACCACGTAAGGCCCGTATCCACCGCCATCGGGCACGCTGTTCAGCTGCATGCCCGCCGGTTCGTGCTCTGCCTTGAGCGCTTCCCACTCGTCCCATGCCATGGGTGACCTCTTCCCCCGCGCGCGCGGCCATCAGCCCGTGCGTTCGTTCCCCGCGCCGGACATGCGCTGCCGCCTCGATGGTGTGGCGGTGAATCAAGTTAGCAACCCCGGCCGGGGAAAATTTAGGTCATGTCCGGTGTGAGTGGATTGTCGCCTGTGAAGGTTCGCGGAAGGCGCTTGCCGGCGGAGTGCCGGCGTCGAGGCGGTCGCCGTCAACCGTGTGACCGTCGGTCGACCCGGCTCGAAAGTGGCGTGCGCGCAGGGCGTCTGAGTGGTTGATATTTGCACGATGTTGCTCGGGGGAAGCCGCGGTCCCCGCGTGGAGATCTGATGGAGATCCGGGGCGGCGGGGAGTCACCCCAGCCGCCACCGCGTTCGTGAAGGATGCCCGGCGCACAGGGATCTGGCTGACCGTCATATCACGCTGTTCGCTGCGAACCGGCAAGTCGGGCATACCGTGTCACCTGCGTCGACCTCGTAACCGAGTTAACACACAAGCCTGGTTGGACCGGTTGGGCAGGCTGACTAGAGTGGTAAACGCGTTGTGAGGCGCGGCTCGCTTTGCGATCGTACGGCGAGCGGGTGGTCGGCCCTGGACACGCTCGGGCCGACGGATGTACGGGGAAACGGGGAGGAGCGTCGTGCTTCCGGATGACATGGTGGGGGGCGTGTCGGCGGCCAGGGCGGCGGACCTGGAAGCCAGCGGAGAGGCGCTGGAGGACTTCGTCGGCAAGGTGGACGTCGTCCTGAGCGCGCTCGAGTCGTCAGCCGGCAACCCGACGAAGGTCGGTGCCCAGACGATCAAGCCCACGTCGCTGACCGCGGGGGCGGAGAGCGTCTTTCCTGAGGCGCACGGGCTGTACAAGCAGTACAACCGGGTCCACACGGAGCTCACGTCGCTCTCGAAGACCCTGCATCTCCAGATCGAGGCGATCGCCATCGCGGTGAAGGGCGCGCAACGGGGCTTCGACAATCTCGAGGAGCAGCAGCGCCAGCGCTTCTGGGCGATCCAGCACGAGATCGACAGGATCCAGGGCGCCAAGGGCGACAAGCAGCGCACCGGCACCGGTACCGAGATGAAGGCGTGACGATGACCGACAAGCATGAGGACGACCTCAAGCGGGTCGACTCCCAGAACAACGTCACCGATTTCGTCCGAGGCGTCGAGGAAGGACCGCAGGGCTGGTTCGTCGACGGCATCGTCCGTTCCGCGGTCAACGTCACCCCCTACGGGCGGGCTGTCGCGGCCCGGACGGACTTCGAGAAGCGGGACCTCGATCTCAACGAGATGATCGACCTGGTCGAGCAGACCGACCCCGAGGACCTCGAATCGTCGGGCAAGGCGCTGTGGGACGCCCGTGACGCCATCAAGAAGGCGGCGGACGACCTCAACGGCCACATCGACAAGGTGGAATGGGTCGGACAGGCGGGCCAGGCGTTCCGCACGTGGGGCCGCAACCTGGTCACCAACACGCACCACTTGAGCGAGTTCGCCGGTGCGGCCGGTGACCAGATCACCGCGGCCGCCGTGGGTCTGGCGTCCGTGCGTGGCGCCATGCCGGCTCGTGACAGCCACCCGAGCCGGAAGCGGCCGGAGAAGTTCACCACGGCCGAGAAGGCGGCGAACAAGGAAGACTACGCCGCTGCCGTGAAGGTGGAGAAGGAACGCCAAGAGGCGATCAACCAGATGAACCGGTTGTCGTCCTACTACGCGGTGTCCGAGGAGGTCCTGTCTGCGCTGCCCGCGAAGGGCAAGACCCCGGAATTCGCGTCCATGCCGGACGTGGGGGTGCCTCGGCCGCAACCCGGAGGCGCTTACGAAGCCGGGCGTCCTGTGGCCGCCGCAGGCCCTCATGGAAGCACCGGTTCCACCTCGGTCGGCGCACATCACGCCACTGTGGCGGACGTCGCCACCGGCCATGTCCCGAGTGATGTGCCGTCACACACGAAGCACATCCCCGAGCCGCTGCCGCACACCGACCAGCCTGTCGGTACGAACATCGACAGCACCGGCACCCTGCCGCCGCCCACGACGACCTCGCCTGCACCGGGCCATACTCCGCCGGTCACGGGCACCACGCCCGCCGGCGGCGGGCAGCCCAACATCTTCGAAGGCCCCGTAGGGACTCCGATTCCCAGTCGCGCGTCCGGCCGGGGCCTGAGTGGAGCAGGCGGTTTCCGTACCCCTCCGTCGGCACAGGGGCGCGCGGGGACGTCAGGGCTGACCAATCCGGGCTCGGGACGCGGCACAGGCCAAGGGCCCATGAGCCAGATGGGGCGCGCCGCATCCACCGGTCAGCAGGGTCTCAAAGGCACTGCTTCGGGATCGAAGTCGCTGCCCATGGGACGAGGGGTCACTGGCGGTACACCGCGACCTGGTGGCGCAGCGGCGTCGCGAGCCACCGGTGGGCCGTCCACCGGCGCCGGCCGCTCCAACGGGGTGGTCGGGGGACGGCCGACGGCCACAGGCGGTGCGTCTTCGAAGGGCGGAGCCAGGATCCCGCGCGGCACGGTCATCGGCGGTGAGGAAGCGGCAGGCGCTCGCGGCACGGTCGGTCGGCCCGGTCAGCGTGGTGTTTTCGGTGCCTCCGAGTCCACCGCACGGCCCGGTGCGAACGCGGCCGGCTCCCGTGCCGCAGGGGGGACGCCGGAGGCCGTGACGGGCAGACCGGCAGCGCGAAACTCCATGGCCAGGGCGGAGCGCAACGGTCTGACCCGTGGCGGTTCCGGTCTCGTGCGCGGTCCCGGCGGCAGCGGCAAGCCCGGGGACGAGGAGGAGGCGCAGGGATCCGAGCGCCCCGACTACCTCGTCGAGGACGAAGAGACACACCTGCCCGACAAGCCCCGGCGTGATGTGCCGCCGGTGGTCAACTGAGCGCGAGCGAGGACACGGAAGAAGATGAAGTCAGAGATCAGCCGACGAGCCGAGCACGTTACGCGCAACGCTAGACGAGTGCGCGCCGTAGGCGCGGTCGTCGGCGCTCTGGCGGCCGCGGCCGTGGGCTTCGCTCCTGCTGCCACCGCAGATGACGTTCAGTCAAGGCAGTGGTACTTGGGCCCCATGCAGGCCGATCAGATGTGGAAGGTCAGCACGGGCAAGGGCGTGAAGGTCGCCCTCATCGACACCGGGGTGAAGGCGGATACTCCTTCGCTCAAGGGGCAGGTCCTGACGGGTGAGACCCCCAAGGCCGTCTCCTACCACTCGACGAAGGACTATCTCGGTCACGGGACGACCATGGCCGAGCTGATCGCGGGAACGGGTGCAGGTGGCGGACTGAAGGGCCTGGCCCCGGGGGCGAAGATCGTGCCCTACCGGATCGAGCTCAAGGGGCTGAGGGGTGGGGCTGACGAAAAGCAGAAGACCCCCGAACCGGAAGACGCGATCAGGGCGGCGGCCGACACCGACGCGCAGATCATCAGCATGTCGTTCGGTGAGCAGGCGCCAACACCCAAGGAGAGAGCCGCGATCGAGTACGCGGCGTCGAAGGGCAAACTGCTCGTTGCTGCAGTCGGGAATGCGGGTCGGCAGACAGGTGAGGGCGACAACATCGGCTACCCTGCCGCGTTCCCCTATGTCGTCGGCATCGCCTCGGCCGACAAATCCCTCTCCGTGTCCAAGTTCTCCTCCTCCGGCAACTACGTGGACCTCTCGGCCCCCGGCCAGGGATTCCCCGGATGGTGTGACGCCACCTTCCGCTCGTACTGCGACGACGTGAACGGCACGAGCTCGGCGGCCGCCATCGCATCCGGTGCCGCCGCCCTGATCTGGTCCGCCCACCCCGACTGGACGGTCAACCAGGTCACACGCTCCCTGCTCGACACCGCCGGACGTACCTGGGCGAAGAACGACCCGAGCAGGTACGCCGGTTACGGCTTCATCCGCCCCCGTCTGGTGCTCGAGAACCCCAAGTACGACGCGGGCCCGGCCCACGTCGACCCGCTGGCGAAGTACAACGACGGCGATCTGCTGGCGAAGTCCGGAGGCGCTGCCGCGACCTCCTCCTCGTCCGCACCCTCGTCCTCCCCGTCCGCATCAAACCCGTCACAGGCCCGGGGCAAGGGTTCGTCCGGGGCGACTTCGGCGGCAGGATCGAGCGCGGAGTCGTCGAGCGACGGCAACACCCTCTGGATCGCGCTCGGGGCAGCCGCCGCCGTCCTCGTGATCGGCGGTGCGGGCGTGGCCGTCATGCGGGCGCGACGTGCCAGGTGACGTCGTCTCCCCTCGGCAGCCCCGTGGTCTCCGGCCAGGGCGTACCGGAGGGCTTCCCGCCGCACGACACCGCGCCGCGGTGAGCCAAGACAGTTGGACCGAAGAGACACAGACAGAAAGGGCGGGCTGACATGGCCGACAAGCAGAAGCTCGAAGATGCAGCAGTAGTCCACCTGCAGAAGCAGATGGTCGAGAAGTACGAGGGCATCCAGAAGCGCGTACACGGCCTCCAGGGCGTCATCGACGGCCTCGAGGGCCAGTGGCAGGGCATCGGCCGTGCCGCGTTCGACAAGAAGCAGTACGAGATCAACGAGTCGCTGCGCAACATCGGCAACATCCTCGGTGACGTCATCGAGGCGATGACCGCGACGCGCAACATCAAGGACAGCAAGGAAGACGAGGTGCGCGCGGCCGTCAACAAGATCGACGTGCAGGACGGCGCCCCCACGGTCTCCCCCCTCAGCTCCTACTGAGTCGAGCGGCACGCAGGACATCCGCCGGACAGCCGGCGATCACCAGACCCACACCAGCGAGACGAGGTAAAGAGGCATGGCCAACAACGCTGACGGACTGTCCGTCACTTACGACGGACTCGATGTCGCCGCGACCAAGATCGGTAACGAGGCGAGCCAGCTCGAGCAGGACCTGCAGGAGCTCCGCCGGCTGGTGGTGAGCAGCCTCCAGTACTGGGAGGGCCAGGCCCAGGACACCTTCCACGAGAAGCTGAACCGCTGGGACAAGGAGGCGAACGACATCCACCAGTCGCTGACCGGCATCGGCCACGTCGTCGCCCAGTCCGGCGGTACGTACATGGAAGGTGACAAGAAGGCGGCCGGCTACTTCCGGTAGTCCGAGGCTCGCAGCAGCAACTCCAGGGTGGGCGCGCACGGGAGGCGCCCACCCTGCTGTCGTGCCATGACGGTGGTGAGGGGGAGTAAGGGTGGACACGCGCGCGCCAGGCGCCGGACCGAGTGCCGGCGGTATCCGGCGGCTCGGTGCCTACACGGTCGTGACGCGGCTCGACAGCGGCATGCCCGCCCACACGCCCGTCCCCGAGCACCGCTTCATCGCCCGCAGCGCCGACGGTGACCGCACGGTACTGGTCAGCAGCCCCCTGGAGACCACCGACCCGCAGCGCTTCATGGTCGAAGCCGAGACCTCCCGCTACCTGCTGGGACCCTGGGTCCTCCCGGCGGCGGAGCTCGCCGCGCCGGGTGAGCGGGCGTGGCACGCGCGGCCCTACGTGCCCGCGCTTCCGCTGCCGATCGCCCTCGCGGTGAACGGCGGCCCGCTGCCGGAGCGCACGGTGCGCGCCCTCGCCGTGGCGATGGCCGAGAATCTCGCCGTCATGCACGGGCAGAACCTGACCCACGCGGGCCTGTGCCCGGCCGCCGTACTGATCGCCGCCGACGGACCCCGGCTCACCTGCTTCGGGGCGGTGCGGGCCGCCACCCAGGACGGCGTCGCACGGCGGCAGGTGGCGGGTCTCGATCCGGGCAGCCTGCCCCCCGAGCAGGCCACGGGTGGGCAACCACGCCCCCTGGGGGACGTGTACGCGCTGGGCGCGACGCTCGCCTACGCTGCCACGGGTTACACGATGCCGGAAGGCGCCGAACTGCCGCCCGCCCTTCGCCCGGTGGTCGAGCGGTGCCTGTCCCGCGACCCCACACGACGCCCGCAACTGGTGGACATCATCGATGAGTTGACGGGAGGCGCCCAGGCCGGAGCGCCCGCTGGATTCACCGCGCCCACGCGCGCGGACGCGTTGCTCGGCCCCGGCTGGCTGCCCGCCCGGCTCGTCGCCGCCATCGTCCACCAGTCGGCCTCGGTACTGGCCGCCGAGGTGCGGCTGCCGCAGCGGTCGCAGCCCCACGCGTCGTCCGGGCCGCCGGTCGGCGCGCCGCCGTCCCCCGGTTCCGCACACCACCGCACCCACTGACGACAAGAACCCATGCCGACTCCACTCACCCACGACGACCCCGTCGCCCTCGGCCCCTACCGGCTCCTCGCCCGGCTCGGCGGCGGAGGCATGGGCACGGTCTACGCGGCGCGCTCCGCCGGCGGACGCACCGTCGCCCTGAAGACCATGCACGCCGGCATCGCGAGCGACCCGGCCGCCCGCACCCGCTTCCGTCTCGAGGTGGACGCGGCCCGGGTCATCGGTGACCAGTTCGGGGCCCGGGTGATGGACGCCGACCCGCTCGCGGAGACGCCCTGGCTGGCCACCGAGTACGTACTCGGGCCTCCGCTCGACGAGGCCGTCGAGGCCGGCGGGCCCCTGCCGGAGCAGTCCGTGCGCGCCCTGGGCGCCGCCCTCTGCTCGGCACTGGGCCAACTGCACCGGTCGGACGTCGTCCACCGCGACCTGAAGCCCTCCAACATCCTGCTCACCGCCTACGGGCCGAAGGTCATCGACTTCGGCATCGCGCGGGCGATCGGCGACGACCGGCTGACCCGTACGGGTGCCGCCGTGGGCACGCCGGCCTTCATGTCGCCGGAACAGGCCACCGGCCAGGAGCACGACGCGGCCGGTGACGTGTTCGCGCTCGCCGGGGTCCTGGTCTACGCGGCCACCGGGCACGGTCCGTTCGGGCACGGGCAGGCGGCGGACCTGCTGTACCGGGTGCGGTACGCCGAGGCCGACCTCGGCGGTGTACCGGCCGCGCTCCTTCCGCTGCTGTCCCAGTGCCTGGCCAAGGAGCCGGAGAAGCGCCCCACCACGGCGCGCCTCGCGGAACAACTCCACCACGGGCGGGGTGAGTTCGCCGAGCACCTGCCGCACGGGTTGCTCGCCGACATCGGGCGGCGGGCCGCCGACGTCTGGAAGTTGACGCCACAGCGATCGCCCGCCCCCGTGGCCGTGCCGGAGGACCTCGTGGGCCCCGTGCCCACAGGCGGACGCCCGTCGCGCCGTGGGCTTCTCGTGGCCGGGGGAGCACTCGCGGTGGGTGCCGCGGCCGGCGGGGGCGCGTGGTGGTGGCGAGGCCGGACCGCGGCACGAAGCGGCGGCACGACGGCGCGGGGCAGCGTCAACCGGACGAGGAACCTCGATCCCCTGTGGACGTACACGCTCGGCTCCGTCTACACGGACAACTACGGCTCGGTCGTCCCCCAGAGCATCGGGGGAGTGGTCGTCGTCCCCCTGGGGGGACTGACCGACGGCGTCGACCCGGCGACCGGAGCCAGGAAGTGGCAGGGCACCACGGGACAGAGCAGCTGGCAGGTGGCGGTGGCGGGCGGCGGGTTCTACCGGCTCACGGCGGAGCCCTACACCGACGACCAGGTCGGATCGGCCGTCGCCCTCCAGTCCGCGAACCCGCGCAACGGGAAGACGCTCAAGACCCTGGCTCGCTTCCCGGCCACCAACGACATGCTCGAGTCCCACCAACTGCTCAGCGTCGGCGACCGCGCCGCGTACGTCGCCGTGGGCAACGGGAAGGCCGCCGGGACCGGCTACTTCACCCCCCACCAGACGTTCACCCTCCGCGCCGCCGACCTGGACACCGGCAGGACCTTGTGGTCGAAGCCGTTGCCCGCGCGACCCGACGACAGCCAGCGGCTGCACTTCCTGGCGGCGAAGGCCGTAGGCGGCCGCCTGGTGACGCTCCAGGAGGTGAAGGAATGGACCGTGCACATCGTCGTGCGGGACGCCTCGACCGGAGCCGTCGTCTGGGAGCGGCCGTACGACGTCGGCGATCCGGACGACCTGCGGGGCGGGATCGCCGCTGACGGCACCCACCTGTACCTGGGCGGCAGCCGGCTCAGGGCGCTCCGGCTGAACGACGGGAAGGTGGCATGGCAGACCTCCGCGGCACACGCCTACGGCCCGCCCGTGCTCAGGGCGGGTGTGCTGTACGCCGTCGGCGGAGGGGCCGGCCTGACGGCCGTGGACCCGGCCGACGGAAAGGTGCTCTGGACCGAGAAGGGCGGGGAGGTGGACGAGGCGTCCACCGCCTGGCAGCCCGTCCTCGGCACCCGACACGCGTACTACAAGAACGGGAACCTGCTGCGCGCGATCAGCCTGTCGGACCGGACCACCGCCCTCACCTACCGGACGAACGGCAAGCAGTTCTACGCGGACCCGGACGCGAAGCTGGTCCTGGCCGTGGACCCGGATGACCTGACCGCATATCCCCTGAAGTGAAGTGACCGACGCAGCATGAAACCACTCGGTACCGGCGATCCCCTTCGCCTCGGTCCCTACCGTGTCCTCGGCGTCCTCGGCGAAGGTGGTATGGGCAAGGTCTACGTCGGACAGGACGGCACCGGCACCGTCGCAGCCGTCAAGGTGCTCAGGCCCGAACTCGCCCACGACACCAACCTCGCCCAGCGGTTCGTGCGCGAGGCCCAGGCCGCGCGGGCGGTGCGCAGCGGCGGCGTGGCGAACGTGCTCGGCGCCTGGACCGAGGGCGGACGCCCCTGGATCGCCACCGAATTCCTCGCCGGACTCACCCTCGACCAGGTCGTCGACACCCACGGACCCCTGGACGAGCCGGCCCTGCGGGCCCTCGCGGCCGCGCTAGCCGAAACGCTCGCCGACATCCACGCGGCCGGGTTCGTCCACCGCGACCTGAAGCCCCCCAACATCGTGCTCACCTCGACCGGACCGCGCGTCATCGACTTCGGTATCGCGCGGCCCGAGCACGGGCTCACCCTCACCACCACCGGACAGGTGCCCGTCACCCCCGGATACGGCGCACCCGAGCAGGTTCTCGGACAGCGCGTGGCCCCGTCGGCCGACATCTTCTCGCTCGGTGCGGTGCTGGCCTACGCGGCCACGGGAAGACGGGCGTACGAGGGGACGCATGTCGCGGCCGTGCAGTACGCGGTGGTGCATGGCGAACCCCAGCTCGACGGTGTGACTCCCCAGGTGAGGGACCTGATCCTGCCCTGCCTCGCCAAGGATCCCGCGGCGCGCCCGACGCCGGCCCGGATCGTCCGGGCCGTGGCGGCGCCCAAGGGTGCCGACCGCGCATGGCGTCGCGGACCGGTGGCCGACGCCATCAAGGAACGGGAAGCCGAGGCACGCCGGCTGACCGCGCCCGCCACCGTCGAGACGGTGCCCGTCACCCGCAGGCGCCTGCTCACCGGCCTCGCCGCGGGCGGCGCCGTCCTGGCGGGCGGGGGCGGCACGGCGGCGTGGTGGCTCGGTTCCGGGAGCGGCTCGACGAAGAAGAAGAGCGACCCCTTCGACATCCCGCCGGCCGTTCCCGTCCCCCTGCAGAAGCTGGACATCAAGGGCGTCAAGGACCCGTTCGGCAGCGACGTGGAGCCGACCGAGCTCTGGGAGCTGGGCGACGTGGCCGACGCCTACTCCCGGCAACTGCTGCCGATCGGGAACGTCGTCGTCTTCGGCATCGCGACCGGCGGCATCGCGGCCTTCGACGTCAGGAACGCCGCACGGCGCTGGAGCGCACCCCGGCTCAGGACGAAGAGCGGCTACCTGTCCCTGTCCGACCGGTTGGTGATCGGGGCCGACGGCAAGGGCGTCCTGCGGACCTTCGTGCCCTCCACCGGAGAAGCCAAGTGGACCTGCCCGGCGGCGGAGGCGGCCACTCTGCTCGCGGCCGACGCGGACGCGGTCTACTTCGTGACCAAGGACCAGAGGCTGCGCAGCGTGAACCGCTCGAATGCCAGGATCCGCTGGACGAGCACCGTCCCCGCCGACTTCCGCGGCAAACTGCTCAACCCGGCCGTCGTCGGCCAGGGGAAACTGGTCATGTCGACCTCCGACGGCAACGTGCTCGTCGTCCACACCAGTGACGGCCGCAAGGCATGGGCCCGGCTCGACCAGGCGGAGGTCACCGTCCGTCCGGCCGTGTACGACGACACCGTGTACATCAACGGCAGGTCCCTCGACGCCCGCCGGCTCAGCGACGGTGAGAAGGTCTGGAGCACCAGACTCGGCGACTGGGAGACCGACTGGGACAAGTGGGGCCCGCCCAAGGCCTACGACGACGCCGTCTTCGCCAACGCGGGCGACGGGACCAGACGCCTCAACAGGGACGACGGCAAGGTGGCGTGGGACGCGTTCGACAGCGCGGACTACGCGAGTCCGGTGCTGCGCCAGGGCACCGCGCTCTGGTCCTTCCACTCGTACAACACCGCGGGCGGGGGCCTGCGGGAGATCAAGGCTTCGCGGGCGTCCGACGGCGAGAGCGTCCGGAGCCACTCCCTCGGCACACCCGAGTACATGCGTCTGGCCGCCGCCGGGAACCGCGTCTTCGTCATGCACGACAGCGCGGTCACCACCTTCGCGGCGTTCTGAGCGCCGGCCCGGCCCTCCGGACAGGCCGGATGCCGCGGACCGGCGCGGTCCGCGGCATCCGGGACGGTCTCGAAGCCGTGAGGGACGGGCTGCTAGGCCTCCGTGAGCCCGACCTGGACCATCGGCTTCCCCCGCTTGCGCGACACGAAGATGCCCCGCCCCGCCGGCATCGGCCGCGGGCGCACCCCGCCCAGGAGGTCGCCCTCACCCGGGTCACCGGCGAGGACCACGCCCTGAGCACCCAGCTCCTTGATGCGCTGCATGAAGTTCTCGTAGCCGGCCCGCCCGGCGCCGGCCGTGGAGCGCGCGATGATGAAGCGCACGCCGACGTCGCGCGCGAACGGCAGGAGCTCCGTCAGACCGGCCAGCGGGTTGCCGCTCGACGTGGACACGAGATCGTAGTCGTCGATGACCACGTACACCGTGGGACCCTTCCACCAGCTGCGGTCCCGCAGTTGCTGCGGTGTCACGTCGGCCGTCGGCGTGCGGCGCTGCATCAGGTCGGCCAGGGCGTCGACGTGATGCTGCATCTGGTTCGACATGGGGATGTACTCCGCCAGGTGGGACGGCGGGGTCACCCCGAGCAACGAGCGGCGGTTGTCGACGACCAGCAGCTTGCACGTGTTGCCGTCGTACCGCTCGGTGAGCCGCTGGATGAGCAGCCTCAGCAGGTTCGACTTGCCCGACTCGCTCTCCCCGAACACCAGGAAGAACGGGTCCTGCTCGAAGTCCACGAAAACCGGCTCGAGGTTGTCCTCGTCGAGGGCGAAGGAGACGCCCCGGTTCGGGAAGCGGTTCCCCGCGGGCAGCTGGGCCGCCGGGAACTCGCGGGGCAGCAGGCGTACCTCCGGCGCGCCCGGCTCCTGCCAGTGGCGCGTGACCTCGGTCGCGAGGGCGGTCGCCGCCTCCGCGAGGTCGGTGTCGGAGGAGAGGCCGTCGATACGGGGTACCGCCGCCATGAAGTGCTGCTTCTGCGGGGTCTGACCGCGTCCCGGAACACCCGTGGGGACGTTGGCCGCCACCTTGCGGTCGATCTCGGAGTCCATGGGATCACCCAGCCGCAGTTCGAGGCGGTTCATCAGGTGGTCCTTGAGGTTCGCCCGGACCTCCATCGAGCGCGAGGCCGTGATGATCACGTGGATGCCGTAACCGAGACCGCGCGCGGCGATGTCCAGTACCAGCGGCTCCAGGGCCTCGTAGTCCGTGCGGAAGTTGCCCCAGCCGTCGATGACGAGGAACACGTCACCCCAGGGCTGGTCGGTCACCGAGATGTCGCCGCGCGCGCGGCGGGAGCGGAACTCAGCGATGGAGGAGATGCCCGCGGAGCGGAAGTACTCCTCACGGCGGGTCAGTACGCCGTACACCTCCGCCGCCGTACGCCGGACCTTCTCGGGGTCCAGACGGGACGCGACACCGCCCACGTGCGGCAGGCCGGCCACCGCGGCCATACCGCCACCACCGAAGTCCAGTCCGTAGAACTGCACTTCCCGCGGCGTGTGGGTGAGGGCGAAGGACGCGATGACCGAGCGCACCAGCGTCGACTTGCCGGACTGCGGGCCACCGATGATCTGCATGTGGCCGGCGGCGCCGCCGAAGTCGAGCCACAGCGGGTCACGCCGCTGCTCGTAGGGCTTGTCGATGAGGCCGACGGGGACGACGAGCCGGCCCGCGCCCTCGTAGCCCGGCTGGGTCATGCCGCGTCCCGGCACCGGCGCGAGCCCGGGCAGCAGGGCGTCCAGCGACGGCGGGCTGTCCAGCGGGGGCAGCCACACCTGGTGCGCGGCCGGCCCCTGGGCCTCCAGGCGGCGCACGACCACGTCGAGGACGGTGTCGGCGAGCGCGTCGTCCTGCCGTTCACCGGGCACCTCCTGGCGCTGCTTGGGGATCGGCGCGTACTGCACCGGCACCTCGGCCGCGGTGAAGAGGACGGGCCTGCGGTCGACGGGCAGCGGACCGCCGAGAGCCGCGGCCTGCTGCGAGCTCGTGCGGTACACCCCTGACACGTACGCCGCCTTGAAGCGCACCATCTCGTCCGTGCCGAACTTCAGGAAGCCGGAACCCGGGACGTTCGGCAGCTCGTAGGCGTCCGGGACACCGAGAGCGGCACGCGACTCGGCGGCCGAGAACGTCCGCAGACCGATGCGGTAGGACAGATAGGTCTCGAGTCCCCGCAGGCGGCCCTCCTCCAGGCGCTGCGAGGCCAGCAGCAGGTGCACACCCAGCGACCGGCCGATACGGCCGATCTGCACGAACATCTCGATGAAGTCCGGCTTGGCGGTGAGCAGTTCGCTGAACTCGTCGATGACCAGGACCAGGGACGGGATCGGCTGCAGCGGCGCGCCGGCCGCGCGGGCCTTCTCGTAGTCGTGGATGTTCGCGTAGTTGCCCGCGTCGCGGAGCATCTCCTGGCGGCGGTTGAGCTCACCGCGGATCGAGTCGCCCATCCGGTCGACCAGGGTCAGGTCGTCGGCCAGGTTGGTGATCACGGCCGCCACGTGCGGCAACTGGGCCATACCGGCGAAGGTGGCGCCGCCCTTGAAGTCGGCGAGGACGAAGTTCAGCGTCTCGGAGGAGTGGGTCACGGCGAGGCCGAGGACGAGCGTGCGCAGCAGCTCCGACTTGCCGGAACCCGTCGCGCCGACGCACAGACCGTGCGGGCCCATGCCCTCCTGGGCGGCCTCCTTCAGGTCCAGCATCACCGGGCGGCCGTCCTCACCGAGGCCGATCGGCACGCGCAGCCGCTCGGACTGCGAGCGCGGTCGCCAGGTCCGCTTCGGGTCGACCGAGGCCGCGTCGCCCAGATTCAGCAGGTCGGTGAACTCCAGGTTGGCGAGCAGTGGTTCGTCGTCGTCCCCACCCGACGCCACGCGCAGCGGCGCCAGTTGGCGGGCGAGTGCCTCCGCCGCCTCGTACGACAGGACGTCCGGCGTGCCCTCGTAAACCATGCCGTGCGCCGACTCCAGGCGCAGTTCGTCGGGCTGCACGACGACGGAGAGGTCACCGCGGCCCACCGTGAGGTCGCCCGGCACGACCTCCAGGACCGTCACGCCCTGCACGCCCTCGGGGTTGGCGAGCAGCGACGTGGGCGGCAGGGAGATGCCGTCGAGAACGACCACCAGATGCGGCTGTTCGGGCACCGGAGGGCCGTCGGGGTGGAAGCGCGGGCGGCCCTGGAGGCGCGAGGCGAGCCGGTCCTCCAGCTCGACGGGGTCGTGGGAGATCAGACGCATGCTGCCGGCGCCGTCGGCGAGGCCCGGCGCCTGCACGTGCGGCAGCCACTTGGCCCACTCCCACTCGGGAGCCGACTCACGCCCGCTGACCACGGCGACGACCAGGTCCTCGGGGGAGTGCAGCGAGGCGATGGAGGCGGTGACCGCGCGCGCCGTGCCGCGCACGGTGCCCGGTTCGCCGCTGATCGTCACGTGGTAGAAGGCCCGCAGGGACACGGCCATCGGCAGGTCGTCGAGCGTGCTGTGGGTGGCCATGAAGCGCTGCATGGCGCCCGCGGTCAGTGGTTCCAGCTCGTCGACGGGTGCGGTCTGCGGCGGGATCAGGGGGGTGGCCAGCGCCTGCGGGCCGAGGCCCACCCGGACCTGCCCGAAGTCCTCGTCGGCGGTGCGTCGTTCCCACACCCGGCTGCCCTCGGCGACCAGCGCCCACAGTTGCTCCGGCGAAGGGTGCAGGTAGTACTGGGCGTCCCGCTGGACCCTCGCGGTGTCCAGGGCCGCGCGCCGCGTCTGCGACAGGTAGCGGAGGTAATCACGGCGCATGTCCGCCATCTGGCCCTGGTTGCCCCGGCGGTAGCGGACGAGCATCGAGATGCCCATGGCGATCGTCGACGCCACCATCACCATGCCCATGATCTTCATGAACGGCTGGGCCTGGGGGTTGAAGAAGAACACCACGGACCCGCCCATGCCGAGCATGGGCAGGAGCTGCATCCAGGCGCCTTCCTGCTGGCCTCGGGGCAGTTCGGGCGGAGCCTGCAGTACGACCTCGTCCGTGGGCACTTCCTTCGGCAGTGCCCGTGGCGGGCGCTTGACGACGATGTGGCTCACTACGCACCAATTCCCTTGCCGGACCGAGATGTTTCGTCCGCCGCCCCGTGTCAGGCGGACGTCGACCGCGCAGCGCGATCCTACTGACAACCCCCGGCTGCGGCGGGCGGTAGGGTGCCGGGGAGACGCGTGAGCAGTTGCGAATCGTTCTGGGAAAACCCGGGCAATACGCGACGGTTCGGCGACGGTTCGAAGCAGGCGCCCGTCCGTGGACTCCGGTTGCGGCCGCTCGGTCGACCGGTGGTGCGTACGGCGCGGCACAACCTACACAGGATCTTTACGGGCGGAAGGGTGCACGGCGGCACCACGGGCCGCCCCACCGCCGACGAGGGGGAACAGCAGGTGAGCATGACGGCCTCCGCGCCTGCCGGCGCGACCGGTGGAGCAGGCACCCAGGCCCCTTCCGGGGCGGGCATGGGATTCGGTTTCTGCCGGGTCACCATCGTGGCGCCCGACAGCCGCATCGACGTGGCCCTGCCCGACGACGTGCCGGTCGCCGACCTGTACCCGGAGATCCTGCGCCTGTCCCAGCAGAACCCCGCCGAGGGCGCCCCCGTCGGCTATCACCTCGTACGGCGCGACGGCACCGTCCTCGACGGCGCCCGGTCCTTCATGGCACAGCGCATCCTCGACGGCGAGCTGCTCACCCTGCGCCCGTTCGCCGAGTCGCTGCCGCCCGCCGTCGTCGACGACGTCTCCGAGGCGGTGGCCTCCGCCGTCACGCGCGACCGCACGCTGTGGAGCGGCGACCTCACGCGCGCCGCCGGTCTCGTCGCGGGCGGCATCCTGCCCGCGCTGCTCGCGTTCGTGGCCTGGAGCTCCCGGATCCACCACGACATGCACAGCCTGCAGGGCATCGTCGCGGCAGTCGCCGGCGTCCTGCTGATCACCATGGCGTGCGTCCGCGCACGTGTGTACGACGACCGGGGCTCCGCCGTCGCACTGGGACTGGGCGCGCTGCCGAACGCCGCCGTGGCCGGATCGGGTCTGCTGCCGCTCTCCGGCGGAGAGGGCATCGGGCGGCTGCAGTTCCTGCTCGCCTGCACGGCCGTCCTCGTCGCCTCCGTCGTGCTCACCCTGATGTCGCCGGGCGGCGACGGACCCTTCGTCGCGTTCGTCTTCGCCTCCGGGATCGGTCTGGTCACCTCCTTCATCGCGATCCTCACCGAGCTGCGCCCCATCGAGACGGCCGCCGTCTGCGCCCCGCTGTCGGTCGTGGCGCTGGCCTTCCTGCCGGGTCTCTCCATGCGCTTCGCCCGGCTGCCCATCGGCTTCGAACCGCCGAACCAGTCCCGCGGCGGCTACGGCGGCGGCGAGCCGGCCCCGCAGGAGCCCGTGGACGCCGAGCGGGTGGCCGCCCAGGCCCGGCGCGGCCACGAACTGCTCGTCGGGCTCGTCGGTGGCTGCGCCCTCGTGGCCGTGGGCGCGTCGATCGTCCTCGGCTTCTCCAGCAACATGTGGGCGCAGCTGCTGGCCCTCGCGACCGGCCTCGCCATGCTGATGCGCGCCCACCTGTTCCGGTACACCGCACAGGTCGGGGCCACCCTGGCCGCGGGCCTCGCCTCGATCGTCTTCCTCGGCCTCGGGCTCGCCCTGAACCCGCCGCGGAGCTACCTGATCGACGCCTTCCAGGGCGACACCGCCGCCCTCGACATCCGCAGCGTCTGGCTCGCCGCGGCGGTCGGCGCGGCCACCGCCCTGGTCACCGCGATCGGGCTGATCACTCCGCGGCGCGGTGTCACCCCGTTCTGGGGGCGCTTCCTGGAGATCGCCGAGAGCTTCGTCCTGCTCACCCTGATCCCGCTGGCCCTGGCCGTGTTCGACGTGTACGCACGGGCCCGGGCGATGACCAGCTGAGGGTTCCCGCGGCACCGCCGTCCGGGTGTGCGACGTGAGAAGGGGCGGCACGCGTGCGTGCCGCCCCTTCTCACGTCGCGTCCGCTACGCCTCCGCGGCCCCCGCTCCCAGATCGAACTCCCCGTCCCGAGCCCCCAGCACGAACGCCCGCCACTCCGCCTCCGTGTAGCGCAGCACCGTGTCCGGGTCGAGGGAGGACCGCATCGCGACCGCCCCGGCCGGCAGGTGGGCGATCTCGACGCGCTCCTCGTCCTGCTCCGTGCCCGGCGCGCAGTGCCACTCGACGTCCGAGATGTCCAGCGCGTACAGCTCGTCCCGCTCCCGGTCCTTGCGCGCCTTGGTCTCCGCTTCCGTCTCCGCCATCCCGAGGAGTCCCCTTCCCGGCCGTTCCCGGCTGTCCCGGATGTTCCCGCCGCGATCGCGTGATCCGGCGGTCGCGATGTACGCGGTACGTACGATCGGCGCGGCTCACCCTAGTGGCCGCCCACCGCCGGCCACGGCCGTTCCGGAACGCCGGTGAAGACGGCCGTATACGCCTGGTACCCTGGTCGACGGCCGTTTGTGTACGCACTTCCGGAGACCCCCGAGGACTCTGGAGGCCGCGCCCAGCGGATCCCCGCCTCCCGAGTCGTGGAAGCTCCCCCGAGAAGTGGACCGGGGGCACTCGATGGCACTTATCAGACTACGAGGAGTACGCGTGTCGCTCGACGCCGCTACGAAGAAGCAGATCATCACCGAGTTCGGTACCAAGGAGGGCGACACCGGCTCCCCCGAGGTCCAGGTCGCCATGCTCTCGCGTCGCATCTCCGACCTGACGGAGCACCTCAAGACCCACAAGCACGACCACCACTCCCGTCGTGGTCTGCTGATCCTGGTCGGTCAGCGCCGTCGCCTCCTGCAGTACCTGGCGAAGAAGGACATCCAGCGCTTCCGTGCGCTGGTCGACCGCCTGGGCATCCGCCGCGGTGCGGCGGGCGCCAAGTAACACGCCGTGAAGGGAGCGGTTCCCGGTAGGACTGGGGACCGCTCCCTTTGCCGTACGTGGGGAAACGTGCGGAGTGTCACCGACGCTTTGTAGTGTGGTAGCACAACGCATTACGGACGACACAGCACGACAACGAAAGGGAGAAGCGCGCCAAGCCGCCGCCGGTCCTCGGTAGTGGCCCCCGGGGGAAACGAGCCCCGGGTGCTTCGATCGAAGACCGGCCCGCACCGCACGGAGCGCTTCTCCGCCACCGTCCCCCTGCCACACGGGCAGCCGAGGGACGAAAGACGACAAGTAACGGAGAAAACGCTAGTGGAGAACGAGACCCACTACGCCGAGGCCGTCATCGACAACGGCGCCTTCGGCACTCGCACCATCCGCTTCGAGACGGGCCGCCTGGCCAAGCAGGCCGCCGGCTCCGCCGTGGCGTACCTGGACGACGACACCATGGTGCTGTCGGCCACCACCGCCTCCAAGAACCCCAAGGACCAGCTCGACTTCTTCCCCCTGACGGTGGACGTCGAGGAGCGGATGTACGCCGCCGGCAAGATCCCCGGCAGCTTCTTCCGCCGTGAGGGCCGCCCCTCCGAGGACGCCATCCTCACCTGCCGCCTGATCGACCGCCCGCTGCGCCCGTCCTTCAAGAAGGGCCTGCGCAACGAGATCCAGGTCGTCGCCACGATCATGGCGCTCAACCCCGACCACCTGTACGACGTCGTGGCGATCAATGCCGCGTCCGCGTCGACGCAGCTGGCCGGCCTGCCCTTCTCCGGCCCGATCGGCGGCGTCCGCGTCGCGCTGATCCGCGGCCAGTGGGTCGCCTTCCCGACGCACACCGAGCTCGAGGACGCCGTCTTCGACATGGTGGTCGCCGGTCGCGTCCTGGAGGACGGCGACGTCGCGATCATGATGGTCGAGGCCGAGGCCACCGACAAGACCATCAAGCTGGTCGAGGACGGCTCCGAGGCGCCGACCGAGGAGGTCGTCGCCGCCGGTCTCGAGGCCGCGAAGCCCTTCATCAAGGTCCTGTGCAAGGCCCAGGCCGACCTCGCGTCGAAGGCCGCCAAGCCGACCGCCGAGTTCCCGATCTTCCTGGACTACCAGGACGACGTCCTCGAGGCCCTGACGGCCGCCGTCAAGCCCGAGCTCGCCCAGGCGCTCACCATCGCCGGCAAGCAGGAGCGCGAGGCCGAGCTGGACCGCGTCAAGGGTCTGGCCGCCGAGAAGCTCCTGCCGGAGTTCGAGGGCCGCGAGAAGGAGATCTCCGCCGCGTACCGCTCGCTGACCAAGACCCTGGTCCGTGAGCGCGTCATCAAGGAGAAGAAGCGCATCGACGGCCGCGGTGTCACCGACATCCGCACCCTGGCCGCCGAGGTCGAGGCCATCCCGCGCGTGCACGGCTCCGCGGTGTTCGAGCGTGGCGAGACCCAGATCCTGGGCGTCACCACCCTCAACATGCTCCGCATGGAGCAGCAGCTGGACACCCTCTCCCCGGTGACCCGCAAGCGCTACATGCACAACTACAACTTCCCGCCGTACTCCACCGGCGAGACCGGCCGCGTCGGCTCCCCGAAGCGCCGCGAGATCGGCCACGGCGCCCTCGCCGAGCGCGCCCTCGTGCCGGTCCTGCCGACGCGCGAGGAGTTCCCCTACGCGATCCGCCAGGTCTCCGAGGCGCTGAGCTCCAACGGCTCGACGTCCATGGGCTCGGTGTGCGCCTCCACCATGTCGCTGCTGAACGCCGGTGTGCCGCTGAAGGCCCCCGTCGCCGGTATCGCCATGGGCCTCATCTCCCAGGAGATCGACGGCGAGACGCACTACGTCACCCTCACCGACATCCTCGGTGCGGAGGACGCCTTCGGCGACATGGACTTCAAGGTCGCCGGCACCAAGGAGTTCGTGACCGCCCTCCAGCTCGACACCAAGCTGGACGGCATCCCCGCCTCCGTCCTGGCCGCGGCCCTCAAGCAGGCCCGTGACGCCCGCCTCCACATCCTCGACGTGATGATGGAAGCGATCGACACGCCGGACGAGATGTCCCCGAACGCCCCGCGGATCATCACCGTCAAGATCCCGGTGGACAAGATCGGTGAGGTCATCGGCCCCAAGGGCAAGATGATCAACCAGATCCAGGAGGACACCGGCGCCGAGATCACCATCGAGGACGACGGCACCATCTACATCGGTGCCGCCGACGGCCCGGCCGCCGAGGCCGCCCGTGCAACGATCAACGGCATCGCCAACCCGACGATGCCCGAGGTCGGCGAGCGCTACCTGGGCACGGTCGTGAAGACGACCACCTTCGGTGCGTTCGTCTCCCTGCTGCCCGGCAAGGACGGTCTGCTGCACATCTCGCAGATCCGCAAGCTCGCCGGCGGCAAGCGCGTGGAGAACGTCGAGGACGTCCTCGGCGTGGGCCAGAAGGTCCAGGTCGAGATCGCCGAGATCGACTCCCGCGGCAAGCTCTCCCTCATCCCCGTGATCGAGGGCGAGGAAGGTTCCGACGAGACGAAGAAGGACGACGCCGAGCAGTGACGTCCCGTAGCTCCAAGGCGACGGCCCGCACCTCCTCGGAGGCGCGGGCCGTCGCCCGTACCCAAACCCTCATCAAGGGAACCAACGGCATCGGCACGGTCCGCAAGACCACCCTCCCGGGCGGCCTGCGCATCGTCACCGAGACCCTGCCCTCGGTGCGCTCCGCGACCTTCGGCATCTGGGCGCACGTGGGCTCCCGCGACGAGACGCCCTCGCTGAACGGTGCCACGCACTACCTGGAGCACCTGCTCTTCAAGGGCACCGGCCGCAGGTCGGCGCTGGACATCTCCGCCGCCCTCGACGCGGTCGGCGGCGAGATGAACGCGTTCACGGCCAAGGAGTACACGTGCTACTACGCGCGCGTGCTCGACACCGACCTGCCGCTCGCCATCGACGTCGTCTGCGACATGCTGACCGGCTCGCTCATCCTCGAAGAGGACGTCAACGTCGAGCGCGGCGCGATCCTCGAAGAGATCGCCATGACCGAGGACGACCCGGGCGACTGCGTGCACGACCTGTTCGCGCACACCATGTTCGGCGACAACGCCCTCGGCCGCCCGGTCCTCGGCACGGTCGACACGGTCAACGCGCTCACCGCCGACCGCATCCGCCGCTTCTACCGCAAGCACTACGACCCGACGCACCTCGTCGTGGCCTGCGCGGGCAACATCGACCACAACAAGGTCGTACGGCAGGTCCGCGCGGCCTTCGAGAAGGCCGGCGCCCTGGGCAACCCGGAGGCGCTGCCCATCGCCCCGCGCGACGGCAGCCGCCGGCTGCGCACGGCCGGCAAGGTCGAACTGCTGGGCCGCAAGACCGAGCAGGCGCACGTCGTCCTCGGCATGCCGGGCCTTGCCCGCACCGACGACCGCCGCTGGGCCATGGGCGTGCTCAACACCGCCCTCGGCGGTGGCATGTCCTCCCGCCTCTTCCAGGAGGTCCGGGAGAAGCGCGGCCTCGCCTACAGCGTGTACTCCTACACCTCGGGATTCGCGGACTGCGGCCTCTTCGGCGTGTACGCGGGCTGCCGCCCGAGCCAGGTCCACGACGTGCTGAGGATCTGCCGGGACGAGCTCGACCACGTCGCCGCCGAGGGGCTGTCCGACGACGAGATCGGCCGTGCGATCGGTCAGCTCCAGGGCTCCACCGTCCTGGGCCTGGAGGACACCGGCGCGCTGATGAACCGTATCGGCAAGAGCGAGCTGTGCTGGGGCGAGCAGATGTCCGTCGACGACATGCTGGCCCGGATAGCCGCGGTCACCCCGGACGAGGTCCGGTCGGTCGCCCGCGACGTCCTGGGACAGCGCCCCTCGCTGTCGGTCATCGGCCCGCTGAAGGACAAGCAGGCCGCGCGGCTGCACGACGCGGTCGCCTAACCCCTCCGGTACCCCCCGGTAACCCCCTCCGGTCTAAGGAAGCAAGAGATGAGCAAGCTGCGCGTGGCGGTCCTCGGTGCCAAGGGCCGGATCGGGTCCGAGGCGGTACGGGCGGTCGAGGCCGCCGAGGACATGGAGCTGGTCGCCGCCCTCGGCCGGGGCGACAAGCTGGAGACGCTGACGGAGACCGGCGCCCAGGTGGTCGTGGAGCTGACCACCCCGGCGTCGGTCATGGACAACCTCGACTTCTGCGTGCGCCACGGCATCCACGCGGTCGTCGGGACGACGGGCTGGACCGACGAGCGCCTCGCGCGGCTGAGGGGCTGGCTCGACGGGTCCCCGGAGACCGGCGTGCTGATCGCGCCGAACTTCTCCATCGGCGCCGTGCTGACCATGAAGTTCGCGCAGATCGCCGCGCCGTACTTCGAGTCGGTCGAGGTCGTCGAGCTGCACCACCCGAACAAGGTGGACGCCCCGTCCGGGACCGCCACGCGCACGGCCCAGCTCATCGCCGAGGCCCGCCGCCGGGCCGGCACGGCCCCGGCGCCGGACGCCACGACCACGGCCCTGGACGGCGCCCGCGGCGCCGACGTGGACGGCGTCCCGGTGCACGCGGTCCGTCTGCGCGGCCTCCTGGCCCACCAGGAGGTGCTGCTCGGCGGCGAGGGCGAGACCCTCACCGTCCGCCACGACTCCCTGCACCACAGCAGTTTCATGCCGGGCATCCTGCTCGGCGCCCGCCGGGTGGTGTCGACTCCGGGCCTGACCTTCGGCCTGGAACACTTCCTGGACCTGAGCTGAGACCCGAGCCGAACCCGAAGACGTCATGCGCGCGAAGATCACCTACCTCGTCACGGCCGCCGTTCTGCTGTTCTACTTCGTCCTGGTCGGCAGCCGTGGCGTGCTGCTCATCCAGTCCGGCACGGTCGTCACCGTCACCTTCGGGGTGGCGGTGCTCATCCTGCCGGTCATCGGGCTGTGGTTCCTGTGGAAGAACACCCAGTTCGTCCGCAGGGCCAACCAGCTCGCCGCCGAGCTCGACGCCGAGGGCGGACTGCCCGTCGACGAGCTGAAGCGCACCCCGGCCGGCCGTATCGACCGCGACTCGGCCGACGAGGTGTTCGCCAGGCGCAGGGCCGAGACGGAGGCGGCACCGGACGACTGGCGCAGCTGGTTCCGGCTCGCCGTCGCCTATCACGACGCCCGGGACACCCCGCGCGCCCGCAAGGCGATGCAGCGGGCCATCGCGCTGCACGACGGCAAATCCGTCCAGGTCTGAGCCGTACGGAGGGCTCCGGGGCACGCACGGCCAAGGTCCCGGGACGCACACACGCCACCAAGGCCCTGGCAGGCACGCACGACGAAGGGGCCGGTCCGCGCCACGGCGGACCGGCCCCTTCGTCGTGCGTGCCGCGAAGGTCAGCCGTGGCGGTACTCCGCCGCCCACGCCTCCACGGTGTCCGCGGCCCGGTCGAAGGCGGCGGGACGGCTCAGGAAGTCCAGGCCGTGCGTGGTCATCAGGGGAGCGGTCTCGTCGGGGGACCGGTCCTTGCGTACGAACGTGAGGGCCTGCCCCTGGACCGTGCGCGGCAGCCCCAGCCAGCGCACCGGCTGCTGCGCCGTGCGCACCGAGACCACCCGCTGCCAGGGCACCGTGCGTGTCATCAGGAAGCCGACGTGGCGCAGCCCGCGCGCGCTCACCCACACACCCATGCGCAGCACGCGCAGCGCGGACGCGATGACGGCCAGCGCCACGACCAGGACCACGACGGCGTCGGGCACCGAGCCGGTCAGCGCGATGAGGACCGCCCCGAACAGGATGAACGAGGAGAGCAGCAGACCAAGGGCCGCGCCGGCCACCCGCCAGGGCCCGGGCCGGTAGGGGCGCCGCCAGCGGTCGCGGTCGTCGTACGGCAGCGGGCTCTCGGAAGCCGCCTCGAAGCTCCGGTCGGCCGTCAGGAAGGGCAGGGGCACGGCTGGTCCTCACTCAATCCTTGCTGGGGCTGTGCCCGGTGAGGCTATCCGGCCGCGTTCCCGCTCACCACCCGTGGGCGGCCGGAAGAGTCAGTGCCCCTGCGACGCCTGGGACTGCGGGGACGGCGTGCCGGACGGTGTGGACAGCGCGGGGGTGCCCAGGACGACCGAGCCGACGAGCCCGGCGACGATGGTGAGTCCCAGCAGCCAGCGACCGGCCGTCTCGCCCACGGAAGCCCGCCGGCGGGGCGGGGGAGCGACATTGCTGCGGAACCTGTCCGCCTCGGCCAGGAAGGCGAAGGGCACGGGCTCACGCCTACGGAACATGGTGGTACGTCTCCTCGGGACCGAATGTGCGGACCTCACCGGTACAGACGCTCGAGTGGCGCAAAAGGTGCCCATGTCCGAAAAAATCCGGGGCGAGGTCACTGTCCGGGACTGTCAGGGGTGCCCCGTACAGTGGGCGCGAACCTGAAGAAGTGATGGGAAGGACCCCCGTGACCACCCCCGAGTCGCTCACCCTGCGCAGTGACGTCACCGTCGAACTCGTGAAGTCCAGCGCTTCGGATGCCGACGTCCTCTTCGCCGCCCGCGTCTCCACGCTCGGTGAGCAGTCCCTGGACGAGCTGAAGAAGGACCCCGAGCGCTCCAGGGGACTGATCAACTACCTGATGCGGGACCGGCACGGCAGCCCGTTCGAGCACAACTCGATGACCTTCTTCATCAGCGCCCCCATCTTCGTGTTCCGCGAGTTCATGCGGCACCGGGTCGGCTGGTCGTACAACGAGGAGTCGGGCCGCTACCGGGAGCTCGAGCCGGTCTTCTACGTCCCCGACACCTCCCGCAAGCTCGTGCAGGAGGGCCGCCCGGGCAAGTACGTCTTCGTCGAGGGCACCCCGGCCCAGCACGAGGCCGTGCGCGGCACCCTGGAGGAGTCCTACGAGCAGGCGTACGCGGCCTACCAGAAGCTCCTCGCCGAGGGCGTGGCCCGGGAGGTCGCCCGCTCGGTCCTGCCGGTGGGCCTCTTCTCCTCGATGTACGCCACGTGCAACGCCCGCTCGCTGATGCACTTCCTCGGCCTGCGCACCCAGCACGAGCTGGCCAAGGTGCCGTCCTTCCCGCAGCGGGAGATCGAGATGGTCGGCGAGAAGATGGAGGCGGAGTGGGCCCGGCTCATGCCGCTCACCTACGCCGCCTTCAACGGCAACGGCCGCGTGGCCCCCTGACGCGGTCCGTTCCCCACGCGGAACGGATGTACGGGTCAGCCTGGCGAAGTGTCCGTATTGCGGCATTTAGAGAAGTTCATCTAGCCTGATCAAACGGACCCGGCACTGCTTGAACCCCCGAGCAGGCAGTGCCGGGCTCCTTATTTGTCCTGACTTTCCCGGCACCCCGAGGGCAGACCACGCATTGAGCACCGAGTAGCGTGTTACCCATGGCTCCGACCTCGACTCCGCAGACCCCCTTCGGGCGGGTCCTCACCGCCATGGTCACGCCCTTCACGGCGGACGGCGCACTCGACCTCGACGGCGCGCAGCGGCTCGCCGCCCACCTGGTGGACGCAGGCAACGACGGCCTGATCGTCAACGGGACCACCGGCGAGTCCCCCACCACCAGCGACGCGGAGAAATCGGACCTGGTACGAGCCGTGGTCGAAGCGGTCGGCGACCGCGCCCACGTCGTGGCCGGAGTCGGCACCAACGACACCCACCACAGCATCCAGCTCGCCCGCGAGGCCGAGCGCGCCGGCGCACACGGCCTGCTGGTCGTCACGCCGTACTACAACAAGCCCCCGCAGGAGGGCCTGTACCGGCACTTCACGGCCGTCGCGGACACCACCGGCCTGCCGGTCATGCTCTACGACATCCCCGGCCGCAGCGGCGTCCCGATCAACACCGAGACGCTCGTCCGCCTCGCCGAGCACCCGCGGATCGTCGCCAACAAGGACGCCAAGGGCGACCTCGGCCGCGCCGGCTGGGCCATCGCCCAGTCCGGCCTCGCCTGGTACTCGGGCGACGACATGCTGAACCTGCCCCTGCTGTCGGTGGGCGCCGTCGGCTTCGTCTCGGTCGTCGGCCACCTCGTCACCCCCGACCTGCGCGCCCTCGTCGACGCGTACACCTCGGGCGACGTCGTCAAGGCCACCGAGATCCACCAGAAGCTGCTCCCGGTCTACACGGGCATGTTCCGCACCCAGGGCGTCATGACCACCAAGGCGGCACTCGCCCTCCAGGGCCTGCCCGCCGGACCGCTGCGCGCCCCCATGGTCGAGTGCTCGGCCGAGGAGATCGCCCAGCTCAAGATCGATCTTGCCGCCGGCGGGGTACAGCTCTGACAACAGACTTCGCACCACCCGGGCTTCACAACTGAACAACAACCGCATACGCAGGCCACCGGTGCCCGCATCCCACAACGACAACTGCTTCTGCACGAACGTCATGCGCGCCACGTGCCCTACCGGTACGTGGCGCGCGTGGTGAGGAGAGTCTTTTGAGTCATCCGCATCCTGAACTCGGCTCGCCCCCGCCGCTGACGGAGGGCGGCCTGCGGGTCACCCCGCTCGGCGGTCTCGGCGAGATCGGCCGCAACATGACGGTCTTCGAATACGGCGGCCGCCTGCTGATCGTCGACTGCGGAGTGCTCTTCCCCGAGGAGGAGCAGCCCGGAATCGACCTGATCCTGCCGGACTTCTCGTCCATCCGGGACCGCCTCGACGACATCGAGGGCATCGTCCTCACGCACGGCCACGAGGACCACATCGGCGGTGTCCCCTTCCTGCTCCGCGAGAAGCCGGACATCCCGCTGATCGGCTCCAAGCTGACCCTGGCCCTCATCGAGGCCAAGCTGCAGGAGCACCGGATCCGGCCGTACACCCTGGAGGTGGCGGAGGGGAACCGCGAGCGCGTCGGCCCCTTCGACTGCGAGTTCGTCGCGGTCAACCACTCCATCCCGGACGCCCTGGCGGTCGCCATCCGCACCCCCGCCGGCATGGTGGTGCACACCGGTGACTTCAAGATGGACCAGCTCCCGCTGGACCACCGCCTCACCGACCTGCACGCGTTCGCCCGGCTGAGCGAGGAGGGCATCGACCTCCTGCTCGCCGACTCCACGAACGCCGAGGTGCCGGGCTTCGTCCCGCCCGAGCGGGACATCTCCAACGTCCTGCGCCAGGTCTTCGCCGGCGCCCAAAAGCGGATCATCGTGGCGAGCTTCGCCAGTCACGTCCACCGCATCCAGCAGATCCTGGACGCGGCGCACGAGTACGGCCGCAGGGTCGCCTTCGTCGGCCGCTCCATGGTCCGCAACATGGGCATCGCCCGGGACCTCGGCTACCTGAAGGTCCGGCCGGGCCTCGTGGTGGACGTCAAGACGCTGGACGACCTGCCCGACCACGAGGTGGTGCTGGTCTGCACGGGTTCCCAGGGCGAGCCGATGGCGGCCCTGTCCCGCATGGCCAACCGCGACCACCAGATCCGCATCGTCGACGGCGACACGGTCATCCTGGCCTCGTCCCTCATCCCGGGCAACGAGAACGCGGTCTACCGCGTGATCAACGGCCTGACCCGCTGGGGCGCCAACGTCGTCCACAAGGGCAACGCCAAGGTGCACGTCTCCGGCCACGCGTCCGCGGGCGAGCTGCTGTACTTCTACAACATCTGCCGCCCGAAGAACCTGATGCCGGTCCACGGCGAATGGCGTCACCTGCGCGCCAACGCCGAGCTGGGTGCCCTGACGGGCGTCCCGCACGATCGGATCGTCATCGCCGAGGACGGCGTCGTGGTCGACCTGATCGAGGGCAAGGCCAAGATCTCGGGCAAGGTCCAGGCGGGATACGTCTACGTCGACGGCCTGTCCGTCGGCGACGTAGGCGAGCCGGCCCTGAAGGACCGCAAGATCCTCGGCGACGAGGGCATCATCTCGGTCTTCGTGGTCGTGGACTCCTCCACCGGCAAGATCACCGGTGGTCCGCACGTCCAGGCCCGCGGCTCCGGTATCGAGGACTCGGCCTTCGCGGCCGTCCTGCCGAAGATCACCGAGGTCCTGGAGCGGTCCGCGCAGGACGGCGTCGTGGAGCCCCACCAGCTCCAGCAACTCATCCGCCGCACCCTCGGCAAGTGGGTCTCCGACACCTACCGCCGCAGGCCGATGATCCTCCCGGTCGTCGTGGAGGTCTGACCCCTCGTCAGCTTGAACTGGGAGCGGGGCGCCTCGATTTGCATCGGGGCGCCCCGCTCCAGTACGTTTACGTCTCCGCCCGAGCGGGAACCCCAGTGCTTCAGCCCTGGACCACGGTTCCCCGGACGGGGTGGGAAATCCGGCTCAGAACTTCTGATAAAGTCGGAACTGCCGGAAAGGGAAACGCGAGAGCGAAGACCTGGAAAGCGCCGAGGAAATCGGATCGAGAAAAGATCTGATAGAGTCGGAAACGCAAGACCGAAGGGAAGCGCCCGGAGGAAAGCCCGAGAGGGTGAGTACAAAGGAAG